>JBJESB010000141.1:0-76528 GCA_051882575.1 Oscillospiraceae bacterium
TTGAAATATATGTTCGCCGCTTTGCGGCGGTCAGCTGTCGCTGACTATGAGAACTCCGTTCTCATAGTATATATTATATACCATTTTAATAAATATTGCAAGAGCCGCAACAAAATTTTAGTGAATACTGCCAAATTCGTTACATATTATCTGTAATATTCATCAAAACACAGAGCGCTGCAATCGGCGCAGTCTCGCAGCGCAAAATACGCTTGCCCAGCGATACGGGGATAAATCCCGCCGCAGCAAGAGCCTCTGCCTCGGCAGGCTCAAAGCCGCCCTCACTTCCGATTACAATATCGACATTCCGCTTAATCTCGCCTACGGCTTTTTTCAGCGGAAGAAACGCGCACTCATAGAACAGTATTCCCGTATTATCGGGAGAAAGCATATTCTTCAGCGCGGAAATATCTGCCGTTTCGCCTACTTTTGGAATAATCCCCCTGCCGCACTGTTTTGCGGCTTCGTATGCGATTCTGTTCCAGCGCTCCGTCTTTTTGGCAAGCTGCTTGGCGTCGGGTCGCGATACGCAGCGTTTTGTCATTATCGGAATAATCTCACTCGCACCGCACTCAACCGCTTTCTGCACGATAAAATCCATTTTATCGCCCTTTGGCATTGCCTGAAACAGTCTGACATATATTGTAGGCTCGGCAGGATTCGGTGCGCTTTCCAGCACATCAAAGACGCACTCTGCGCCAACGTGCGACAGCCTGCACAGATAATCCCTGCCCCTGCCGTCACAAAGCACCGCGAAATCACCGCCGCGCATTCGCAGCACCTGTGAGATATGCTTTGCGTCCTCGCCCGAAACGACTGCCGTTTCATCTATATTTTCAGTAAAAAAACGCGGGTAATTCCAGCGTTCAGCTGCAATTTCTGTCATGGTAACTCCTTTGCATCAGTTTTGACATACCTCGCCGCTCTGCCCGAATAAACGCTCTGTTGCAGACAAAAGCAAGCTGTTCTCGGGCTTTGAAAGTACGGGGTCATCTGCCAGTATCTCGCCTGCAAGCTTGTCTACCATCTCAAGAACCTGCGCGTCGTCTGCTATATCGGCAACCTTAAGCGGCGGCAGTCCATGCTGCTCATGCCCGAAGAAATTTCCCGGACCGCGAAGCTCCAAATCCTTTTGCGCAAGGACAAAGCCATCCGTCGTGCCGACCATTGCCTGAGTGCGCTGCTTTGTGTACTCGCTGCTGCTGTCGGTCATAAGCACACAATAGCTCTGCTCGCTGCCCCTGCCTACGCGCCCGCGAAGCTGGTGCAGCTGCGAAAGCCCGAACTGCTCGGCGTTTTCAATCAGCATTACCACTGCGTTTGGTACATCAATGCCAACCTCGATTACCGTTGTGGAAATCAGCAGCTTAAGCTCGTTTGCCTTAAATCGCTCCATAACGCTGTCCTTGTCTGCCTGCTTCATTCTGCCGTAGAGCAGCCCCGTAGGTATATCGGCAAGAACCGTATTTTTCAGCGATTCGTAATACTCAATCGCGCTTGCTTTTTCGCCCGACGCACTTTCACCATCGGCAGACTCTACAAGCGGACAGACGATATACGCCTGCCTGCCCTGCTCAATATGCTTGCGAATGAATTTATACAGCCGCTCGCGGAACGAGGTATCAACAGCGTAGGTCTTTATCGGAATCCTGCCCTTTGGCATTTCGTTGAGCACCGAAACATCAAGGTCGCCGTATACAATCAGCGCCAGTGTGCGCGGAATCGGCGTTGCGGACATGGCAAGTATATGCGGGCTGCTGCCCTTTTCTGCAAGCGCTGCGCGCTGCTTAACGCCGAATCTGTGCTGCTCGTCCACCACAACAAGCCCCGTATTCGCAGGCAGAGAGCTTTTCTGTATCAGCGCCTGCGTTCCCGCAAGAACATCAATTTCACCCCGTGCGGCAGCCGCGCGAACGGCTTTTTTCTCCGCCGCAGTAAGCGACCCCGAAAGCAGCTCAACACGCACGCCAAGTCCGCCCAGCATATCCGAAAAGGTCTTGTGGTGCTGCTTTGCCAGCACCTCGGTCGGAGCCATAACAAGAGTAGTGTAGCCGTTAAGCTTTGCAAAATACGCCGCAGCGGCAGCTACCAGCGTTTTGCCCGCGCCGACATCACCCTGCAGAAGCCTGTTCATAGGCGATTCGCCCGTCATATCGTGAATACAGTCTTCTATCGCGCGTTTCTGCGCGCCTGTGGGTTCAAAAGGCAAGCCGTCAAAAAATGCGCTTATATCTTTGCTTTCCATGGGAGCGCCCGTAAGCGCCCTGCCCCTGCCTTTCAGCATAGCAAGTCCCAGCTTAAGCGTCAGCAGCTCCTCAAAAACCAGCCTGCGCCGCGCCTCGGTATACTCCTCACGCACAGACGGAAAATGAATTTTACGAACCGCTTCCTCGCGGGTGTACAGACCGAAACGCTCGATAATGCTGTCGGGCAGAGTTTCGGTAAGCCTGACGTCAGCCAGCGCTGTCTTGATATTTGCGCTTATCATGTTGTTGGAAAGCCCCGCAGTAAGGTGATATTTCGGCATAAGACCCGCTGCCTCGGGCTTAATATAAAGCGGCGAGCTGACCTGAATACCCGCAAGCCCGTATGTGAACTTGCCGTAAAACAGATACTCGCCGTTTTCCTCCAGCTTTTCAAAGGTGTATTTTGCATTGAAATACACAACCGTCGCAGTGCTTTCACCGTCGCTTATCTCCGCCTTATACACCGCCATTTTCGCGTATTTGCTGAACGGAGCGCTTTTTCTCTCAACAAAAGCGCGGACAGCGCACATTTCGCCGTCCTGCACCTCGGATATCTTCTTGGTCTGCGTAAAGTCGATATAGTCCCGCGGATACAGCTCTAAAAGCTGCTCCGCGGTTTCAATACCGAGTTTTTTGTAAAGCTCTGCCTTTTTGGGACCAACGCCCTTGAGATACATTATGTCCATTTATTCTACCGAAATAATGTAGTAATATACGGGCTGACCGCCGTTTACCAGAACAATGTCAACGCTGTCGCTGATTTTGGAGCGCAGATGCTCATAAGCAGCATTTGCGTCCTCGTCCGAAACATCAGAGCCGTATATCACGGTGATAAAGCTGCTGGACGAGCTTACAAGCCGCTTGGTCAGCTTAACAAGCGCCTTTTCAACTTCCTTTTCGGTGAATACTATCTTGCCGTTATCCATTGCAAGAATTTCACCCTGCTTTATCTTGTGCCCCTCATACTCGCTGTCGCGCACCGCATAAGTAATCTGACCGCTGCCTACCCTGTCAATTGCCTGCGTCATGCCCGCGCGGTTGGCGTTGAAATCACCCTCGGGGTCAAACGCCATCATTGCGGAGATTCCCTGCGGGATAGAGCGGGTCTGCAAAACGCACACATTCCTGTCCGCAAGCGACACAGCCTGCTCTGCCGCCATAATGATATTCTTGTTATTGGGCAGCACAAACACATTGTGCGCGGGCGTCTGTCCGATAGCCTCCAGAATATCCTCGGTGGAGGGATTCATGGTCTGACCGCCGCGTACGATATAATCCGCGCCGAGGTCTGTGAACAGAGCCTCAACTCCCGCGCCCGCCGCAACCGCAACAAAGCCTATCTCCTTTTCGGGCGCAACGGGAGTTTTGCGGTTATTCTGCGTAAGCTCGTCGGATTTAAGCAGATTGTTGTGCTGCTCGCGCATATTCTCGATTTTCACCTTTGTAAGCTCGCCGAATTTCAGCGCCATTTCAATCGCCTTGCCGGGATTGTTTGAATGAACATGAACCTTGATAATATCATCGTCATCAACCACCACAACGCAGTCGCCGATTGTTTCAAGATAAGCGCGCAGCTTTGTGGAATCGGGAGCTTTACTGCTCTTGTTTACAATAAACTCCGTGCAGTACGCAAAGTGAATCTCCTCGTTTTCGGCGCTTGATGCCGCTGCCGCAGCAGCAGGCGCAGACGGCTTTACGGCATCCTCGGAGGATATCCCGCTTCTGCCCTCAAATACCTCAAGCATACCCTTGAGTATGACGATATAGCCCATGCCGCCCGCGTCTACAACGCCCGCTTTTTTCAGCGCGGGAAGAAGCTCGGGCGTTCTTTCAAGCGACTTTTCAGCCTCATCAATGTACGCGCGCAGATATACTGCGGCGTCGCCCTGCTCGACAAATGCTGCGGAGTTTTCGTGAGCCTCGCGCGCAACGGTGAGAATTGTACCCTCCGTAGGCTTCATCACCGATTTGTACGCAGCCTCAACGCCCTGACGGAAGCCCTCTGCAAGAGCAGCGGCGTCAGCCTCGGCGTATCCCTTTAATCCCTTTGAAATTCCCCTGAAAAGCAGCGAAAGAATTACGCCCGAGTTGCCTCTTGCGCCGCGAAGCATTGCGCCCGCAATTACCTTCGCAATATCGCCTGCTCCCGCACCGTCTGAGGTGTTTTTTAGCTCTGCCAGCGCATTGCCGATAGTCATAGACATATTCGTGCCGGTATCGCCGTCGGGTACGGGGAATACATTAAGCTCATCAACCGCCTGACGCTGATTGGAGATGTTGTTAGCGCCCGAAATCACGGCATCCTTGAGAAGCTTTCCTGTAATTATCATTTCTGTGTAGTCCTTCCTTATTTTTTGAATAAGCCCTTAGGCACAATTTACATTTTTACATTGTCGACATACACGCCGACCTTCTCAACCGCAATGCCTGTGTTTTCTTCAACCACATAGCGCAGCTTGTTGATTATGCTCTTTACCACAGCGCCGACATTCACGCCGTACATTACCGTTATGTGCAGGTCTACCGCCAGTTTGTCCTTGCCGACCTTTACCGATATTCCGGCGCTGCGCTTTTTTCTCACAGGCAGAAACTCCATGAGCGTCTGCGCAGGTGTTGAAGTATTTACGCCCGCAACTCCGAAGCAGTTAATTACAGTGTTGGAAATCAGCTGCTCAAAATATTCCTGTGACAGCGTTATTTCTCCGATATGATTCTTAACCTTAATCATAGCCCTGTCCTTTCCGCATTATCGCATATTTTTTCAAGCAGAAGCCCCTCGCAGGGTCTGCATACCGCCGTAAATAATTCCCCAAACCGAGCCGCGCATTCGGCAGCCGCCGATTCATCCGCAAATACTCCGAATACGGCAGAGCCGCTTCCCGTAAGCATCGCTCCCAGAGCGCCGCCCGCAGAAAGCCGTTCGATTATTTTCTCAATTCGCGCGTCGGCGTAAAGCCCGCGGAATACATTGTACATTCCACTGAACACGCCGCGCCGCATTTCCTGCTCAAAATCGTTCAAGCCGCCCCTTGCGGCAAGCGGCGATTGGTCGTACCTTGAATAAGCCTCGCCCGTCGGGCAGGAGAAATCAGGCTTTACCACAAGAAACGCACAATTTTCAAGCGGCGACAGCACGTTAATATCCTCGCCGATACCCCGACATACCGCTGTACCTCCGCAAAGGCAGAACGGCACGTCAGCGCCGACCTGCTCTGCGATTTCATACAGTTCCCGCCGCGTAGCCCTGATACAGTTTGAAAGCGCCGCTATAACGGCGGCTGCGTCTGTGCTGCCGCCGCCCATGCCCGCTCCGCTTGGAATGTGTTTCTTGATATTTATCGAAATATCCGCGTTCCTTTCGCCGCTGCGCTCCAAAAAGAGCCTTGCCGCCTTGTACGCAATATTCCTCTCATCAGAGGGTATATCCGCGCGGTCGCACTCAACCGTTATTTTGCCCGTACCGCTGTCGGAATACTCAACCGTGACCTCATCATACAGCGAAACGCTCTGCATTATCGTTTCCAGCAGATGATAGCCGTCGCCGCGCCTGCCCGTGATATCCAGATACAGATTCACCTTTGCGGGCGCTTTGATACCGATAATGCGCCTCACGTCCTGATTTCCTCAAGAAATTCTCTGATTCGCGCAAGCGCTGTTGTAAGATGCTGCACGGAATACGCATACGAAACGCGCACATAGCCCTCGCCGCTTTCACCGAATGCGTTGCCCGGCACAACCGCAACCTTCTTGGAGAATACCAGCTTTTCGCAGAATTCCGAGCTGGTCATGCCGGTGGATTTTATACACGGGAAAACATAGAATGCGCCCTCGGGCTCAAAGCACTCCAGTCCCATTTCGTTGAAGCCCTTTACCAGCAGCTTTCTGCGCATATCGTATTCCTGCACCATGTGGTCTACGTCCTCGCGGCACTTGGTCATTGCCGTAACCGCTGCGTACTGACTTACCGTCGGGCTGCTCATTATGCAGTACTGGTGAAGCTTGAGCATTTGCCTGATTATGGGCTCGGGTCCTGCGGCATAGCCCAGACGCCAGCCCGTCATTGCAAATGCCTTGGAAAAGCCGTTTATCACAATTGTACGCTCGCGCATACCGTCAATCTCGGCAATTGAAACGTGCTTTTCCTCACCGTATGTCATCTCGGAATAAATCTCATCCGAAACAACAATGATATTTGTCCCGCGCAGTACGTCGGCAATCTCCTCCAAATCCTTTCTGCGCATTACCGCGCCCGTGGGATTGTTCGGGAAAGGCAGTACCAGCGCTTTTGTGCGGGGTGTTATCTTGCTGATAAGAGCCTTTGCCGTAAGTCGGAAATTGTCCTCCTGCTTTGTGACAATAGGCACTGCGGTACCTCCGCACACGCTTACAATCGGAGAATAGCACACAAAGCTCGGCTCGGGTACAAGCACCTCGTCGCCCTCCTGCACAAGCGCGCGCATAGTCATATCTATTGCCTCGGAGCCGCCCACTGTCACAATTATCTCCTTTGACGGCGAGTACTCCGTATGTATGGTGGTTTTGAGATAGTCCGAAATGGCTGCGCAAAGCTCTGCAAGACCGCGGTTTGCAGTATATGTGGTCTTGCCTCGTTCCAGTACATTTATCGCTTCCTTGCGGATTGCCCACGGAGTCTTAAAATCGGGCTCGCCTATCGAAAGTGAGATTACACCCTCAACCTGCTGCGCGATATCAAAAAATTTTCGTATGCCCGAAGGCTGAATATCCTGTATTTTCTGCGGGATGACGCTTTCATAATCAATCACGGAGATACCATGCTCCTTTCATCGGAACGGTCCTCGCCGAAAACATGACCCTTTTCCTTATATCTTCTCAAAACAAAGTGCGTTGTGGTAGAAAGAACACCGTCAAGCACCGCAAGCTGTTCGGATACGAACAAGGCAACCTTTCTCATGCTTGTGCCCGAAATGGTGACGGAAAGGTCGTTCGCGCCGCTTAGCAGAATAACCGTATCAACCTCGGGGAACTGCATAATGGTGTGCGCAAGGTCATCAAAGCCCATGTCCTTTACGGGCGTGATTTTCAGCTCGATTATTGCCGTAACACTCTGGTCGTCTGCAAGCTCTTCATTTATAATAGCGGAGTAACCTATTACGATACCCGCCGCCTCCAATCGCGCTATGCCCTCCGCGACTTCCTTTTCCGTAACTGCAAGCATCGCCGCCAATTCCGAATTGGAAAGACGCGCATTCTGCCTCAAAAGGTCAAGCAGCTTCTTATCTGTATTGTTCATGTCGTTCCTCCTGTTTGTATCTGTATTTTTTTCGGAAGCAGGCGCTTCCGCGGTTAACTTAGATTGAAACAAAAATCGGCTGTTTCTTCCTGAACACGCAAATCTCGTTAAAGCCGATACTCTTAATCAGCGCAATAACCTGCGGGATATCCGCGCCGACATCTGCCGCACGGTGCGCATCCGAGCCCACGGTTATCATTCTGCCGCCAAGTCTGCGGTAAAGCTCGATGTACTCCCCGCACGGCATTGGTATTCCAAGCCCCTTGCGTATGCCCGAGGAATTTACCTCCAGCGCTATGTTCTTGCTTATTATTGTACGCAGAATCTTCTCTATTACTGCATCGTACCTGCTCATATCGGGCTGCCAGCCGTCAAGGCACAGAAACCGCAGCGGGAATGTCAGGTGCGACAGTGAGCAAAAGCAGCCAAGCTCCGCCAGAGCCAGCTCCTCTTCAAAATACTCATCAAGGCAGCGGGTTTTGTCCGCGTGTGTTTCGGGGACTTTATTCAGATACGGATAGCTTTTTGTGCGGTGCTGCGAGCCAAGCACGAAATCGTAGTCATGCTCTGCGAGTATTTTTTCGGCTTGCGCCATGTTGTACAGCGGCTGACCCAATTCCGCACCGTAGTAGACCTCCATGCGCCCCGCGAATTTTTCCTTTATTTCAAGAAATACCTTTTCGGAGCGCGCTATCGCCCCGCGAAAATCCCATTCGTCAAGCTTTTCAAGCTCGATATGGTCGGTAAGCGCAAAGTGTTTTATGCCAATCTCAAACGCCCGCTGCGCCATGAGCATGGGCTCGTCGCAGCCGTCGTGCGAAAGCGTGGAATGATTGTGAATATCCGCAGGTATCGGGAGTCTTTCGGTTGTCAATATTTTCAAGTCCTTTTGTTTGGTTAATTCTGTAAATAATCTGTTTGTTAAAAAAACTACACATAAAAATCCTGCTATAAGAGCATTTTTTATTATTTTATCACAAAAATTTATTTTTGTCTATGAATACATTTACTTTTTCCGAATTTTTTAGTATAATAGATAAGAAAGTATAAAAAAACAAAAAAGCGCGGCATAAAATTTATACAATTTGCCGTGCATAAACAGGAGGATTTTATTATGAGAGCAGTTGTAACTGTAATCGGCAAGGACACGGTCGGTATTCTGGCAAGAGTGGCAACTATCTGCGCAGAGCACGGAGCAAATGTTATGGACGTTACGCAGACAATCATGCAGGATTTGTTTGCAATGACAATGCTGATTGAGATTTCAAAGCTCGGCATTGATTACAGCTCGTTTGCAGACAAGCTTGTAAGCGCAGGCAAGGAGATGGGTCTGCAGGTTCATGTAATGCACGAGGATATCTTCAACGCAATGCACAGAATATAATTAAAGGAGAGCGGAAATGCTTAATACAGGCGACATTCTTGAAACTATAAAGATGATTCAGGAGGAGAACCTTGATATCCGTACAATAACAATGGGTATCTCGCTCCTCGACTGCATAGACAGCGATATCGACAGAGCCTGCGACAAAATCTATGAAAAGATGATGCGCAAGGCAGAGAATCTGGTAAAGACCGGCGAGGATATCGAAAAGGAATACGGTATCCCGATTATCAACAAGCGACTTTCGGTAACTCCTATCGCAATGCTTGCCGCAGCCGCAAAGGGCAATCCCGTAAAGTTTGCAAGGGCTTTGCAGCGCGTTGCCGAGGGCACAGGCGTAAACTACATAGGCGGATACTCCGCGCTTGTGCACAAGGGCTTTTCTGCGGGCGACCTTGAGCTTATCAGGTCCATTCCCGAGGCTCTTGCAGAAACCACAAATGTATGTTCATCCGTAAATATCGGCTCTACAAAGGCAGGTATCAACATGGACGCCGTTGCAATGATGGGCAGGACAATCATGGACGCCGCTGTTGCAACAAAGGACGACCACTGCTTCGGCGCGGCTAAAATCGTTGTATTCTGCAACGCAGTTGAGGATAATCCCTTTATGGCAGGCGCATTCCACGGCGTGGGCGAGTACGATACGGAAATCAATGTCGGAGTATCGGGACCGGGCGTTGTACGCGCTGCGCTTGCAAAGCACCCTGACGCTAACATGACCGAAATCGCGGATGTAATCAAAAAGACCGCGTTCAAAATCACACGAATGGGTCAGCTGGTAGCAACAGAGGCATCCAGACGGCTGGGCGTACCTTTCGGAATAGTTGACCTTTCGCTCGCTCCAACACCCGCTGTCGGCGACTCGGTTGCGCATATTCTTGAGGAAATCGGGCTGGAGAGCTGCGGTACTCACGGCACAACAGCCTGCCTTGCAATGCTCAACGACGCGGTTAAGAAGGGCGGCGTAATGGCTTCCTCGCACGTTGGCGGACTTTCGGGCGCGTTCATTCCCGTTTCGGAGGACGCAGGCATGATTGACGCAGCTGTTTCGGGCGCGCTCACCATTGAAAAGCTGGAAGCTATGACCGCAGTTTGCTCTGTTGGTCTGGATATGATTGTTATTCCCGGCGATACGCCCGTTGATACAATCTCCGCAATTATCGCGGACGAGGCGGCAATCGGCATGGTAAACAGCAAAACAACCGCTGTCCGCGTAATTCCCGCGATAGGAATGAAGGAAGGCGAAATGCTGGAATTCGGTGGTCTGTTCGGCAGCGGCCCGATTATGAAGATTAACAGATGCTCTTCTTCCAAGTTTATCAGCCGCGGCGGAAGAATCCCCGCGCCGCTTCAGAGCTTGAAGAACTGATTCAAAATAATCGAAAATCCCCGCCTAAAAGGACGGGGATTTCAGCTTGTCGAAAAAGTATCTTTCCCAGGGTGGCGAGAAAGGTGCAGATGCAAGGAAACGGCATATCGGCTAGGCTTTGTGCCTGCCGATTATGCCGCAACACGATGTTGCGATAGTCATTGCCAAAAGGCGGCATGGACGCCGCCAACAGAGCAATGACGAGACACAGCAGATGCGCCTTTATCGACAGCCTGAAATCCCCGCCTAAAAGGACGGGGATTTTTCTTATATCTTCGTCAGCTTTGCAAAATTCGCCATCAGCTTTTTCTGCCCTGCCGTGTCAAACTCAATGGTCATCAGGGTATCGTTGCCCATGCGCCTTGCTTCAAGCACCGTGCCGTCTCCGAAAATATTGTGATGCACACGGTCGCCGACAAAAAATTCTATTCCAATGCTTGTCGGTGTGGGAGCAACAGGCTTCTTTGCAGCCTGCTCCGCAATATAGTCGCGGCGCTGCGGACGCGCGGCAACACGCTGCGTGAAAGACCTCTGCGGGCGGTTGTCGCGCTTTTCAATATATTCATCGGGAATTTCCTTGATGAATGTTGAAAGCTGATTGCGCGATACGCTGCCGTAATAAATTCGCGTTACTGCGTGGGTTATGTATAGCTTTCTCTTCGCGCGGGTGATTGCCACATACGCAAGACGGCGCTCCTCCTCCATGTCCTCCTGACTGCCCATGCTGCGGCGGCTCGGGAACAGATTGTCCTCCGCGCCGACAATGAATACCGTGTCAAACTCCAGACCCTTTGCGCTGTGCATGGTCATCATGGAAACGCGGTCGGATTCGCTGTCGTAGCTGTCAATTCCTGCGGCAAGCGCGCTCATTTCAAGATAGTCCGGCAGAGTAAGCTCGGGGTTTTCCTGAAGCAGCGCAACAGCGCCCGATTTCAGCTCGGCAATGTTGTCACGCGCCTTTGCGCCCTTTTCTCCGTCGCTGATAAGATGCGCAAAGTATCCGCTCTTTTCGCCTATTGCGTCAATCAGCTCGTCAATGCTCAATGTATCGGCAAGCTCGTCAAGCTCGTCAAACAGATTCGCGGCGGTTTTAAGCGCGGTCGCCTTGCGCGAAAGCGTTTCGTAATCACCTGCGTTGCGGCAGACCTCAATGGGTGTAATGCCCAGACCCTCCGCAATGCGTACAACCTCGTCAACCGTGGCGTCGCCGATTCCGCGCTTGGGCTCGTTAATCGCGCGTCTGAAACGCGTGATATCAAACGGATTGTTGAGCAGGGTGAGGTACGCCATTATGTCCTTAATCTCCTTGCGCTCAAAGAAGCGGAAGCCGCCTACGATTTTGTACGGTACGCCCGACTGAACAAAATTCTGCTCATACGCGCGTGACTGCTCGTTGCTGCGGTAAAGCAGCGCAAAATCGGAGTACTTTTTGCCCGCCTTTACGCCCTTTTCGATTATATCGGTTATTGCGCGGGCTTCCTCGTTGCCGTCTGTGTACAGGGTACACTCAATCTTTTCGCCCTCGCCCAGCTTTGACCACAGCGACTTGCTCTTGCGCTTCTGATTATGGCTGATAACGGCATTTGCAGCATTGAGTATGTTTTCGGTGGAGCGGTAATTCTGCTCCAGACGGATAACCTCGCAGTTTTTGTACTGGTTTTCAAAATTGAGAATATTCTCGATTGTAGCGCCGCGGAAACGGTAGATACTCTGGTCATCGTCGCCGACTACCGCCAGATTGCCGTCTTCGCCCGCAAGCAGAGAAATCAGCCTGTACTGCGCTATGTTGGTATCCTGATACTCGTCAACCATGATGTACTTATACAGTCTTCGATAGTGGTCAAGCACATCGGGGAACTGCTCAAACAGCTTTACGGTAAGGAAAATGATATCGTCAAAATCAAGCGCGCTTGCGGCGCGGAGCTGATTCTGATACATTTTATAGACCTCTGCCGCGCGTCTGTGGACAAGGTCTGCCATTTTGCCTGCAATTATCTCAAATTCCTCGGGAGACTGCATTTTATCCTTGCAGCGCGAGATAATATTCATAATCTTTTTCGGCTCGATTATTTTGGTATCAATGTTCAGTCTTGCCATGCAGTCCTTGATTACGCTCTCGGAATCGCCCGTGTCGTAAATCGTAAAGCTGCTTTTATAGCCCAGCTTTTCAATCTCACGGTGAAGAATCTTCACACACGCGGAATGGAAGGTCGAAGCGGTGATATGCTCGGCTTCCTCGCCTATCATTGCAATAAGGCGCTGCTTAAGTTCCGCTGCAGCCTTGTTCGTGAACGTGATTGCAAGTATATTCCACGGATTTACCGGCTCAACCGCAACAATATCGGCAAGGCGCTGCGCGTTCTCGGGCGTATGCTCAAGCTTCGGGAAATCAGCCAGAAACTGCGCGTCTGCCGCACTGATTTCGCGCACGGTTTCGTCATTGTATGCGTCACCAAAGCGCATGATATTTGCGATTCTGTTACAAAGCACGGTGGTCTTGCCGCTGCCCGCGCCCGCAATAATCAGCACAGCGCCCTTTACGCGGAATACCGCCTTGCGCTGCATATCGTTCATGCGTGAGAAAAAGCTTTCAAGTGCCTGCTTTTTTAAGGTTATGTAATCCAAAATATAATACCATCCTTATAAATATTGAAAGCCCCCGCAGGCGCGGAGGCTTCCGTAACCATGTTGTAAATTATTCTTCGCCGCCGACAGCGGGTCTTACGGCTGTTACCGTGTTGCTCGTTCCGTCAAGAGCAATGAACGGATTTACCTCTGTGCCGATTGCCTGCGGAAGCTCGCCGTTCCAGTTGTTGATTTTGAGATAGTCAATGTATGTGGGGCTTTTTGCAAGCTGCTCCTGTACTACCTGAATAGCATACGCCTCTGCTTCAGCCTTAATCTTCTGCGAATCAGCCTCTGCCTGCGCTGCGATTACCTTCTGCTTTGCTTCTTCCTCGCGCTCGGCGGTCTTGTTCTGCATTTTAAGAGCATCCTGCGCAGCTATTACCTTCGCCTGAATGGACTGCTCGAATGCGTCGTCAAACGAAAGATTCTCAATTGCGAATGCGGTTACAATAATGCCGCTGGGCTCAAGCGTCAGCTTAAGCTCCTCAAAAATAGCGTTCTGAACCTCCGAACGTGTCTGAACAAGGTCCTCTGCCTTTACTTTGCCTATCTCGTTCTTGGCAATCTTTGCAACATTCGGAACAAGCAGCTTGGTCTCAACATTGCTTACGCCGATAGTACGGATTATCTCGGAAAGCTTTGTGCCGTCGTAGTAGTAATTAAGCTTCAGTGAAAGACTGTCAACCGTCTGCGTATCGCTGGTATACGCGTCGGTCTGAACGGAATAAATCTGCTCGCGGGTGTCAACCTCCTGAATTTCCTCTACAAAAGGAATGTGGAAATTAAGTCCTGCCGAAAGGTCGCTGCTGACAATTTTACCGAACTGGTACTTTACGCCAACAAAGCCCTCGTTTACCACCGTAAAGCAATTGAACAGCACTATCAGAAGCAGTACGACTATTACTCCGATAAGCACGAAAAATCCGATTCCCTTGTGATTGCCGACAGGTCTCTGTTCTGTTGAAAATGAATTGGTTGCCATAATTTTGTCCTCTCTCCGTTAAATTCCCACAAACTCATCATACCGCGACTTTACTCCAAGCTGTGAAGCCGCAAGGTCTCTGCGGCTGATTCCCGCATTGGAGAACGCCTGTGTAAGCATGAGCTTGATTCTGTTTACCTGATTTACCTCGCTTGCGCCGGGGTCGAAATCAACCGCCACAATGTTGCTTTCGGGGTGCTGGCGGCGCAGCTCGCCGATTACGCCCTTGCCCGTTACATGATTGGGCAGGCAGGCAAACGGCTGCATACACACGATATTCGGTACGCCCTCATGTATAAGCTCCAGCATCTCTGCGGAAAGGAACCAGCCCTCACCCGCTATATTGCCGGGAGATACAATCGGCTTTACCATTTCACGCATTTCAAAAATATCGCCCGGGCAGCCGAACTTCGTACCCTTTACCGAGTTTCTGTATGCGCGCTCCATAAACATAAACGCCCTTACGGCAGCATCGTACATCATTGCGTGGGTCTTTGGCGTGTACAGCAGCTCGCGCTTGGTCTTGCCGTGGCTGCAAATATAGTAGAAGAAGCCCATAAGGTCGGGAACTACTACCTCAACGCCCTCGTTTTCAAGCAAGCCTATAATATTGTTGTTCGCAACAGGGTGGAACTTTACCAGAATCTCGCCTACCAGTCCAACGCGCGGCTTTTTGATATCCAGCACGGGGAACTGCTCGAAATCCTTTACGATATTGCGGATGTTTTTATTGAATCGCGGCAGAGATGTGGATTTCAGCTCCTCGCGCAGGAATGTTCTCCATTTCTCGTACAGAGCGTTTGCGCTGCCCTTTTCAACCTCGTACGGGCGCACCTTGTAAAGGCATCTCGAAAGAACATCGCCGTATATAATGCTCATAAACGCGCGTATCGCAACCGCAGGAGTGAGCTTGAAGCCGCTCTGCTTCTCCAATCCCACAACATTCAGCGAAATCAGCGGAATATTGCTGAAGCCCGCGTCCTTAAGCGCTTTTTTGAGCATTCCGACATAGTTCGTAGCTCGGCACGCGCCGCCCGTCTGGGTAATCATAACCGATGTATTGTTAAGGTCGTACTTGCCGCTGTTAAGCGCGTGAATCAGCTGTCCCACAATCAGAATCGACGGGTAGCAGGCGTCGTTGTTTACATATTTCAGACCCTCGTCAACCACCGATTTTGAGCAATCGGTGAGAATAACCACGTTATACCCCGAATGTCTGAACGCCGCTTCCAGCAGGTCAAAGTGGATTGGCGCCATCTGCGGGCAGAGTATGGTGTGCTTTTCGCGCATTTCCTTGGTAAATTCCGGCTGTCTTATGTACCCGACATGACCCATAACCGGCTTAAGTCCGCGGCGCTTGCGCTCCTCAACCACGGAAATCAGCGAGCGCAGGCGTATTCTTGCCGCGCCCAGATTGTTAACCTCGTCAATCTTAAGGCAGGTGTACATCTTGCCGAAGCTGCGCAGAATCTCCTGTACCTCGTCGGTTGTGATTGCGTCAAGTCCGCAGCCGAATGAATTAAGCTGCACAAGCTCCAGATTATCGCGGTGACCGACAACGTGCGCCGCCGCGTAAAGTCTTGTATGATAAGTCCACTGGTCCACAACGCGGATAGGGCGCACGATTTCCTCAACATGAGCTATGCTGTCCTCGGTAAGCACCGCAAAGCCGTAGCCCGCAATCATCTCGGGCAGTCCGTGGTTTATCTCGGGGTCAACATGGTATGGTCTGCCCGCAAGCACAATACCGGGCTTGCCGCTCTTATCCAGATATTTCAGAACCTCCTCGCCCCTGCGGCGCATTTCCGCCTTAAAGCTTGCATCCTCGGCGTACGCCTTTTCAAGCGCGTCTTTTATCTCCTGCTTGGTAAAGCTGTTCGGAAATTCCTTGTCAAATTCCTCGAAAAGGCGCTGCGCCATGCGCTTCTTGTGGAATATCGGCAGGAACGGATTCATCAGCTTAACTCCCGCACGCAGCTCCGGAACGGAATTTCTGATAACCTCGCTGTAGGTTGCTACAACAGGGCAGTTGTAATGGTTGTCACCGCCGTTGTCATCGGACATTTCGTACGGCATGGAGGGGTAGAATATCAGCTTAACACCCTCGTCAATCAGCGCCTGAATATGACCGTGAGCCAGCTTTGCAGGATAGCAGACCGACTCCGACGGCATGGTTTCGATTCCCGCGTCGTAGATATCGCGCGAGGACTTTGGCGAGAGCTTAACGCTGTAACCTAGCTCTGTAAAGAACCGATGCCAGAACGGGTAATTCTCATACATTCCCAACACGCGCGGAATACCGATTACACCGCGCTTTGCGGTTTGTTCGGGGAGGCTCTCGCGGTCAAACAGCAGCTTGTATTTTTCTTCAAAAAGGTTGGGCAGCTTTTCGCCAGTGGATACATTGCCCGCGCCGCGCTCGCAGCGATTGTTGCTGATAAATCTGCTTCCGTCGGGGAACTTTGAAATGGTAAGCAGACAGTTGTTTGAGCACTTTCCGCAGCGTACGGTGGTTTTCTCAACCGTAAACTGCTCCAGCTGTTCGGGCTTGAAAATCGTGGAGCCTGCGCCGTCATCGCGTTCAATTGCAATCAGTGCGCTTCCGTATGCGCCCATTAGTCCCGCCTTATCGGGGCGGATAACCTCTCTGCCGCAGATAAGCTCAAACGCGCGCAGAACGCTGTCATTCATAAATGTGCCGCCCTGCACGATTATCTTATCGCCCATGGTGGATGTATCACGCAGCTTGATTACCTTAAACAGCGCATTCTTTACAACGGAGTAGCTCAAGCCCGCGGAAATATCCGCAACGGTTGCGCCCTCCTTCTGCGCCTGCTTTACGCGGGAATTCATAAATACCGTGCAGCGCGAGCCGAGGTCAACAGGGTTTTCGGAGGTGAGTCCCAGCTTTGCAAACTCCGCAGAGCTCATGCCCAGCGCGTTTGCGAAATTCTCGATAAACGAGCCGCAGCCGCTGGAGCATGCCTCGTTAAGCAATATGCTTTCAATCTCGCCCGAGCCGTGACCCTCTGCTAAATCAGCCTCGCTTGCAGCGCGCACACGCATACATTTCATGTCCTGTCCGCCGATATCGAGAATGAACTCCGCACCGGGCAGAATCTTGTCGGCAGCCTTGTAGTGCGCCATGGTTTCAATCTCGCCGAAATCCGCGCCCAGAGCCGCCTTAATCAGATGCTCGCCGTAGCCCGTAGTGCAGGATTTGGCTATGTATGCGCCCTCGGGGAGCTTTGAATATATATCCTGCAAAATACCGATTACCGAACGGAGCGGGTCGCCGCCGTTGCCGCTGTAATGCGAATACAGAATCTCGGCGTCTTTATTGAGCAGAACCGCCTTTGTGGTTGTAGAGCCCGCATCCACTCCAAGATAGCACGCGCCCTTGTATGTGCTTATTTCAGCCGTAGGAATAACCGCCTTGGCGTGGCGCTCATGGAATGCTTTCAGCTCGTTTTCATCCGTAAACAGCGGCGCAAGGCGCTCTACCTCGCGAAGCTGGTTGGAGCCAAGCTCCGTTGAACGCTTGACAAGCTCGCTGAAATCAATTTCCATGCTCTCATCGGAAAATGCGCAGCCCATTGCAACAAACAGATTGGCATTGGGCGGGAATATTATCGCGTCGCCCGAAAGCCCCAGAGTTTCGATAAATCTTGCGCGAAGCTCCGACAGATAGTGCAAGGGACCGCCCAGAAACGCAACATTACCACGAATCGGCTTACCGCAGGCAAGTCCGCTGATGGTCTGATTTACCACCGACTGAAATACCGAGGCGGCAACATCGGAGCGCTTTGCGCCGTCGTTCAGCAGCGGCTGAATGTCGCTCTTGGCAAATACGCCGCAGCGCGAGGCTATCGGGTAAATTGTGGTATGCTCCTTGGCAAGCTCGTTAAGTCCCGTAATGTCGGTATTCAGCAGCGCAGCCATCTGGTCGATAAACGCGCCCGTACCGCCCGCGCAGGAGCCGTTCATACGCTGCTCCAGTCCGCCGGTGAGATATGTAATTTTTGCGTCCTCGCCGCCAAGCTCTATCGCAACATCGGTCTGCGGAATAAGCTGCCTGATTGCGTTTGTTCCCGCAGCTACCTCCTGCACAAACGGAATTTCCAGCCACTTTGCGACCGAAATACCGCCCGAGCCTGTAACCGCTATCAAAACGCGCTCGTTTCCAAGCTCGTTGCCTGCTTCCGAAATTATGTCAGATACTGTTTTGCGGATATCGGAAAAATGGCGCTTGTACCTGCTGTACAGCAGCTCGTTATCCTCTCCCAAAACAGCAACCTTTACAGTGGTTGAGCCTATATCAAGACCAACTCGCTTCACAACATCATTTCCTTTCCGTGTTATGCTCTGTATTGTATGGCAGATTTGGCTCTGTTATGCCGCATCGCCTGATTTTTTTATTTCCATGACGGAATTATAGGTGTATTATTTGCTATTTTATATTATATCACGATTTTTTCGGAATTTCAAGTGCATTATTCATGCAGCAATGCTTTCGGATATTAACATTCTGCCCTGCATTTCCGCTTTACAGAGCCAATAATTCACATTCGGGCAATAATTGGGATAATTTGTTCGGCATAAAATTCAGAGTTGTTGCTAAATCAGGCAGCTTTTTCGGGGGATTTTTGGTGATATTTTATGTGAAAAGTTATAAAAAATTGCTTGACAAATTATATAAATTGCATTATAATGTTGAATGTGCGACAATCGCATATCCTACAAATATGTAAGGAGAAGCTTATGGAAAATCGCAAAGTCGGCATAGAACTCCGAATGCTCAATAATGCAGTCAGGCGTTATCTGGACAGAAATTCCCACCGCACCAAGCATGAGAATCTAACCTGCAGCAACACATGGATAATCGGGTATCTTGCTGAATCGGAAGCAGCAGGCACAGATGTGTTTCAGCGCGACCTTGAGGAAAAGTTCGGGGTCACTCGCTCGACGGCTTCAAAGGTGCTGATTCTGCTGGAAAAAAAGGGTCTGATAAGCCGCGAGGGAGTATCGCATGACGCGCGGCTGAAGAAAATCGTAATGACCGACCGTGCGCGCGAAATTGCCGCTGAAATGAACAGCGACGGCGAAAATATGGAAAAGCAGCTTGTAAAGGGCTTCTCCGATGAAGAAATCGCGGCGCTTCTGGGCTATTTTGACCGATTGATGAAAAATCTCGAACAGGCTGAAGCCTGCTCAACACCCGCAAAGGAGGACTGATACAATGATAAAAAAGCTGGCTCGCTGTATTCGGCAGTATCTTCCGCAGACGATAGCGACACCTGTGTTTGTGGCGCTGGAATCTGTTCTGGAGGTTCTTCTGCCGCTGATTATGGCTGAACTTATTGACAAAGGAATAGACAAGGGCGACATGAACGCCGTGCTTAAATACGGAGTATGGCTGATAATCGCCACCGCCGTAGCGCTGCTGTGCGGTGCGCTTTCGGGATATTTTGCGGCAGTATCAAGCTCGGGCTTTGCTGCAAATCTCCGAGAGGATATGTACTATAATGTGCAGAAATTCTCATTCGCTAACATTGACAAATTCTCGGCAGCAAGCATTGTTACACGCCTTACAACCGATGTTTCCAATGTTCAGATGGCGTTTCAGATGATAACGCGCATTGCGGTACGCGCGCCGATTATGCTGACGCTGGCTTTTGTTTCGGCGTTCAGCATTGATTTTCAGCTTTCATTGATTTTTGTGTGCGTTGTGCCGATTCTCGGCGTAGGTCTGTTCCTTATTGTAAGAAAGGCTCACCCGCTGTTTGAGCGCGTTTTCAAAACCTACGACAAGCTTAACGCAGTCGTTGAAGAAAACCTGCGCGGAATCCGCGTGGTAAAGTCATTTGTCCGCGAGGAGCACGAAAAGGATAAATTCAACAGGATTTCAGGCTCTATCTACAAGGACTTCTCCTCTGCAGAGAAAACCGTTGCGCTTAACGCGCCGATTATGCAGATTGCCGTATATACCTGCATGATTCTTATTTCATGGCTGGGCGCAAACGCAATCGTTGCAAGCGGAAACAACCCCGATATCGGTCTTTCCACAGGCGAGCTGATGAGCCTTTTCACATACGCAATGCAGATTCTGATGAATCTAATGATGCTCTCTATGATTTTCGTTATGATTATCATTTCAAGAGCAAGCACCGAGCGTGTGGTGGAAATCCTTGACGAGAAATCCGATATTGTTGACGGCGAGAAAAATGTTTCAACAGTCGCAGACGGCTCGATTGAGTTTAAGAATGTTTCGTTCCGCTACTCAAAAACCGCCGAAAAAAACTCGCTTGAGAATATCAGCATAAAGATTCGTTCGGGTGAAACCGTCGGTATTCTGGGCGGAACGGGTTCTTCAAAATCAACCTTTGTTCAGCTTATTCCCCGACTGTATGACGCTACGCAGGGAGAGGTTCTGGTCGGTGGCGTGGATGTGCGCGACTACAATCTTAACGCGCTGCGAAATCAGGTTGCAATGGTGCTGCAAAAGAACGAGCTGTTCTCCGGTACAATCAAAGAGAATCTGCGCTGGGGCGACGAAAACGCAACCGATGAAGAAATTGAGCGTGTTTGCCGTCTTGCCTGCGCCGATGAATTTATTCAGAGCTTCCCCGATAAGTACGACACATTTATCGAGCAGGGCGGCACGAATGTTTCGGGCGGTCAGAAGCAGCGCCTGTGTATTGCCCGTGCGCTGCTGAAAAAGCCTAAAATACTTATTCTTGACGACTCCACAAGCGCGGTCGATACCAAAACCGACGCAATCATCCGCAAGGCTATGCGCGAGGAGATTCCCGATACAACCAAGCTGATAATTGCGCAGCGTGTGTCCAGCATTCAGGATGCAGACAAGATAATCGTGCTGGACGACGGAGCGATTTCCGCAGTAGGCACTCACGACGAGCTGCTTAAAACAAGCAATATCTACCGCGAGGTATATGAATCACAGGTGAAGGGAGGCGCTGATAATGAGTAAAAAGCCGCAGAATATGCCCCCGCGCGGCGGCATGAAGATTGATATGAATGTTATCAGGCGTCTGATGACCTACGCAAAGCCGTTCACGGTTCAGCTTATTCTTGTGTTCGTTTGTATTATTGTAAGCTCGGTTGCAACGGTTTCGGCTTCCGGCTTTATCCAGACGCTGATTGACCAATATATCACGCCGCTTATCGGAGTGGAAAATCCCGATTTCAGCGCGCTTATCGGCGCGCTTATCGGAATGGGCTGCCTGTTTCTTACCGGCGTTGTAACCACGCTGTTCTACAATCGGCTTATGGCGACAATCTCGCAGGGAATGCTCAAAAGGATTCGTGACGAAATGTTCGCGCACATGCAGACGCTGCCGATAAAGTACTTCGACACCAATACTCACGGTGATGTAATGAGCTGCTACACCAACGACACCGACGCGCTTCGCCAGATGCTTTCGCAGTCGCTGCCGCAGTTTATCGCTTCACTGATTTCCATAGTTTCTGTTTTTGCGATGATGCTTTCAAAAAGCCTGTGGCTTACGCTGACGGTAATTGTGTTCCTTGTGATTATGATTATGATTACCGGCTTTGTCGCAGGGCGCAGCGGCAGGCACTTCATGCTTCAGCAAAAATCAATCGGCGACCTTAACGGCTACATTGAGGAAATGGTAAACGGTCAGAAGGTTATAAAGGTATTCTGCCACGAGGAAAAAGCAAAGCAAATCTTTGACGAGAAAAACGACCGCCTGCGCGACAATATGAGCAAGGCTAACGCTTATGCAAATGTCCTCATGCCGATTATGAATGCAATGGGCTATCTGCTGTATGTTCTGATTGCAATAGTCGGCGGTGCGCTTGCAATTAACGGCGTTACAAACGTTTGCTGCTTTGCGGTAAATACGCTTACGCTGGGCGCAATCGCTTCATTCCTCATGCTTTCAAGAAGCCTTGTAAACCCTATCGGTCAGATGTCGCAGCAGCTTAACTCCGTTGTAATGGCTATTGCGGGAGCGCAGAGAATTTTCAACCTGCTTGATGAACAGCCCGAAACCGACGAAGGATATGTTACGCTTGTAAACGCAAAGCGCGTAAACGGCGAGCTTACCGAAAGCGACACCCGCACAGGGCTCTGGGCGTGGAAGCATCCGCATTCAGCCGACGGCAGCGTAACCTACACCGAGGTTATGGGCAACGTTGTGCTTGATGATGTAGATTTTGGATACACCGACGACAAGATTGTCCTTCACAATATCAGCCTGTTTGCCGAGCCGGGTCAGAAAATCGCATTCGTGGGCGCAACGGGAGCAGGCAAAACTACAATCACCAACCTAATCAACCGCTTCTACGATATCGCCGACGGAAAGATTCGCTATGACGGCATAAATATCAACAAAATCAAAAAGGCGGACCTCAGGCGCTCGCTGGGCGTTGTACTTCAGGACGTTAATCTGTTCACGGGTACGGTTATGGATAACCTGCGCTACGGCAAGCCCGACGCTACCGACGAGGAATGCATTGCCGCTGCAAAGCTCGCAAATGCAGACGGCTTTATCAGAATGCTGCCCGACGGCTACAACACGGTTCTTACAGGCAGCGGCAGCGGACTTTCACAGGGACAGAGGCAGCTGCTTTCAATCGCAAGAGCCGCTGTTGCGGACCCGCCCGTTATGATTCTCGACGAAGCAACCTCGTCTATCGACACCAGAACAGAGGCAATTGTTCAGGCGGGAATGGATGCGCTGATGCGCGGAAGAACAGTGTTTGTAATTGCGCACAGACTCTCTACCGTAAAGAACTCCGATGTCATTATGGTGCTGGACCACGGCAGAATAATCGAGCGCGGCAGCCACGAAAAGCTGATTTCGGAAAAGGGTCAGTATTACAGGCTGTACACAGGCGCGTTTGAATTGGATTAATCAATTGTGTTCGTAAATAAAAGCATCCGCCTTTCTCGCATTGGGAAAGGCGGATGTTTTGTTATTCAGATTTCCAGATATGCAGTAATATCGTTGAGTTCATACGCCGCCAGAACCGAACGTTCCGAAAGGTCAATATTCTTGGCGTCAGCTAATGTGTTAACTCCGATTTGTGAAAATTCGCCCGCCGCAGCCGAAGTCATAATTCTTTCAAGCGGCTCGCAAAGCGCCGCTTCGGGATTGCCCTTCAGCTTCTCCAGACGGCTGCTTCGCTTTGCGCCGTAACGCAGCATTCGCCTTACCTTGCTGCGGCGCAGATAGCGCAGCGCACGGATTTCGTGCTGACGCACCAGTTCAAGCGGGAGCGAAAGCTGCAGGGCAATTTCCTTGTACGGCTCGCTCTTTTCATAAAGCAGGATTATCACCTGTCTGCCCGGTTCGGGGATTTCCTCAAGAGCCAGCGCCAGTCCTTTCAGCATATCACTGTCAGGCTCCGGGCAAGAGGCGCCGAAAATGCATCTGTACAGATTTTGCGGGTAGCCCATGCCTGATTTCCGCGAGCTATGACGTGTCCTGCGCCGCGGTTGAGCCTGCACAGCAATATCGCACACCGCTAAAAGCTCCGCCGCAATTTTCCTGTCGCTTTCGGTTATGAGCCTGCTCTGCGGGCTGCCAAACACAATCTGCGCTGCATCCCCGACGGTATACGGCGGAGTCATCGAATGAGAGCGCTTAAGCGCCAGCAATATACTGCGCGGAAGCTCAAGATACGAAGCGTCAAGCTCGGCTGCGGGCTTTCCTTCTATATCGGATATCCTTTTCATGCGCTCGGCGGGATTAAGCGACGCTATCTTCTGCCACTTTTTCTTTCCGTATTTTATGTAGTTGAAAAGCATCGGAGAACTCAGGCGGTTGAGCACCTCGTTTATCTCATTCAATGCAAGAGTTCTTTCCTTGCCCAATCTCTCCGCTACGCGCGCTACGGACAGCTTTTTTGCATATCTTAGCTCAATAAGCTCTCTTTCGCTTTCACCAAGCTTCTCCACAGCGCACAATAACCCCTCAAGCTGCTCCTCGGTCGGATTTATGTCGGTTATGTCCATAAACAGATTACGCGGATAAAGTATTTCCTTACTTTTCAGCACTCGTAAATTCATCTGTTGTTCTCCTTGTTGTTAATTACAGTAGATTCATGTCATATTATACACCAACAATGAGCTATTTGTCAACAGAATAATAAAAATAATAACATTTTTTATATGCCAATGCATTTCAGGTCTTTTCAGGCGTCTTTGCGGAAAGCTCATGCAAAGACTTTACGGTCATAGGCAGCGTAATCAATGCGGTAAGAAAATCAGCGGCGCTTTGCGTTATCTGAAGTCCTGTGATTCCAAACAGCTGCGGCAGAATGTACACCAGCGGTATAAATATCAGACCCTGCCGCGCCATAGCCAGAACACTTGCGCCGACAGTTTTACCCATGTTTTGCAGCAGCATATTTGTCATAATAATCATGCCCTGTAATACTCCCGTAATACACTGATACCGCAGCAAGGGCAATCCGGCTTCAAGCACAGCAAGGTCGTCGCGGAAAAGCAAAATCAGCTGCGGGGCAAATATGTACACCACCGTTCCGAATACCAGCATAAAAGAGGTGGTTGAGGCAATGCAGAACAGGAACATTTTCTTCACGCGGTCATAGCGACCCGCGCCGTTGTTAAATCCGCACACCGGCTGAAAGCCCTGCCCTATGCCGATAACCACAAACGCGCCTACCATAACAATCTTGCTGACAACGGATATTGCCGCAATAACCGCCTCGCCGTAGTCACCCGCAGCGTGATTAAGGCAAATCGTAGCAACGCTCATTATGCCCTGGCGAAGCAGCGACGGCACGCCAAAGCGGGCAATTGCGCCCAATATGCTGCCCGAAAATGATATCTCGGGCTTGTGCAGGCGAAGTCTGCCGCTCATCCCCAGCAGTATCACAAACGAGGTAATCTGACCTATCACGGTTGCGACCGCTGCGCCGCGTACGCCCATATCAAAGCCGTAAATGAACAGCGGGTCCAGCGCAACATTCAGCAGCGAGCCGCACGCCATGCCAATCATGCCCTTATAAGCGCTGCCCTGAAATCGCAGCTGGTTGTTCATTGTGAACGAGGTCATCACAAACGGCATACCAATCAGCACTATCGATACATACTCCGCACTTGGAGCAACCAGCTTTGGAAGCGCACCCAGCAGCACCACCAGAGGATTTACAAATATCAATCCCAATACCATAAGCACAAAGCCGCTGATAATCGAAAGCGCCACGGCAGTATCGGCACATTTCTTTGCAGACTCGGTATTTCCGCTGCCCAAGCACCGCGAAATATAGTTTCCCGAGCCATGACCGTAGAAAAATCCTATCGCCTGAATAACATTCATAAGCGGCAGCGCAAGCCCTACCGCAGCTGTTGCGGTTGTGTTCAGCTGACCCACAAAGTAGGTATCCGCCATATTGTAGAACGCCGAAATCAGCATTGAAATAATCGTCGGCACGGACTGCTTGCAGACAAGCAGCTCAACCGGCTCTGTCAGCATCATCTGACGCTTGCGTTCGGCATCTGTTTTTTTGTCCATGAATAATCCTTCTTTATCTTTTTTCACATTGTCATTATAGCATTTTTCTCAAACCTATGTCAAGTAAAAATGCGAAATCCCCCGAAATGTTCATCTCGGGGGAATTATGTACTCCGCAGCCGTTTATTGCTGCGTTATCAGTCAAGGAATACGCGAAGGTTCTTGCTGCGTGACTGCTGGCGGAGCTTGCGCAGAGCCTTTGCCTCAATCTGGCGTATTCTCTCGCGCGTTACCTTAAACTCCCTGCCGACCTCCTCCAGTGTGTGCGAGCGGTCGCTGCCAATGCCGTAACGGAATTTGAGCACGTCTCTCTCACGCGCGGGGAGCGTATCAAGAGCCTTGTTAAGCTCTGATTTGAATACCGTCTGCATTGCGCTGTCAATCGGAGCAAGCGCGTCCTCGTCGGGTATAAAGTCGCCCAGATAGCTGTCCTCCTCCTCGCCTACGGGAGCCTCAAGCGATACGGGGTCCTGCGCAATTCTTACGATATCACGAACGCGGTCCGAGGACATATTCAGCTCCTCGGCAACCTCCTCGATTGTGGGCTCGTGGCCGTTGCGGTGAAGCAGAGTGTTCTGCGCCTTTTTCACCTTGGTAATGGTTTCTACCATGTGAACCGGAATACGAATGGTTCTCGCCTGGTCGGCAATTGCGCGGGTGATTGCCTGTCTAATCCACCATGTGGCGTAGGTTGAGAACTTGTAGCCCTTGGTGTGGTCGAATTTCTCAACCGCCTTGATAAGTCCGATGTAGCCCTCCTGAATAAGGTCAAGGAACGGCATACCCCTGCCGACATAGTGCTTTGCAATGCTTACAACAAGACGCAGGTTGGCTTCAATAAGACGCTCGCGGGCGTACTCGTCGCCGGAGCATATTCTGGAGGCAAGCTCAATTTCTTCCTCGGTTGAAAGCAGCGGTATTCTGCCAATTTCCTTAAGGTGAATCTTCACGGGGTCGTCAACCGTAACTCCGTCGGAGGAATAATCGGAATCCTCGTCGGTGTAATCAAGGGCGCTGCTTAACTCGGCGTCCGCATTGTAGTCGTCAACTATCTCAATGCTGTTGCTCTCAAGGTCCTCGTACAGCTTATTTATCTGTTCAACATCAAAATCGCTCTCTTCCAATGCGTCGGTAATCTCCTTGGTAGAGAGTTTTCCGGTCTGTTTGCCGCGCTCAAGCAGCTCGTTAAGAATCATTTTTGTACTGTTGCTCATAATCGCGTTCCTTTCTTTATGTGTTTTTGGTCCTGTATATTATCCTTTTATCCGAGTAAAAATAATGTTCCCATACCGAGGCGCATTATCAAAGGAAATCCTTGAGCTTTCTGCTTCGTGTGGGATGACGCAGCTTTCTTAACGCCTTGGTTTCTATCTGACGTATTCTCTCGCGCGTTACATCAAATTCCTGTCCTACCTCTTCAAGCGTATGCTGTCTGCCGTCTACCATACCAAATCGCAGCATAATAACCTTTTTCTCCCTGTCGGTAAGCGTATCCAGCGCTTCCATAACAGCGGTTTTGCGGGCAGAATTGCACGCCTCGTCGTCGGGAGAGACAGCGTCCTCATCGGGGATAAAATCACCCAGATGGCTGTCCTCTTCCTCACCGATAGGCGTTTCAAGCGAAACAGGGTCCTGCGCAATGCGGATTATCTCGCGCACACGCTCGGTGGACAGCCCGAGATATTCAGCGATTTCCTCAGGGCCGGGCTCGCTGCCGTTCCGGTGAAGAAGCTGGCTCTGCGCGCGCTTAACCTTTGTGATTGTTTCAACCATATGTACGGGTATGCGAATCGTTCTTGCCTGGTCGGCTATTGCGCGCGTGATTGACTGCCTTATCCACCACGTTGCATAGGTCGAGAATTTGAAGCCCTTGGTATAATCAAATTTCTCAACAGCCTTTATCAGTCCCAGATTTCCCTCCTGAATAAGGTCAAGAAACTGCATTCCGCGCCTTACATACCGCTTGGCAACGCTTACCACAAGCCTGAGGTTTGCCTCACTCAGTCGCTTTTTGGCATAAGCGTCGCCGTTTGCCATACGCGCGGCAAGCTCGATTTCTTCTTCGGTTGTAAGCAGCGGTATTCTGCCAATCTCCTTAAGGTAAAGCTTTACCGAATCGTCCGAAAGCAAGCTGTCCGTGTCATAATCCCGGTCGTCGTAATCATCGGATTCCGCATAATCGAAGATAGTGTCGATATCAACATCAGCGTTGAAATCGTCAACTATCTTGATGTTCATGCTGTCAAGCTCCTCGTACAGAGTGTTTATCTGCTCTGCGTCGAAATTCAGCTCCTCCAGCGCGTCTGTTATCTCCTTTGTGGTAAGCGTTCCCTTCTGCTTGCCGAGATTCAGCAATTCCTTCAAAGATGTGCTGACTCCTGTGTTCTCTGTCATCCTTTGTCCTTCTCCTTTAGCTTTTCAGCCTGTCTGCGCGCAAATTCCAGAAGGTCGTCGCTGCTCATCCGGGCGGCGTCAATCTCCTGCTTGCTCTCGCAAAAATCATTTAATGTCTTTATATTATCCGATAATATGTCATTATCGGAGCCGTACAGCGAATACTGCTGTATTATCTGTGATATTCTGCCCATTTGAGCAGGCTCAAATTCCTCATTAAACGAAGAAAGCGAAACCGTTTCGCCGTTTCGCAGCTTGCCTGCCATAAATCCGAATACCTTGCTTCCAAATTCCGTCGCAAAGCCCGTGGTTAGCCGCTGCTCAATATAAGCCAGCTTGTCCTGATTGTAGAACAGATATGTGATAATTCCGTTCTCCGCTTTTTCTTCGCGCGGCAGATTTGCGCTGTCGCTGCTGCGTGAGGTAGGATATATCAGCTCGCGCAGCTCGTTGCGCTCGTTTCTTTTGCGGCGTTTTCTAATCTCCGCGTCAACTGCGCTCTCAACATTACCTGCGCTGACCTGCGCTATTTCCGCGGTGCGGGATATGTACACGGCTCTGTCCAGAGCATTGTTAAGCTGCGCAAGAAACACCACTGCCTTTTTCAGGTAGCTCGCTCTGCCGTCGGGAGCCGATAAATCCAGCCCGTTTTGCAGCTTGTTAAGCTCATAATCAATCGCAGAGCCCGAATTGGTAATCAGATGCTCAAAAGCCTCCGCGCCGAATTTGTTGATGAACTCGTCCGGGTCCTTTGCGCCGCGCATTTGCAGCACACGCGCCTTTATTCCCGCTTCGGTGAGCAGGTTGATTCCGCGCGAAGCCGCGGCTTGTCCCGCTTCATCGGAATCGTACGACAGTATGACCTCTTTTTTGCCAAGCCTGCCGACCAGCCTTGCCTGCTCCGCCGTGATTGCCGTACCCAGCGTTGCAACCGCGCTTGTGAATCCCGCCTGATGCATGGAAATAACGTCCATGTATCCCTCGCAGAGTATGAAATAATCAGCCTTGCTGTTTTTCGCGTAATTAAGCGCAAAAATATTCTGGCGCTTTTTGAAAACGTAGGTTTCATCGCTGTTGAGGTACTTCGCGGGATTGTTGGGGTCAAGCGCCCTGCCGCCAAAGCCGATTATGTTGCCGCGCAAATCAAAAATCGGGAACATAACGCGGTTTCGGAACTTGTCGTAAACGCTGTTCTCGCGCCGCACCAAAAGCGCTCCGCGCACCAGCTCGTCGTCGGAATAGCCCAGCTTTCTCATGTGCATGTGCAGCTTGTGGTAATCATTCGGAGCAAATCCCAGACCGAAGTGCCTTATCGTATGCTCGCTAAGACCTCTGCCGGTGATATACTGCCAGCCAGCTGCGCCCTCGGGCGAGAAAAGCTGCTCGTGAAAGAATTTACCCGCAGCGCGGTTCATCTCATACAACCGCTTGCGAAGCTGCGCATTATCGTCGTCGCCGTCCTCGGGCATTGCCATGTTCGCGCGCTGTGCCAGAAACCGCACAGCCTCAAGGTAATCGAGGTTTTCTATCATTCGTATGAACGTTATAGCGTCGCCGCCTGCATGGCAGCCGAAACAGAAAAAGCTCTGTGTATCGGGATAAACGTGAAACGACGCCGTTCTCTCCGAATGGAACGGACACCGGCAGCTGTGCGTACGCCCCGAACGCTTAAGCTCAACATAGCCTCCGATAAGGTCTACTATATCATTGTTGCTGCGAAGCTCCGAAAGGAATCCCTCGGGCAGTGCCATGCCGCTCACCCCTTTTCAATATCGGTAAGAAAATGCTAAATATGCGCGTTCCAGCCCTTTGGAATACACATCTCCTTAAATAAATCAACCGCGTAATCGTCTGTCATGCCCGCGATAAAATCACCCACCGCCGCCGACAGCCCGAATCGCTCCGCGAGCCGCTGATACAGCTCGGGCATTTCCTTTGGATTTTTAGAAAAATGCCTGTACAGAAACTCGATAATACAGCCCGCCTTGTCCTTTTCGGCAACGGTCGGCGCTGCCCTGTAAACGCGCTCAAACATGAATGCACGAAGCTCGTCATGCGCCTGCTTTACCGTAGAATCCATGCAAATCTCACTGCCGCTGTTCTCAACCAGCGAGCGAACAAGCGTTGTTATCCGCTGGGATTTTGTCCTGCCCAGAATCCTCACCGGAAACTCGGGCAGGTCGCTGTCTTTTATTACCCCGCCGCGAATAGCGTCCTCAATATCATGGTTTATGTACGCAATTTTATCGCAATAGCGCACTACCATGCCCTCCAGCGTAGTCGGTGGCTCTGCCTTGCCGGTATGCCCCACAATGCCGTTTATTACCTCGGCGGTAAGATTCAGCCCCTTGCCGTCCTTCTCAATATACTCCACAACCCGCCTGCTTTGCAGATTGTGCGAAAATCCGCCTTCCATAAGCGCGTCAAGCACACGCTCGCCGTCGTGACCGAACGGCGTATGCCCCAAGTCGTGTCCAAGCGCGATTGCCTCGGTCAAATCCTCATTCAGCGACAACGCACACGAAACCGTGCGCGATATCTGACTCACCTCCAGAGTGTGCGTCAGGCGCGTGCGGTAATGGTCGGAATGCGGAATGAGAAAAACCTGCGTTTTGCGCTTCAGCCTGCGAAACGCATTGCAGTGAATAATTCTGTCGCGGTCGCGCTGAAACTCCGTGCGAAAATCACACGGAGGCTCAAAAACCGCTCTGCCCTTGCTCTGCGAGGATTTGCAGGCGTATTCGCTAAGCGTAAGCTCTTCATTATGCATTGTTTTTTCGCGCGGCAGCATTCGGACTCCCCCATAAGACAAATTTACGGGCGACGTCCGCGCAAAAACGCATTTTTCGCCCTCTATACATAAATACAGATTAAATGTCGGTTTATCCTTTTTTATTTACACAACTTTGTAGAATCTCACAGTCTTAAGCAAAATCATAGCACAGCTTTTGTACAGACTGCACATCAACATTGCCGTTGCAGCTGTCAATCAGCTTGGCGCGAAGCTGCCCTGCCGATTCCTCGCGAATGCACAGCGTAACCGTCACGTTATCTGCAAAATCCTCGTTTTCAACACGCGCGTCAAAGTCTGCAAAAATCTGCGCCAGCTTGCCGTACAACGAATACTCAACCGTTACGCTCATGCGCTCCGCAGACGCCATACACTTGATTACCGCCGCATTCACCGCGTCCTTTGCGCCCTTTGTGTAAGCGCGCACCAGCCCGCCTGCGCCAAGCTGAATCCCGCCGAAATAGCGCGTAACCACACAGCAGATATCGGTCAGACCCTCCTTGCGCAGCACCTCGTAAATCGGGACTCCCGCCGTGCCGCCCGGCTCTCCGTCGTCGGAATGCCGCGCAGTATTGTTCTCGCGCAGAATGTACGCGTAGCAGTTGTGCGTCGCCTTGCGGTGCTTCGCGCGGATTTCCTCAATAAACGCAATCGCCTGCTCCTCTGTTGCAACAGGACACAGATAGCCTATAAACTCCGATTTCTTCTCGGTAAAGCTGCTTTCACAGCGCTGCGCAATGGTTTTGTAATCCATGTTACCTCCAAAAAGCAAAAACTCACGCAAGTAATTATGCGTGAGTTTTACACAATTTGCAATTACCTTCCGACAATTACTTGCCAAGATTGTAGCGCTTCTTAAATCTGTCAACACGTCCGCCGGTGTCTACCAGCTTCTGCTTACCGGTGAAGAACGGATGGCAGTTGGAGCAAATCTCAACTCTGATATCCTTCTTGGTAGAGCGTGTTTCAATCACATTACCGCAAGCGCATCTGATGGTCGTTGCTTCGTATGCGGGATGAATTCCTTCTTTCATGGTTGTCACCTCAAATCATAAATATCATTACAATATAGCATTATACCACATCATTTTCAAAAATGCAAGTGGTTTTTAAAATTTTTCTTAAAATCCGAGAATTTTTGTGAAATCAGCAGAAAGCTTGCTCTGCAATGCGGCTGCTTCTGCCTTATCTGCGCCCTTTGTGGTGTAATATACCTTAATCTTAGGCTCTGTGCCCGAGGGTCTGATTACAACGCTTGCGGAATCCTCAAGATAGAACGTGATTACATCGCTCTTGGGAAGCGTAATCTTCTCCTCTGCTCCCGTTGCGGTGTCTTTCTTCACGGATGCAAGATAGTCGGCTGCTGCAAGCACCTTCATTCCGCCGATTGAAGCGGGAACTGTCGTACGCAGCGAGGTCATTATGCCCTTCATGCGCTCCATGCCGCTTGCGCCCTCGCAGGTGAATGTATCCAGCTTGTTGAAGTACATTCCGTACTCGTCATACATACGCTTTCTTGCTTCAATAAGCGAAATTCCCTTGGTGCGGTAGAATGCAGCCATTTCGCAAATCAGCATGGAGGCAACAACCGCGTCCTTATCGCGGACATATCCGCCCGCAAGATAGCCGTAGCTCTCCTCAAAGCCAAAGATATAGCGTTCTTCCTCGCCGTCTGCCTCGAGGAAGCCAATCTGCTCGCCGATAAACTTAAAGCCTGTCAGCACCTCGCGCAGCTCCACGCCGTACTTTGCGCAGATTGCCTTGGTAATATCGGTTGTAACGATTGTCTTGACCGCAACGGGATTCTTCGGCATTGTGCCCAGTGCCGTGCGCTCTGCACAGATGTATTCCAGAAGCAGCGCGCCAACCTCGTTGCCGGTGAACAGCTCGTAGCCGTCACCGTCGGGAACAGCAATACCTACACGGTCGCAGTCGGGGTCGGTAGCAAGCAACAGGTCGGGCTTCTCCTTGCCGCACAGCTCAAGTCCCTTTTGCAGAGCCTCTCTGATTTCGGGATTGGGGTACGGGCAGGTCGGGAAGTTTCCGTCGGGGTTTTCCTGCTCGGGTACTACAACAACCTGCTTAACTCCGATATCTGCAAGAATGCGGCGTACAGGCTTGTTTCCCGTACCGTTGAGAGGCGTGTAAACCACCTTAAGACCGCTGTCCGCAACAAGGTCGGTGTGCAGACCCTGCTTTTTGACATTTGTATAGTACTCTTCGATAACATCGTCCGCGATATAGCTAATCATGCCGTCTGCAACAGCCTTGTCAAAATCAGCGGACTTAACGCCGTCAAAGATATCAATGTTGTTAATCTTTGAAAGAACAGCCTCTGCCGCCTCAAGAGTAAGCTGGCAGCCGTCCGAGCCGTACACCTTATAGCCATTGTACTTTGCAGGGTTGTGGCTCGCCGTTACCATAATGCCCGCGCCGCACTTCAGCGCTCTTACAGCCCACGACAGCATGGGAGTAGGCATAAGCTCGGTGTAGATGTGTACCTTGATTCCGTTTGCGGCAAGCACCTCGGCAGCGCCCTTTGCAAAGTAATCGGACTTTATGCGGCTGTCGTAAGAAATTGCAACGCTTTTCTCAACGCCGTTGGACAGAATGTACTCTGCGAGACCCTGTGTTGCTTTCTTTACGGTATAAATGTTCATACGGTTTGTTCCTGCGCCGATTACGCCGCGCAGTCCGCCCGTGCCGAACTCAAGGTCACGGTAAAAGCGGTCAGACTTGCCTTCCTCGTCATTGCTTACGCTTTTAAGCTCCGTGATAAGGTCAGCATCCTCAACCGCTCTTTCAAGCCAGCGGTCATACATTTTCTGAATATCAGCCATTGGTGTATCCTCCCATTATTTTCAATAATCGGGGCAGAGCATTATACCTCTGCCAAATTAGATTTATTATATCATATCTTTAAAACAAATTCAAGAGGGACAAAAAACATTTTTTCTGTGCAGTTTGCAGTATTTTGCAGTTGGAATACCTCTAATATCATATCAGCGGCGGAAAACATCAAAAATCGCCGCAATAATCAGGGACACGCCGATTAAAGCGCGGCGTATCAAATGCTGACCCGCGAAATCGTGCATTTGAGCGGTACGGGTTTGATTTTATCGGCGTTTCCCACAGTAAAGGAGGGTCAGAATGGGAATAAAAAGCTGGTTGTTCAGCAGAGCCTCCGCAGGCAGCACAAGCACCGCGCTTGAGACGTTCTATCAGGGCGATATTCAGCGCTGGGATGATATCAGACGCGGCGGCGGCGACTGGCGATACACCAGACGCGGCGGTCTTAACGGCGGTACGCGAAGGGTCGCGGCTTTGAATGCGGCAAAGGCGGTCTGCGCCGAGCTTGCAAGGCTGTGCTTTACAGAGGGTACTTCGCTGTGCTTTGAGGACTCCGAAACGGAACGCTTTGTACAGAGCGTGCTTGACGACAACTGCTTCGGCACGAGATTCCCCGAGCTGCTGGAAAGCGCCTTTGCGCTTGGCGGCGCCGCGGTAAAGGTCTACGCCGAGGGCGGAAAGGTAAAGCTGGATTTTGTGCCTGCCGACTGTTTCTATCCTACAAGATGGAATTCCGCAGAGATTACCGGCGCAGCGTTTGTTTCTAAGCTTACCGAGGGCTCAAAGCGTTACTGCCTTGCGCAAAAGCAGGAGCTAACCCCCGACGGGTACGTCATGGAGAACAGGCTGTTTACGGACAGCGGCGCACAGGTAGAGCTTGGCAGCGTTCTTCCGGAGCTTGCGGAAAGCAGCGTTATTAAGGGCTTGGAAAAGCCGCTGTTCGTGTACTTCAGGACAGGCTCGGGAAAGCTGGACGAATGCCCCGCGCTGGGCGCTTCGGTTTTCTCGGGGGCGGAGGATACGCTTAAGAGTCTGGATATGATTTTCGACAGTCTTAACAGAGAGTTTATTCTGGGAAGAAAGCGAATAATCGTACCAAGCTATGCAATCCGCGGAGAATTTGACGAAAAGGGCGAAATGAAGCACTGGTTTGACGTAAACGACGAGGTGTTTCAGGCGCTTGCCGCCTCGGATACCGATGAACTGAAAATCACCGACAACACCGCCGAGCTTCGTGTTACGGAGCATCTTGACGCAATCGGTGCGCTGCTTGATACGCTGTGTATGCAGGTCGGTCTTTCGGAGGGCGCTCTTTCGTACAAGGACGGCACGGTAAGAACCGCAACAGAGGTAATCAGCCGCAACAGCCGCACCTACCGCACAAGGATGTTCTACCGACGTCTGATTTCACAGGGGCTGGAACGCATGACAGCGAACATTTGCATACTGGGCAAAATGTGCGGACTGTTAAGCGACAGTGCATCCGAAAAATGCTCGGTAATGTACGCCGACGGCATTGAGGATGACGAGAACACACGCGTTGACAGAGCCATAAAGCTGTTCTCTGCGGGAATCATTTCGCGAACAAGAGCAATATCGCAGATTTACGGCATATCGCCGGAGGAAGCAAACGCAATGGAAAGGAGAGATTTTGATGGAGGAAGTAATAACCGAGCAGGAAATGCCCTCGGTGGAAGCTCCCGCGGCTGAAGAGCAGCAGGCGGTCTATGAAGCAGACTTTTCTGCCGAGCTTGCCGAGCTGCGCGAGGCACTGAAGGAGGCTCAAATCAAGGCAGAGCTGCTGCTTAACGGCGCTTCGCGCGAGTATCTTTCGCAGGCGGCAGAGCTTGCACAGCTGCTTTGCAATGCAGGAAGCACTCCCGAGGAGGCTGCAAAGGAAATCATTGCAAAGTACCCGCACATGAGACTTGAAAAGCGCGAGATTCCGCAGTTTGCCGCACAGACCTCGGGCAGCGGCGACGGTTTCTCGGCGGTAAGGCGAATTTTCGCCAAGAGATAATCTTACAGCCGTCTGACGTACGGTCTGCCGCGCCTCGATAAGCACAGGGCTTACCTTTATTACCGAATCGCAGAGCGCGGAGGGAGCACAGACGGCACACAACGAGCAATGCTCGGGCGGGCGGAGGGTTAATTATAATATTTCGGATTGTGACGCTCCACAGTGAAAAGCAGGCGGGCTGTCCGCAGACAAATCATGTCACGGGAGCAATGTCACGTCCCCCACAAACGACAACGAAAGGATGGTCATAATTATGGCAAATACTATTGAATATGCAAAGGTTTTTCAGAAGGAGCTTGACAAGCAGATTCTCGAGGGAGCGACCTCGGGCTGGATGGAAGAGAACGCTTCGCAGGTAATTTACAGCGGCGGCGCAGAAATCAAGATGCCTAAGATGTCCATGCAGGGTCTGGGCTCGTACAGCCGCGACGACGGCTATGTAAGCGGAGCAGTAACTTACGCGTTCGAGACCTTCACTCTCGGTCAGGACAGAGGCAGACGCTTCCGCATTGACGCTATTGACGTTGACGAGAGCGGCTTCGGTCTTGCCGCTGCAAACGTTGCAGCTGAATTCCAGCGCACAAAGGTAATCCCCGAAATCGACGCGTACCGCTACTCCAAGCTGGCAGCAGCTGCGGGTATTTCCGAAAGCTATACTCCCGACAAGTCCACTATTCTCAGCACCCTGCTCGAGCAGCTTAGCGAAGTCCGCGACATCACCGGCGACGAGGGCGATGTAGTTATTGTAATGTCGCGCCCCGTGTATGACAAGCTCATGCTTTCAGGCGAAGTAACCTACGCCGTCAGCGCTGATACCTTTAAGCAGGGTGAGCTGGAGTTCGGCGTAAAGTGCGTAAACGGCGTGCCTATTATCCCCGTTCCCTCTGCTCGCATGAAAACAGCATACACCTTTACCGCTGACGGCAACGGCGGCTTCACGCCGACTTCTTCGGCTAAGGATATTAACTGGCTTATCTGCCCCAAGACTGCCCCGATAGCGGTATCAAAGACGGATAACGTGAAGATAATCACGCCCGAAGCCAACCAGTTTGCTGATGCGTGGGATATCGACTATCGCAAGTACCACGACCTGTTTATTCCCGAAAACAAGAGAGACGCTATCGCTGTATCAATCAGCGAATAATAACGCGGGCATAGCGTAATATGCCGGGTGGGCGGGTGGATTATCAGGAGGTGTTATTATGCTGATTACAGCTGATGAATACAAGGCAATGGGCTTTACGGCAGAGGACGAAACAGAGCTTGACAACTGCCTGAAAAGAGCAGAGTATATTCTTGCCGGCATTACCGACGGTCGTGCGGAGCTTGCTGTTGAGCGCGGCGGAAAACCTGCCGAGTATGTTAAGCGCGCAGCGGCATTTCAGACCTATTTGCTGCTGCAAAAGCGCATGGAGGAAAAAAACTCGGAGAAAGTCAGCATAGGTGATTTTTCGTACTCGGCTGAAAACTCCCGCGGGAATCTGACCAACGGCTTGTACGATATGAGCCACGAAACCGTTCGTCTGCTCAGAGCCTCGGGCATTCTGTTCAGTGGAACGGAGGTGCGGGATTGAATACAATATGCCCTATTCCGCAGGAGCTTCTTAATGATGCGTTTACGCTCATCGTTCCCGATGAAAACGGCTTTGAGCAGACCTATATCCAAAATGTCCGCGCGGTGAAAAAGAGCGAGATTTCAGACTATGCATCAACGCGAACAAGGGATACAAGCGAATTGGTAATCTATTACGATTGCACCAATTCCCTGCCCCGCAGAATGGATTTTTGCGCGGGAATGCAGATTGAATACTGCGGCGAGCTGTTTGAGGTGCTGGAGGCAAAGCAGTTCTGCGGTGTTTCTGCGCACCACTGGAAGCTGACCGCAAAGAAAATCGGCAATGAGGAGGGATATTATGCAGCAGAACAGCAAGCCTGAATCCGACAGACGCGAGGAAAGCTATCAGATTGCAAAGCTGATTCGCGAGGGCACACGCGAGCTGGAGCGTCAGCTGAATATAAAGCGCTCCAGAAAGACCCGCTGACAACGGAGGTGCAGCATGACAATTACTATAAACGGTACGCAGTTCAATAAGGTCACGGAGCTTTCTGCCGACCGAGCTGCAAGGCGTACCGAAATCAGATACAACACCCGCGGCGACCTGCTTATCGACCTTGTTAACCGCAAATACAGGCTAAAGGTAGTTTTCGGTCTGCTTACGCAGCATGAAATGGAGCTTCTTCGCGAGCTTACAGAGAACATCTTCGTAACCGTCAGCTTTGATGCGCCCGAGGGCGAAATTACAGCGGACTTCTTCGTGGAGGAGGAGCCCGCTCCCGCTGTAACAACGGTAAACGGAGTAACAATGTACGGCGGAGTTAAGCTGACTATGATACAGAAATGAGGCGGCAGGTATGTTTGAGGTTTCAGAAAAATACAAGCAGCTTGCGCAGGAAAACGGCAGGCATATCTTCTGCAAAATCCTTGTCGGAAACGACACGCTGCTGGATGACACAATCACAGGCTTTGATTTTGACGATGTAGTTCACCCCGACTGGTACACTCTGGGAACAACCTGCGCAAACAGATTCCACTTTACGGCGCGCTCGGAGATTCAGCCGGCGGTAAACGAAACCGTTAAGCCGTATATCAGCTTTGACGGCGAGGAATGGTGTCCGCTGGGCATATTCCATATTTCGCGAAGATATGTTCGTGACGGTTACGTCAGTATCACGGCATACGACCGCCTGTATTCAATGGGCGAAAGCTACGAATGGAGCGGCGCTCTGCCTACGGATTCAGCAGCCGTGCTGAAGGATATCTGCGCAAAATACGGGCTGGAATGCCCCGATTACGGCTACGCATACAAAATAGAAAGCTTTACCGAGGAAGCCTCCGCCCGCGATATGATAGGCTATATTGCGGCGCTGAACAATGCCTGCGCAAAAATCGACAGGCTTGGCAGGCTTGTGCTGAAAAAGCATAAAACAGCAGAGTTTTTCATTGATGAAAAGAACTGCATGGATATCAGACGGAATATGAACACCTCGGTAATAACCTGTCTTAAAGCCAAAAGCGCGCAGACTGAACTGGTTGCGGGCAGCGGCGCAGAAATCTCTACGCTGGAAATGTACAACCCGCTGATGACGCAGCACATTCTCAATACGCTGTACTCAATGCAGCGACCGATTGCTTTCTACGGAGCGGATATTCAGATGCAGGGTATGCCGTTTATTGAAACGGGAGAATGCGTTAAGCTGCTTCACGGCAATCAGCTGTACACCCTTGTCGTAAGCGAGGTGGAATACACCTACGACGGCAGCCTGACCGCTGTACTGCGCTCTAAAAACAGATGCTACACCGACGCGGTTGTTCACGAGGATGACCTGGAGGAAAAGCTGGATGAGCTGGATTCCAAGTTAAGCGCGATGTACCTTAAATATATAAACGAAAGCCTTGTTACCATTACGGATTCTTCCGCGCCGATTGCAGGCTTTTCGTTTGAATCGCAGGCAGAGGGCTTTGCGCAGATTGATGTCAGCTTTTCGCTTGCCGCTTCGGATTCCGACAAGCTGGATATGAAGATTTTTGTAAACGGCGAGGACTCCGGCAGAATAATCAGGCACTGGACCCGCGCAGGCTGCGAGGAACAGCTTCACGTGTTTCATATTGCGGAGCTGCCGCAGGGCAAAAACACCGTTTCGGTTTACGCGCAGGTTTACAGCGGCTCGGCTAACATTCCGCCGCACGGATTGCTGGCAGCGGTTGTGGTTCACGGGGCGCGCGGCGGCAACGCAAAGGACAAGGCGGTCTTTTCGGATTATGCTTCGGTCTGCGTTACCGAAAGCAGATTCGGATTGGCTGATATAACAGAAAGCATTAACGGAGGTACTGAATGAAAGGAAAAGCAAGCATTATTCTGACCGACGCCGACAGCGGCAGGATAGTCCGCCGACTGGAGGAAAAGAACATCATCACCAACGCTGTCGCAAATGTGTTCAACCTGCCGCTGGAGTGCAGAATCAACGCAATAAATCACTCGCTGATGTTTACGGGCGCGCTGCCCATTCACGATACGCTCATGGGCGGTATTCTTCTGCTGGGAAACAATGTCACGGAGGATGCAGATAATATATTTCTCCCGCCGGACGCCAAAATCATTGCAACTGCGGGAGCAGCGTACTCCGGCACCAGCCCGAATATCGGCACGCTTAATCAGAACGAAAGCTGCGAGCTTGACAACGGCTACCGTCTGACGTGGGATTTTGCAACCGACAAGGCAAACGATACAATCAGATGTATCTGCCTTACCGGCAGACAATTCGGCAGCAGCGGCGCGTGGACACCCGACTCCTCAAGAGGCGTAATAATGGGCAATCTGTCCAATCTTACCGGTCTTGATACCACCACAAACGGACTTGCCATGTTCTGCGGAAAAGGACAGTATATCTATTCCAAATCCGCTACAACGCACGTTTTTATGACGTGTACCTCTGACGGCAAGCTGCAATTTACCGAGCAGACAAGCATAGACCCCCAAAATCTTCTCATTAACGACGTCGCAGGTGCAAACGTACTCTGCAAGCAGGTTGCAGAGTATTTTGTTGAACCGCCGTTCACTTTTGTGTATGACCGCAGATTCTTTTTTGACCCCGACAAGATGTACCTGTACTTCTTTAAGGAAAAGGTGTATGATTCGGCTGCGGAAATTACAAAGGCAGAATATATCGCAGTGAATCTCAAAAACTACTCTGTGGCTGAACACAGGCAGATAAGCCTTGCGGGAAGCTACAACTATGATTATGCCGCAATCTGCTATGACAGCCTGTTTATAATCAGCAATCAGGTGCTGCGGCGTTTTTCCCTTGACGGCACTCTTATAAAGGAATACACCGATGAGGCGGTAGACGCGGGATTCTATGCAATTAACGGTTGTCTGTACACTCTTGCCACCAACAACGGGCTGTTTATGGTAACTCCCGAAAGTGCCTGCAGATTAAGCCGCACCAACGGCTACAATGTCAGCACAGTGTCATGCTTAAAGCCGCCGCTTGTCGCTACGGCATACAGAGCCAATCACGCCTGCAACGACAGCACTGTGCAGACAACCCATGTATTTGCGCAGATTCTCAACGCGTATATGGCTTCGATTAACAATCTCTCGGAGCCTATCCGAAAAACCTCTGCGCAGACGCTGAAAATAATCTACGAAATAACCAACTGAAAGCTGCGGCAGGAGAATATCCTGCCGCAATTTCTATCTCTGCTCATAATAGCAGCACCGACACGCGCCCGTAAGCAGGGAGATATCCTCCAGCGTACACATTCCGTCGGTCTGCCAGCGGCAGTTTTCACCGCATAATATAAAATTCATGCAATCCCCTCCGTTGATGACATTATAATGCCTTGTTCGCAGGCAATTATTCAATGGATGATATTGACAAAGTCAGAGCGCTGTTGTATAATATTTTTAATATATTTTGGGAGTGAATTTAATGCATATTCTGTACAGGCTGTTCAATTTTCTGCTGATGCCGCTTGCTCTGAATGTTACCGTGATTCCCGCTTTCCGCGAGAGCTTTTCGGGCGGTGCGCGCGTTGCAATTTATATAATCATCGGCGTGTATTATCTTGCTTTCGGCATAATGCCCTCGGTGAGAAAATGCCCCTCGCTGCGGCTTAAAATCATGGACGGCGGCAACGAGCTTCTGCTGAATATGGCTGTCACCGCTGTTTTTTCGATAGGCTGGGTTACAAGCTCTGTTCTGCTGTTCTCGTTCGGGAATATGGAGCTTGGCTATTTCATCGCACATCTTGTGATACTCGCCGCAGGGCTGTTTGTGATGTTCTGGAACGGCATAATCCGCATTTACTGCACCAGTGCGCAGCTGGGAATAAAACTGCGTGTGCTGGGCATTGTTCTGGGCTTTGTTCCGGTTGCAAACCTTATTATGCTGATTATAATATACAGTAAATCCCGTGGAGAATGCCGCCGCGAAATCAATCGTGCAAGGCGCAATGAAGCCCGCGCCGGAAAGCAGGTCTGCAAAACAAAATACCCCATTCTGCTGGTGCACGGAGTATTCTTCCGTGACAGCAAGCTGCTGAATTACTGGGGCAGAATCCCCGAGGAGCTTGAACGCAACGGCGCGAAGATTTTCTACGGTGAGCAGCAGTCGGCGGCTTCTGTAAGCGACAGCGCGGAGGAGCTTGCAGAGCGTATAAAATACATAGTAAAGAAAACAGGCTGCGAAAAGGTGAATATTATAGCGCACTCAAAGGGCGGTCTGGATTCGCGCTACGCAATTTCAAGGCTGGACTGCGCGCAGTATGTAGCCTCGCTTACCACAATAAACACGCCGCATCAGGGCTGTATTTTTGCGGAGTATCTTCTCAACAATGCGCCCGAGGCTTTTGTTAAAACTATTGAAGATACCTACAATTCCGCTTTCCGCAGGCTGGGCGATGTCAACCCCGATTTTCTGGCGGCTGTACGCAGTCTTACAAACTCTGCGTGTCAGCAATTCAACAAGGACGTCCCCAACGCTCCGGGAGTGCTGTATCAGAGCGTCGGCTCACGCGCGGCAAGAGCGCGCAGCGGTAAATTCCCGCTGAATGTCTCCTACCCGATTGTCAAGAAATTCGACGGTCCTAACGACGGTCTGGTGGCGCTTTCGGCGCAGGAGTGGGGGGAGAGCTTTACTCCACTGATTCCAAAGGGCAAGCACGGTATTACTCACGCTGATGTTATCGACCTCAACCGTGTGGATTTCAAGGATTTTGACGTGCGCGAGTTCTATGTGGAAATGGTTTCAAACCTGCGCGAGCGCGGATTATAACCAAACGCATTGATTATTCACGGATGTATTTTAAATAATCGCCCAAAGGGCGCACCGAAACTGTTCACTGTTAGCTGTTCACTATTCATTTTTTCAAATTTTCGGGAGCGGGAAACCGCTCCTACTTGATTTTTTCATCGCAAAATACTATAATGATATAGCAAACAGGAACCTCTAACTTTTTTTTTAGAGGCTATCAAATATAAATCGACAAAAGGAATGGGAGAATATGGTTTTAACCGGAGTATTGGTAAACGCCGGCGCTACTGCGCTTGGCGGAGCTATCGGCGCACTGCTGAAAAAAGGACTGCCCGAGCGCTTTGTAAGCATTCTTAACGGTGGGCTGGGGCTTTGCGTGCTGTATGTGGGAATCAGCGGCGCGCTGAAAGGCAGACAGATTCTGGTGGCGATTCTGTCAATTGTAATCGGCGGGCTGTTGGGCGAGCTTATCAACCTTGACAAGCATCTCAAAACACTCGGCGCGTTTGTTCAGAACAAGCTCACCAAAAACAGCAATGGGTCGTCTGCCTTTGCAGAGGGCTTCGTAAGCTGCACAATGTTCGTCTGCGTGGGAGCAATGGCTATTGTCGGGTCGCTTGAAAGCGGGCTTAACGGCAATCACGAGATACTCTACACAAAAGCGCTGCTGGACTGCGTTTCTGCGCTGATTATGGGCTCTGCGCTGGGCTTTGGCGTGTGTCTGTCGGCTGTGGTGCTGCTGGTTTATCAGGGCGCGCTTACGCTGTGCGCGGAGTTTGTCGCTCCGCTGCTGTCAGAGGCGGTTGTGTGCGAAATGACCTGCGTGGGCTCGCTGCTGATTATCGCAATCGCGACAAATCTGCTGAAAATTACCGATATCAAGGTTTCAAACCTGCTGCCCGCGGCGTTTCTGCCGATTGTTCTGTGTATGCTTATTCATTAAGGAGGACTATATGAAGATTATGTTCGCTTCGGATATTCACGGCTCGGCGGTGTGCTGCGAAAAAATGCTGGAGGCTTACCGCCGCGAAAACGCCGAAAAGCTTGCGCTGCTGGGGGATATTCTCTACCACGGACCGCGCAACGACCTGCCCGAGGGTCATGCGCCGAAGGCAGTAACCGCAATGCTGAACGAGGTTAAAAACGAGCTGCTTTGCGTACGCGGCAACTGCGACTGCGAGGTTGACCAGATGGTGCTGGAATTCCCGTTGCTTGCGGATTATGCGGTGATTTTCGAGCGCGGAAAAACCTTCTTTCTTACGCACGGGCATCACTTTAACCCCTCTGCCCTGCCGCCGCTTAAATCGGGCGACGTGCTGATTAACGGGCATACTCACGTTCTGCGCGCGGAATGCGTAAACGGAATTCACTGTCTGAATGTCGGCTCGGTTTCTCTGCCAAAGCAGGGCAATCCCCGCAGCTACATGATATACGAGACCGGAATTTTTACCATTAAAACCATGGACGGCGGGGAAATTCTGTCATACGGCATTTGAATGCAGAAATTTACGAAAGGTAATTGCTTTTTTCACGGAAGTATGATATAATTTTAACAGAAGTTATCAGGCAACACAGGAACGGAGGAGTGCAATGCAGATAGGCGTATCAACGGCTTCGCTGTACCCGCTGCACCTTGAGGACTCATTCAGGGAGCTGGCGGTGCGCGGAGTAAAGCACGCAGAGGTTTTTGCAAACTGTATGAGCGAGGGCGGCGAGCCCTATATCTCTATGGTGCGCGGAATGATGGATGAATACGGCATCAGTGTGCGCTCGTTTCATCCTTTTTCCTCGCCTATGGAATCGGTATTTCTGTTTTCTACCTACGACCGCCGCGTGGATGAAATGCTGACAATGTACAAGGGCTTCTTTGAAAGCATGAACAAGCTCGGCGCAGAGATTTTTGTTCTGCACGGCGCAATTTTAAGCTCAAAGTGCTCACCCTCGCATTACATCAGGCAATTCCGCCTGCTTGCCGAAGCCGCGCGCGAATACGGCATTACAGTGGCGCAGGAGAATGTCTGCTACTGCCTTAGCGGAAAGCTGGAATTTCTGAAAATGATGAAGCGGGAGCTGGGCGATTACGCTAAATTTGTGCTTGACCTCAAACAGGCGCGGCGCAGCGGCGAAAATCCGTTTGACTATATAAATGCGCTTGGCAGAGATATCGTGCATTACCACGTCAGCGACGGCACCGCCTCGTCGGACTGCCTGCCCGTGGGCATGGGTGACTTTGATTTTAAGAAGCTTGCGGAGCGCCTGCACGGAATAGGCTACGACGGCTCGCTGATAGTCGAGCTCTACCGCCACAACTACGACGATTTCGACCGTCTGAAGGAATCCGTGGACAGGCTGGAGGAAATCTTTTTGAGGTAAACAGGAGTCCCTTGCGGCGCATTCCCCGCAAGGGAATTTTTATTTTTTGTCAGATTTTGCTCGTATGAATTGTATACATTACAAAGGGAAAATCTTCCCGCTGAAAGGTGGTTTGGAGTATGATAAAAATATCGGCGGACAACATATCCGAGGTGTTCGACGAGCATTCAAATACCGTGTTCAGGGTGGCGCTTTCTGTTGTGCGCAACCGCGAGGAAGCGCAGGATGTGGTTATGGATACATTCATGGAGCTGATAAAGCAGCCGCGCATTTTCGAGGACAGCGGACATCTGCGCGCATGGCTGATAAGAACAGCCGGCAACAAAGCAATAAACGTGGTGAAATCCGCGCGGATAAGGCGAAATGTACCGCTTGACGAGATTTTGGAGGGCGCGCTTTCCGCACCCGTTACCGAAAGCGAGCGCGACCTGCTGGATATGGTCATGCGGCTGCCCGATAAGCTGAAATCGACCGTGTATATGTTCTACTACGAGGATATGCCCGCCGCTGAAATCGCGCAGGCGCTGGGAATCAGCGAGAATACAGTCTACAAGCGGCTGGAGCGCGGAAGAAAGCTGCTGAAAATAAATCTGGAGGAGGATGCAATATGAATAAGGCAGAATTTAAGCAGGCTTACGGAAAAATATCGCTCTCCCCCGAATTTGCGGCGCAGGCAAAGGCAAAGCTCATTATGGAGCTTTCCGCGCCGAAAACCGCAGGCAGTGACAACGACACAATTTCTCTGCAGGAGCCGACAGCCGAGGTTAATCCCCGCGCGAAAATACGCAGGCGAATAGGGCTTGGAATCGGCGCTGCAGCGGCTGTTCTGGCTATTGCTGCGGGCGTGAGATTTGTTCCGTGGGGAGATTTTGTCGGCAATACCTCAAGCGACATCTCATCGGATACAGTACCGATAGACTACGACCTCGGAAAGATTATCTACTACAAATGCGGGTGGCTTTCATACGGCAAGCTGGAGTCCGCGCCTTCAAAGGAAGCCGCAGTCGGCACGGCGTTTGAAAGCGGCGAAAAGGCTCTGGAATTCGCCTCTGCTCTGCTTGGCACGGAAATCCCCGAGGGTACTGTGTTTTACGACCCCGCCGCCGACCACGGTGATTCATGGACAAAAGCCGAGGGCAGCTTTGAGATTATTCCCGAAAAAAGCGGGCATACAAGCGACAGCGAATGCTCAATTATGCTGGAAAGCGGCAAGGCGTGGATTCGCGCGGATATCGTAAACGGCGCGTTTTTCGCAAGCAGCCCGAATATTCCCGATAACATCGGCGTTCTGCTTACGCCCGAAAGCTACGCAAACCGCGATTTTCTTACCACCGATGGCGTAATTCGGGTGCACGCGGCGCGCGGCGAGCTTGACGGCATTATGTACTACACTGCGGAGTTTATTTACAACAAAAATTTAGTCGAGTTAAGCGGCGCGGACTGCACCGAAAAGCAATTCGCGGACGCAATTGCAATGCTGATTTACGGCGAATCCATGCCCGAAGCTCCCGAGGGCGCGGCTGAAATCGCCGCAAGTGTGAGCGGGGATTTTGATGTGGTATTCTACAACAAGGGCTACACCTGCGAAAACACCGCCGATATGTCGGGCGCGAGAAGCATGACCGAGGACGATTACAACGAGATGAAATCGTATATCGACCTTGACGGAATTGAGTTCCCCGCAAGCTTTATCGGAATGCAAACCCGCACGGTAAAAAATTATTTTCCGGGCAAGGCTTATGACGTTACCGTAAAAAACGGCGAGCAGTTTGTGCGGGTTTCCGCTGCGCCGACTTGGTATTCCGAAATATCATCTATCCGCGATTATTCCGCTATGGACTTCACGCCGAAAATGTCGTACATTGAGCGGAATATGGAGTTCGGTATACTTCCGCCCGTGTACAGCTCCGAGATTACGGGCTGCTCCGAAAAGGTTTACTTTGCAATGTGCGAGGGTGAAAATCACTACTTGGCGGGCTGGTACAAAAATTCCGAGGCGTATATTGTTGTCGAAGCGAATGTGAACGACCTTTCGCCCGAGGAGTTCGCAGAGTTTGTGCAGTCAATCGCAGGCGACAGAACGCAGGAAGAAAATCCGGTCAATCTGGAAGGCTCTTTTGTGTACCTTGAAGAAACGGGCGTCGGTACGGTGGAATTCGGCGGCATGACCGAAAAGCGCGCCGCCGACCCGGGTTCGGACCTTGTTTTCTTCGACTCGGATACCGAGGCTGTGGAATACGCCGCGAAATTCAACGAGAATGTGCGGAAACTCGGCAAATACAGCGGCTCGAACAACACGGTGCTTTCGGATTGGGCACTGTTAAGCGGTATGTTCTGCGACACCTACCGCGACCCCTACGGGCAATCCGTTACGCTGCAATACGGCAATATCAATCACAGCACTGTTGAACATGATGAAATCCGCAGCGGTTCTTCGTTGTGCGTGAATATAGGCTATGATACGGGCAAGTTTGCCTACCTGCACCCCTACATCTCAACCGAACAGCGCAGCAAGCTTGTCACCCCCGCCGCCTATCGCACCAACGACTTTTTAAGCGCCGACCGCGTTCCGCTGTGTATCGGCTGCATTGAAATCAACGGAGTGTGGTATGACTACGCGCGGTGGAGTGACAGCGGGCTTGAATACCTTGTGACAGGCATTGACTGCACTCTGGAGGACTTTCTCGGCACGGTTTCAACGCTGCTGTACGGCACAGAAAACTTCCCGCAGCCGCTTACCGAGCTCGACGACAGAATCAGTATAATCAACCTTGACGGCTTGGGCAGTCTTGCCGCAAATACCATAGTTGAAAACATTGTCAGCAGTATCCACCACGGGCACGATTACGAAAGCACCGAGCACAGCATAGAGGATATGGCGCAGTTTGCGGAGCGTTCGGTGATTACATCTATCGGTAAGCCAAAAACGGTAATCTGCTATGAGGATTATGCCGACCATGCGCCCGACAGGGAACACCTTTTCAGATATTACAGCGCTTATTTTGACAGCAACGGCACGGGCTCACCGTTTACGCTGGAGGTCTACGAGGGCGATTACAGCGCTTATTTCCTTGACAAAAAGAGCGCAAAATTCGCTTGCCTGCCGCCCGTTGCTTCAACGGATTTCGCAGGCGGTGAGGTGTATTTCGGCTGCACGGCGGTGGGCAGCGGCGGCTCTTTGACCGAAATCTGCGCTGCGGGCTTTATTGACGGAAGCAAGCGCTATATTCTCACCGCGCAGATGCCCGTCAATGACTTCGCGCAGCTGCTGTATTCCGTTATGACGAACGGAAAGAATGCCGTGAATGAGACTATCGGCGGTACACTGCATTTCAGCGAGGGTACGATTGAAATTCTGCCGCTTGATGAAAAAATCACGCAAAGCTACCCCGCCGACGCGGAATTTTTCGAGCCAAATCCTCCCATAGGCGAGAAAGCCGCGCAAGCGCGCGAGCTTTGCGGCGCGGCTGCTCACTGCGACTTTGAGAGCTTTGGCGCGTGGGACAGCGAGCTTGGCGGCTGGCAGCTGATAAATCCGCGGTCGTACAAGGCTGCGGGCGGCATGGCAATGTGCTGGTACAACAGCGCAGCCTCAAGCGAGATGTACCTCAATATCAGAACAGGCAGCGGCTTTGAATACAGACGCGTCGGAATGGATTTTGACGACCTTGAAACCGCCTTTGCGCCCTCTGCCGCATATCAGAATCATTCCGAGATGATAACCTGCGAAACCCTTGTTTCGGGCAATTACTTTGAGCCGACACTCTGTCAGCCGTTTGTCGCTGCGCGTAAAGAGGGCGACAACATTTTCTGCGAGGCAAGCTGGGGCGCAGACAACAACGGCGAGCGCGTGACATTTCTTGTGAGCATGAGATGCCGAGAAATCACCGAGCTTACCGACATTATGGCGGAGATTATGTACGGCACGCACAGTCTTACCGAAATCACCGAGCCGACAGAAACCGTGGTATTCAACAGGCAGAATGTCACGCTCAACCCCATGCGCAGGGATGTTTTCGGCGCAGATTATGTGTACGACGTGGTGATGAAGCAGGGTGCAGACGGCTGCTGCCCATTCTGCGAGCAAACGCACGATACCGAAAAGCTCTGCACTGAAGCGCTGAATCTGCTGACGATTTATACGAACGGAAACACGGCTGTCGTTGACCTAGCGCGCAATTCCGACAGCGCAAGGCTGACATTCGGATGTGATTTCATTGAATTTCATCAGACCGACGAGGATTTCGGGAATTTTGTAAACGGCAGGCTTGTTTCGGGTGATGCAAAAGACTCCTCCACGCAGAAAGCGCTGGAGGAATCGCTGGAATACAAAACAAACGGCGGGCGCACCTACACCACAAATCACCTGACCTATCTGCAAACAAAGCATATAGGGTTTGCGCATCTTTCGCTCACGATACAAAACGCGGGACAGCAGCCGATTACCGTTGACATTGCAATGCTTGAATACCGCAACATCTCCCGCGGGCTGAATTTCCAAAGCTATATGCCAACGCCAAGCGCCGAATTCTGCGCAGACGATATCGAGCGGCTGCCCGAAAGATTAAGAAATGCAATCTCGCCGGTGTATATAGGCATTGCGCAGCACAAGTACGAATACAGCGATTCAAACGTGTATTACGGCGCATTCCGCGATATCAGCGGCAACTACATCAGCGTGAACGCCGAAACAGACCCGCTGATTTTTGCGGAAATCATGGAGAATATCTACAAGGGCACAATCGAAAATTACTGCGAATAATTCGCGCAAACAGCCTGTTTGTTCACTCACCAAAGAATACTTTGAGCATACAATGCGTTAGGGTAAAATTCACAGCCGCGCCGAAGGTGGCGTAAAGCCCGTGAATAGCCCGACGCAGACAACGGCTGTCTGATATATACCCCTGCCGAACCGCGGTTTTTCTGCGGTTCGGTATCTTTTTTTATAAGCATCCGTTGAAAAATCGGACAAGCTGTGATAATATATGTAACGGGAACTTGTTCCCGTTAATCGGCGATAGCCGATAGCTGCGCAAGCAGCGTACATATATTTCAAGGTTCTCGTTGCTGTTCGAAATCTTTGATTTCGGTAACAGCAGAGGTTCTTATAATATTATTAAATACGCAACGCGAATGAAATTTTGTTGTCTATAAGGGTGAAGGTACTTTCAAACAAAAAGGAGGACACCATGGAGGATGAAAAAATAATTGAGCTGTATTTCGCGCGTTCCGAATCGGCAATTGCCGAAACCTCCGCGAAATACGGGGCTTTCTTTCGCCGCATAAGCCGAAACATTCTCTGCTCTGCCCAAGACGCGGAGGAATGCGTAAACGACGCCTACTTAAAAGCATGGAACTCAATCCCGCCGCAGAAGCCCGCTAAATTGCAGGCGTATCTTGCCCGAATCGTGCGCAATCTGTCAATCAACCGACTGAAAAGCCTTACCGCCGAAAAGCGCGGCGGGGGCGAATCACCGCTTGCGCTTGCCGAGCTGGAGGAGTGCATTCCCGCTGACGATACCGTTAGCAGAGAATGTGAGCGCGCAGAGCTTTCCGCTGCACTTGAGCGCTTTCTGCAGGGTCTGCCCGAGGAAAAACGCAGGGTGTTTTTGCAGCGCTACTGGTATTTCGTTCCAGTAAAGGATATCGCAGCCCTTGGCGGCATGAGCGAAAGCAAGGTAAAATCCATGCTGCTGCGTACGCGAACGCAGCTAAGACAGTTCCTTGAAAAGGAGGAGATTTCGATATGAACAACAATCCCAAAGCCGAAAAGCTGCTGGAAGCCTTATGCGATGTTTCCGACGAGATGATTCTTGACGCACGTCCCGAGCAAAATATCAAAAGGCGCAGTCTGCCGCTGTGGGTAAAGCTGTGCTCTGCCGCCGCCGTGTGCCTAATTGCGGCAGGCGCGCTGATTGCGCTGTTCTCAAACGGCTCTGTAACCCCTGTTGACAGCGCTCGCGGAACACTCAAGGCAGACGAAAATCTGCCGAAAATCACTGCCGAGGTAAAATTCGGCGCAATGGGCTTCGAGGGCATACTGACGACCGAAATTTCGGATTACGCCAGCGCAAATCCGTGGAAACAAGAGCAGGAAATCACCGTTATGCCCGTGTACAAAAACCGCGTGGCAAAGGATATCGGAAGCTCGGTTATCACGGATGTTGATTATCAGACCGTGGTTGACGAGCTGAAATCACTGCTGATAGATACCGCCGCGCGTCTGGGAATTACCGTAACCGAAGCCGACATTACCGATAACGGCTACCCCGAGGAAGATTGGGAGAAAATCGCGCAGGGCTATGAGGCTGCCACAAGAACGCCCGTGCCAAAGGGGTATTTCATTCCGCAGCAATTCAAGGCTGTTACCGACAACTGCACCATAACCACCGACAACGACTATGTCACAACGATAGAATTTACCAAGCCCAGAGAAGTCCCCGTTGATATGCACAGCACCGAATTTGACGCGGTGACGCAGGCTGCCGAGTATCTCAAATCCGAGTATTCCGCGCTTATCGGCATGGATGAGCCGACGATAGCCATTGACGGTGGCGATTACACCTACAACGGCAGCAGAACATGGTATGAAATAGCGTTTTACGACGCGGCGGGAACGGTTGAGCAGGATATCGAGAACTACTTTATGAACTACATCAAGTTCTACGCCGACGACAGCGGCAAGCTGTACCTTATCCGCATTTACCGCTACGACCTTGCAGGCGAGCTTGTGGGCAACTATCCGCTGCTTACCGTGGAGCAGGCGGCGGAAATGCTGCAAAACGGCGAGTACGCGTCCTCTGTTCCGTTAGGCAAGGATTACAAGCCCGAAAGCTACGCCCGCGCAGAGCTTGTTTACCGCACGGGAATCGGAGATGAGTACTACCTGCCCTATTACAAATTCTGGGTGGATATCACCGAGGAATTAAGCGCGGAGGGATATGTCATTGAAGAAGGGTTCAAAAACTACGGCGCGTTCTATGTTCCCGCCGTGCTGCCGGAATATATTGAGGATATCCCGACCTATGACGGGGGTTTTAATGGTGGTTTAGGTTTACCTAAATGAACTCTCCGCCCCGCCGATTCACAAGGTTTCCGTTAAATCAAGCCGCCTTTTCCTATGTTGGAAGGGCGGTTTTTTATTACACACACTCGTAAAAGCACGGTTTCTGCGTGAATGGTATGAAAAATTAGCGTAAGAGGTAAGGAAAGGTACTGGAAATCCACAGACGTATGTGATATAATGTTATCATGAATAATTGTCGAGGGAGGTCGCAGCGGTGAGAATAGCAATTTGTGATGATGACAAACAGGAGCAGCAGCTTCTTATAGACGCTCTGCACGGCTGGGACCCCACGCGCAGCGCAGAATGCTTTATCGACGGAGAAAGCCTGCTGAATGCGGCAAAATCAGAGCCGCCGTTTACCATTGCTTTTCTGGACATCTATATGCCCGGAATAGACGGCATGGAAACCGCAAAGCGCCTCGCCGAGATATCCCCGCAGACGGGAATCGTTTTTGTTACCACCAGCACAGACCACGCCATAGAAGCATACTCGCTTAAGGCTGTGCATTACCTTGTAAAGCCCGTTACAACCGCAGGAGTGCGCGAGGCTTTCAGCAGGATTCAGCACACGCAGGAGATGAGAAATGTGCTTTCCGTAAAGGTAGGGCGTGATATTCAGATGATATACACAGATGAGATAATGACGCTGCAATCGGCAAACCACCAGACGGAAATTATGCTTAAATCGGGCAGAGTGATAACCACCTACACGCAGCTGGGCGAGCTTAAAGAGCGGCTTGACGATTCATTTTTGCAGATTCAGCGAGGCTTGGTGGTAAATATGGAATTTATCGAGTGTATGCAAAGCGACTCGTTTATGCTGCGCAACGGTCAGAAGCTGCTTATGAGCCGAAAAGATAAAAACGCCATTCGAGACTGCTTCAACGAATATGTATTCCACAGGCTGGAGCAGCAGCGGCGCAATTTGGGAGGCGGCGCATAATGGCAACGTTTTTTCTTAATACTGTCGGATTCTTTCTGCAATTCGGCACTACCGTACTGTTGAGCATTCTTCCGTTCAGCGGCGAAACCTTCAAATTCGGCAAGCGCAGAACGATTCTGTTTTCAATGCTGGGCTCGGCTGTGATTTCCGTGCTGTTCAGCGTGCTGATTGGCACCCCTGCCGTGATTGAGCTGTTCGGCTCGGAGAGTATGTTCGGCAATACCTATATGCTGCTTATGGCGGTCGTAATTTCGGTGTTCTATTTCAAGGGTCTGAATTGCCCGCTCACCCGCAAAACCGTAAACCTCTGTCTTGTTGTGTTCTATGAGGTTACACAGTACGTTACGGTAAATCTGCTGCTTCCGCTGTTTCCGGGCAATCCCTTCAGCACCATTTATTCACCCGAAACGGTGCTGCTGCTTGCAGCGACTACCTGCGTAATGATGCCTGTTATGACATATCTGCTTACCGGTCCGGTAAGAGATTATCTTATATATGTATCACCTAAAACCGTAAAAAGAGAGTTTCGCAAGGTATTGATTGTATCGGTGGTTTATATCGTCGTGCTGTTCGCGTATTCCGGCATTGTTCCCGAATTCATAACCTGCGAATACAGAGAATATTCGCTGATAATACTGCCGATTCTTTCGCTGAACATAATATGCCTGATGCTGTTCTTTGTGTCAATGTTCAAGGATTCACTGCGGCATGAGCGCGACGCTGAATACAACAGCTACCTTGAGATTCAGCGCGTGGAATACCGCAAGATTACGCAGGAAATTGAAAATATGCGCCGCACACGGCACGATTTCAGGCACCACCTTGCAACAATCTATGAGCTTGCCGAAAGCGGCTCTCGCGATGACCTGCTGGCGTATATCGAAGAAATGCTTTCCGTTGCGCAGCGCAGCGCGGGTGTAATGTACTGCGAAAACGGCTCTATCAACGGTCTGCTTCAGTACTACATAGGACAAGGCAAAAACGCAGGCGTTGAATGCACCGTTCATGCGGTCTGCGGTGAAATAGCGGTTTCCCCCGTGGATATTACGGTAATGCTGGGCAATACGCTGGAAAACGCTCTGCACGCCTGCGAAAGCGTGCAGGGAAGAAAATTCCTTGATGTTAATATCGGGCTGGTGGGCGGTACACTGGCGATTGTTGTAACCAATTCCTGCGCGGGCGTTCACCCCTCGGGCAAATACAGGTTAAGCGGTGATTTTCTGCCTGCCGAGGCTTTTGCAAGTATGCGCTCCGACGGCGGTATCGGCTTGAAAAGCATTGCGAATACCGCAAGAAGCTACGGCGGCGACGCGCAATTCCGTTTTGACGGGCAGAATCAGAGCTTTACCACGCGAATCCGCCTGAATATTGCAAGCGAATTATAAGAGAGCGGTGAAATATTACCGGCGGAACCTTTCGACAAGCAGATATTATATATGAGCTTGTCGAAAAAGTATCTACCCAAGGCTGCCGAGAAAGGTACAGATGCTAGGAAGCGTTGCTACGACTAGCCTTTGTGGCTGTCGTAGCGGCGCTGACAACGCAGATGTGCCTTTATCGACAGCCTGTACTATATGCCGAATAATTCTCATTTCTGATTATTCGGCATATTTTTTTGCCGTAAATCCCTTGAAAATAACCGAGCAATGGTGTATAATAGTAACAAGCTTGGAAAACAGCCGATTGTGGAAAGGATAGAAAAATGGCAAAGCTAAATGTATGCCTTATGAACGATTCGTTTCCGCCGATGATAGACGGCGTTGCGAATGCGGTTATAAATTATGCAAATATCATCACCGAACAGCTTGGCAGCGCAACAGTGGTCACGCCCAACTACCCCGATGTGGTTGACGATTACCCGTTCCCCGTGGTGCGCTACAAGAGTATGAACATTACGGAAAAATTCTGCGGCTATCGCGCGGGGTATCCGTTCAGCAGCAGCAAGCTCGACGAGCTTAGCAACTCGAATTTCGACATAATTCACAGCCACTGCCCGTTTGCTTCTACGGTTATGGCGCGGTCGCTGCGCGAGAAAACGGGCGCTCCCATTGTATTAACCTATCACACCAAATTCGATATTGATATCAAGCGCGTAATCACAAACCCCTTGATGGCGGAAGCCGTGGTTAAGTTTGTGGTAAGCAATATTGAGGCGTGTGACGAGGTGTGGACCGTAAGTCAGGGCGCAAAGGATAATCTGCGCAGTCTTGGTTATTCGGGCGAGTGCATTGTAATGGAAAACGGCGTTGATTTCCCGCGCGGAAGAGCCGACGCAGAGGATGTCGCCGCACTGCGCGCAACCTATAATCTGCGCGAGGGTGTGCCGGTGTTTATGTTTGTGGGCAGAATGCTCTGGTACAAGGGCATCAGGCTTATTCTGGATTCCCTGCGTATACTTAAAAACAAGGGCATAGAGTTCCGAATGATATTTGTGGGCGACGGCGCTGACCGCAGCGAAATAGAAGCCTACGCCGAAGAAATCGGCTTGATGAGCGACTGCATTTTCACGGGCGCAATTTATGACCGCGAGGATTTGCGGGTATATTACACTGCGGGGGATTTGTTCCTGTTTCCGTCGCTGTACGATACAAACGGTATAGTCGTGCGCGAGGCAGCCGCCTGCGGAGTGGCGTCACTGCTGATAGAAGGCAGCTGCGCCGCAGAAGGAATCACGGACAAGCGCACGGGCATTCTTACACAGGACAACGCCGAGGCAATTGCCGCAGAGCTGGAATATGCCGCTAATCATCTTGCAGAGGTAAGGCAGCTGGGCGAAAACGCAATGAACGAGGTTTATATCTCATGGGAGGATTCCGTTAAAAACGCCTACAAGCGCTACAACATCATTCTGGAGAACCTTAAGGAGATGAAAACCCAGCGCGTTGAGCGGTTTGTTCAGGAAGAATTTTTCTCCGCTGTCGACAGTATCACAAACAGCATTCAGCAGATTCGCAGCCTGCGCGATATGCCGCGAAACCGTGTTCTGCGAGCGCATCATTTCTCGCACCGACGCTCCGATAAGAAAAAATAATCCGACAATAATTATCCCCCGAAAGGTTCGCGCTTTCGGGGGATTTTTCAGTTAACCTCAACAATGGTAATGCAGTCGCCCGCAACCTCAACCTCTGACAGCAGAGCGTTTTTGATTTTTGCCGCGCCCGCTGCGTCCAGCCCGTCGGTTTTTACTATAATATTAGCCGATGTGCCGTTGAGATAGCACAGCGCGTCCTCAAAGCCCTGCGCCTTAATCAGAGTCTCAATCTTGTTCTCGCTTTCGATAAGGCTGCTCATTTTTACGGCGTCGCCCGCAACCATGGTGAGCTCATCCGCGGTAAGGTCGCCGCCCTGATACATACTTGCAAGCACCTCCGCAGCCTCGTCGCGGCTGCTTTGCTTGTCAAGCCTTGCCTGCGCAAAGTACGCGTCGGTATCCGACGCTGCAGATACATACGCGGCTTCGCCGTAGCTTGCGCTGACGGGCGCTGCGGGCTCCTCTGCGAGATTTTTGCCGTTGTTTGCCACAATGAAATTCACCGCAACAGCCGCGCCCAGCAGTACGGTAAGCCCCGCAACAACCAGCTGCTTTTTGCCGAGTATAAGGTTTAGTCTTTTCATGGGTATCTTCCTTTCGTAAAAAATTATTCCGTAACATAGATATGCGAAGCGCCCAAATCCAGCACTCCCGAAACAGCATTCACCACCTTTTCCTTTATCAGCGGGTCGGAGGCTCCGCCGCACACCACGCAGACCCCGCGCACCCGCGGCATTACGGTGCTCTTTTCAAGAGCCTCCTTTGCGCTGCCCACAAGCACCACGGCGCTTTCGCCGGTTATCCTTTCGGAGCTTCCGGATGAATTTGTGCTGCTGTCCGCAGAGGATTTTGTTTCCTCGGCAAAGACGCGCTGCGCAGTTGTGTCCAGAGTTACCATAACCCGCGGGGCTGAAACTCCGTTTATCTGCGCCAGAATGTCCTCCAGACGCTTTTCAAGCTCGGTTTCAAGCTGCGCAGCAGTTTTCTGCTCGGCAGATTGCTGCGCGGGCGGGCTGCCGCTTATGAATGAACTCAAAAACAGCAGAAGCATCAGCACAATGCCCGTTCCCACAACAGCGTACAGAACCCTCTTGTTTGAAAGAAGCCCGTTTTCACCCGTAAGGCGTAGATTCACCGCGCGTCACTCCTTTACCTGCGTCACCAGCTTTATTTTGTCCGAAAGCCTGCCCTCCAGCAGCGCCGCAGCAGACTGCGCCGCAGATTCCCCGCCTTTGGGAAAGACCAGCTTTACCTGTGTAATAGATATGCTGTACAAACCGGAAATATTTGTGATTATGTGAATTTCCTCGGGGTAAATTCCGTTTTCATTCAGAATTGCATACAGCTTGTCCGACATCTCGGAGGAAATCTGCCGCTGAAGCTCCTTGTCCACGTCTCCCGAAAGCGATATGTAGCCGCCCGTTTGCCTAATCTCCTCCGGCACATAATCAAGGCTGAAGTCCATGCCCGAAAGCGCGCTTACTCCCGCAAGCACAAATACGCAGGCAATCAGCAGTGAGAGCTGCTTTGCAAATTTGTCACCCGGCACGCACAGCCTGAATAAAGCCGCTGCAATTGCCGCCATACATACGGTCGATAAGAATTTTGTCATAATATGCTCCTTTGCTTTATGCCGTGCCGTTGCCGATTGCCAGCATGATTGCCGCCGATACCGTATTCATCAGCAGAAAGCAGGCTATCACCGCAATTATTATCGACATCACCGCGCCGCAGCTTTTAAACAGCGCGGAAAGCTCCTTTATGCCGAAAATATCGCTCACAGCCTCCGCGCAGCAAAGCGCCGCCTTGTAGCATATCACCGTAATCAGCATGGGCATAATCATCACCGCTGCGGCAATCATGCCGTATGTACCAACGCCGCTGTGCAGCAGCGCAAGGCTTCCGCCGACAGTGCTTACCGCGTCGGAAATCGTACCGCCGACAATAGGCACAGCCGACGATACCGCAAATTTTGCCGTGCGGATAAGCACGCTGTCTGCGGAATTTGTGACAAAGGTCTGCAAGGACAGTATGCTTATAAAAATCGTCATCAGCGCCGTGAGCACCCACATAACCACCTTTTTTATAAACTCCCCAAGCGAAGTGATTTTAAGCTCCGGATGAACCGCGCCCGTTATCGAAAGCCCCATTACAGAGCCGCACAGCGGCACAAGGAAATTCACCGCAAGCTGCGAGAAAAGCTGCGCTGCGGCAAGCGTTACGGTGTTTACCGCCGACGCCGCAGCCGCCCTGCCCATAACCGCAAGAATCCCCGCAAAGGTGGGAATAAACACCAGCATAAACGCCGAAGCCGCATACAGCAGCTGCATAACCTCGTTCAGACAGTCCGCGACCGCCGCAGTGGTCATGCCCGCGCCCGCAAGCACACCCACCGTTGCAAACACACCGTTCATGCTGCCCGTTGCCGTATCGGCAGCCGACCGCGCAATCGCCGAAAGCAGCACGATTCCCGCAAGCGATACCAGCAGTCTCAAGGGCTTTGCCGCGCGCTCGGTCAGCAGCCCCAGCAGGTAATTCACCACCCCGCCAAGGCTTAACCCCGCCGCTCCGTTGTTTTCGGGAGTTATCCCGCTGTCCTCCAGAAGCTCCGCGGCTTCGGGCGGGACAGCCTGCTGCAAATCCTCGGCGGCTTGCGCGCCGATATTCTGCGCGGGCTCTGCGTGGACTGCATAAGGGCACAGCAAGAAAGCCGCCGCGCATATTATCGCAATTATAATCTTCATTTCAACAGCCTTTCATTTACAGCGGATTGCTTTGCAGCAGACCGATTACCAGCTCTGCAAGCGAGGTAAACACGGGCAGCGAAACCGCAATCACCGCCGCCTTACCCGCAAGCTCAATCCGCGAGGCAATCGCACTTTCGCCCGCATCGCGGCAGCAATCGGCAGCAAGCTGAGTGATAAGGCACACCGCAAGCGCCTTTATCAGAATCTGCGCGTAGCCCTCGTCAAGCCCCGCAGAGCTCATCAGCTGTGAGATTGCACTCACGGAAGGCGCCAAAGCCGCAGCCGCCGCCCCCATGATGATAAGTCCCGCAGCAGCGCTTACGCCAAGCGCCATTTCGGGCTTGTACTGCCTTACGATAACGCACAGCAGCGCGGCAATCACGCCGAATCCGATAACAGCCGTAATATCCATAGCGTCACCACAGCCCGAACACGCTCTTGATTGTACCGAACAGCTCCTCGATTTTCGGAATGAGCATCAGCAGCACAACTATCAGCCCCGCCACTGTCAGCATCATTGCCTGCTCGTCGTGGTCGGTCTTTTTCAGTATCTGATTCAGCACCGCAACGATTATTCCCACAGCGGCAATTCTGAACAGCAGGTCAAGCTCCATTGTGACACTCCTTTTCTTTGTACAATCTCATTACAGCACCAGCACTGCCGCTCCCGCCCCCGCAAGCGCACCCACAGAGCGAAACAGCCTTCCTTTTTTGCTGTACTCCTCCAGCGCAGCCGCCCGCAATTCCGCAAACCGACCGCGATACAGCTCCAGCAATTTCAGCTGACCCTCCGCCGAGGTGGTGCCAAGCGCCGCGCCAAGCTCCCGCAGCAGCTGCTGTTCATCCAATCTGCAATATCCGCGCCTGCCCAGCTTTTCGCAGGAATCCTCCCACGCGCGGCGAATGTCGCTGCCAACCGAAAGCTCGCTGTTAAGCAGCCCCGCAAACTCCCCGTGCAGCGACCCCGCAAGCCGCTCAAGCGGCGGCGCAGTGCAGCGCATTTCCAGCGAAATTTCCGCGCAGAGCTGCTCAAGCTCGCCAAGATTCTCGGCGCGGAGCTTCAGCATTCGGCTCTGACACAGCCCTATAATCGTACACGCGGCAAACAGCGCCGCAGCAGGCAGAATGTTCATCGTAACTCCTTTATTTCGGGCGGCTCGCCTATGCCTTTCAGAAATACAGCATACTCCGCATGAGCCGCAATTGCCGAAAGCTGCGGTTTTTGCAAAAGCTCCGTCATACTGCCCGCGTGTGCGGTTGCAATCAGGTTTACCCCGCTTTCAAAGCAATGCTCCGCCGCCGATTCCCTTCCGCTTAACTCGTCGCAGATTATTACCTCGGGACTTAACGTGCGCAGCGCAAGCAGAATGCCCTCCGATTCGGGACAGCCGTACAGAATATCGGTATTCAGCCCGACGTCCAGCATGGGCAAGCCCCGACTGCACGCCGAAAGCTCCCCGCGCGTATCAATCAGCGCAGTGGTGTGATTCTGCCCGACAAGCCGCGTCAAGTCCCGCAGAACGGTTGTTTTGCCCGAAAGCGGCGCTCCGCCAATCAGCGCCGAGCAGAGCCCGGCCGAAAACAGCCTGTCATAAAGCCGCTCGGCGCAGCCCTTGATTTCATGCGCAATTCTGATATTCAGCGAGGATACCTCCCGCAGACCGTCTACCCTGCCGCTGCGAAGAACGGTTGTCCCGCAGATTCCCACCCTGTGACCGCCGTCAAGTGTGATAAACCCCTCGCGCAGCTCATTCTCGTAGCTGTGAACGGAATATCTGCACGCCTCAAGAAAGCACTCCTCGATATCCTCTCTTGTCAGCGGCTGTGAACAGACCGTAAGTCTGTGCGGGCGTGTTACCAGCACCGCACAGCGCCCCGCCCGCAGCCGCAGCTCTATTACATCCCCGCAGGCAATTCCTGCGGGCAGGTTAATCAGCCTTGCAGCCGATTTCAGCGGAATAATGCTCTCCGCTCTTGAAACTGCGCATATCATACTCTCGCCTCCGTTCGCCTGTTACTGGATTATATGCTTGTCTTTTTTCGGTTATTACCTCTTGAAAACAAAATGAGGGCTGCGCATTTCTTTGAATCTCTCCGATTTATCTAAACAGGTCCGTGTAGGGGCAGCATTGCTCGCCACTTTGGGCGTAGTATAGAATCAATGTTATAAATCTGTCAGGGCGGTTGGTATTTGGGCGGGATGCAAAGATTTGTGTGGTTTGGGTGAGGTGGGCGAGCAATGCTCGCCCCTACAAAACAAAAACAGCGGCGCATTTCTGCACCGCTGTCGTGACTATAATATCGAATTACTCGCTGTAACCAAACGCAAGAATAAAGAACGCAAGGTTTTCGCCGCCCTCAACTACAATCTCAACCTCATGCTCCGCGCATTCCTTTTCGTCAATGATGTACTCCGTTACGGGATTGTTCCAGCCATCGGACAGATTGGACTGAATCGTGTGCTTCAGCTCGCCGTCAACATAGACCGGCGCGTCCGCGTACTTGTCGGATTTGTTCGCCTTGAACACCAGCGCAAGGCTGTCGCAGGTTATGTTAAACTTAAACGAGCCGCCGTCGCTGCCCTTGTACATCCAGCCGTGCTGAAAACGGTCGTGGGTATTAAATTCCGCGAAATTCACGGTTTCTGTCGGGGTAAAGTTTTCGCTGTCGAGGTAGTGGGTATTCTGCCACCTGTCGCTGAAAATCGGCTCGGGCAGCTCTGCGGGAATCTCGCCGGTATTATCGTCAATCACGGGAATTACCTGCTCGTAATAGTGCGCGATAAAATCCTTTATCATGGTGTGACCAAACGCATTCGGGTGGGATTCATCCATGGAGTAATCCTCCCACGTCATTCTGCCCTCGGCAAGCTCTACGCCCAGAGAATCGGGCAGGCTTATCATCGGCAGACCGTACAGCTCGCCCACCTGCGACATGTGCGGCTGGCAGGTGTGACCGCTCTTGATAACGGTAAACAGCAGCACCACCGCAATCTCCTTTTCCTGCGAAAGCAGAGTGCGCACGAGGGATTCATAGCTGTCCTTGTAGACCTGCGCATTGCCGTCGTTTACGGCAAACTCCACAAACACAATATCGGGGTCGAAGGCAAGCACATCACGCTCCAGACGAACATTGCCCAGAATTGACGGCGTACCGCTGATTCCCGCATTTACAGCCGAAATCTGCGAATCGGGGAACTGCCCGTCAAGCCATTCGGTCGCGATTTTAGCAAAGTTGTCATTGGTGCCTGCGTTGTAGCCCTCGGTGATTGAGCCGCCAATGTACGCTACGGTGAGATTCTCGCCGTTTTTCGCGCGGTTAAGCGCGTTTGCCATGCGGGTCATGTCGCCCGTTGTCATAAGCGAACGCTCTACCATAAGCTTGTAGATTTCCTCATCCGAAAGCTGCGAGTAATCCGGTGCGCTCTCGTCTGCCGCAGAGCTTTCGGGGGCAGACGCGGTATCGGCAGTGGTTGACGCAGCGATATCGGCGCTTGCAGCAGAATTGTCATCCTGTGATGAGCCGCTTGTCTGCGAGCAGCCGACAGCAGTGAGCATTGCGGCAGCGGTTAACGCTGCGATTATTCTCTTCATATTGATTCTCCTTTTTGCGTTTGAGTTCTGTATTTTGACGGCGTTATGCCTGTCTTTTTCCTGAAAATCCTGCTGAAATAATTGGGGTCGCCAAAGCCGCACTGTACGGCAATCTCGGCTATCGGCAAAGCCGTTTCCCGCAAAAGCGCACACGCACGTCTGATTCTGATATCCGCAAGATAATTCATGGGCGTTGTGCCGTACGCCGTATAAAACAGACGGTTGAAATGCCGCGCAGAATAGTTGGAAAGCCGAATAAGCTCGGCTGCTGTAATCTGATTTGCATACTCGCGCTCCATAAAAGCTGCCGCAATAGCCGCCGCAGCAGCCTCGCCCGAGAGCTTTGGAGCTTCATACAGCCGCGAAAGCAGCACCGCAATTTGCAGAAAGTACGCAAGCAATATGGTTTTTCTGCCCGAATCAGCCGCGCCGCACTCCGAAACCGCAGCGTCTGTAAGCTGCGTGAGCCTTGCAAAATCGGCATAGCCAAGCCGCATGGCACAGTAGCAGCGGTTGCTGTTAAGCGCGGGCTCCAGCAGAAACAGCGCATGAAACCCCGCAAGCTGCTTGATGTCGTAATCCGCATTGATAAGCGCTTCGGGGCGGAACATTATGTTGCAGATTCTGAAATCCTGCGTGGTGTTTTCATACCCGTGTCGCGCATTCTTGCCGATTGCAAACACATCGCCCCGCGAAATCTCAAAGCGGTCGCCGCCAACAATATGCTCCGCCTTTCCGCTCATCACAATCACAAGCTCAAAAAAGTCCTCGTGCCCGTGAACATACATTTTTTCGCGGTGGCAGCCGTATTGTATAAAAAACGGAAAGCTGTCATCATTGGTGAAATAGCTAAGCTTCATGCCCACTGCTGCCGCCCCCTCGTTTTCTTTTAGGTTAAGTATATCATAAGTTACGCAAAATTGCAATAATTTTGAGTAAATTTCAGGCATGAAAAAAATTGTCGAAAAATACCGAAAAACACTTGACAAAACAAAATTTTGGTGTTATAATTAAAGTTACCCCAAATTTAGAATCCGCTTCGGGTGAAGCAGAATTTTTTGTGTCCGGAGGGCTGTCCTATGCATCCGATTAGAATTATCGCAATAATCGGCGCGGCTTGGGCAGCTGTTTACGGAATTTTTTCGCCGCATGATATCTCGCTTGTGTGGCGTGTTCCGTTGGCGTTTCTGATTGGATTTGCGGCATTGTACGTTGCGCTGTGGCTGGCGCTTATTCTTTTTTCGCTTACCATAAGCCGAAGAAAGACCTACGCAAAGCCGCATCCCGCATACACTCTGGCGATAAATATCGGTTATGCGCTGATTTGCGGCACGGCTCGCATTCGGCTGAAAGCAACAGGCTGGGAGAAGATTCCGCAGGGACGGTTTCTGCTGGTGTGCAATCACCTTTCGCGGTTCGATAATATGCTGATTTGCATGATGCTTGGCATGAATCCGATTGCGTTCATCTCAAAGCCCGAGAATTTCAGATTCCCTGCGGCGGGCAGATATATGATTGGCTGCTGCTACATTCCTGTTGAGCGCGGCAGCGCAGGCAGGGCAAGAGCGGCTGTTGAACGCGCAGAGGAGCTTATCCGCAGCGATATCAGCTCTGTGGGTGTATTCCCCGAGGGCAGACGCGGCAACGGCGAGCAGCTGCAGAAATTCCGGGCGGGAAGCCTTAAGGCGGCTGTAAACACGGGGTGTCCGATAGTGGTATGCGCGGTGAACAACACGCACAAGGTTCACAAGCGTTTTCCGTGGCGAAGCACGGCAGTCACGCTGGATGTACTGGACGTGATTCCGACAGACGGCAGACGCACCGTGGAATTAAGCGACGAGATTTCCGCGATGATAAGCGGGCATTTATATGGAAATTAAAAAAACGGGAGTATTTGGTTATGAAGATATTTGCAGCGTACAATCCGAAAGCAAATAACGGTATGGGACTTGAGACCGCAAAGGGCATAGAAGCCATTATCACAGCGGATGAGTCCTTGGAAAGTGCGCCCGAATTTACCTACATAGACCTTACAGAGCAGGACATCAATCATATAATTGACCTTGTCGGCGCGGAGGATTACCTCGTTATCGCGGGCGGCGACGGCACGCTGAATTTTATTGCGAACACGGTAAAGGACTGGAAGCAGGAGAATCACCGCGAGAATTATGTGCTGTACTATCCGTCCGGTTCGGGCAACGATATGCAGCGCGACGCGCAGCTTAAGGGCGCGTGGGGGCTTACAAGCCTGATTCCGTATCTCACCGATTTGCCCGAGGTTACGGTTAACGGCATTACACGCAAATTCATCAACGGCATAGGCTACGGCATTGACGGCTACTGCTGCGAGGAGGGCGACAGACAGCGCGCTGTTTCCACGAAAAAGGTGGATTACACCTCAATCGCAATACAGGGTCTGTTGTTCCGCTTTAAGCCCTGCAACGCAAAGGTAACGGTAGACGGCGAGCTGCGCGAGTATCACCGCGTATGGCTTGCGCCCGCTATGAACGGTCGCTGCTACGGCGGCGGCATGATAATCGCTCCCGCACAGGACAGATTCAATAAGGAAAGGCTTCTTTCATCGGTTGTCGTACATAACGGAGGCAAGCTCCGAATCCTTACGATGTTCCCGAAGATTTTCAAGGGCGAGCACGTTTCCCTGACCAAGATTGTTGACATACGTCAGGGTCGCGAGATTACAGTTGAATTTGACCGCCCGACCGCGCTCCAGATAGACGGAGAAACGGTCAGGGGCGTGATGAGGTACACTGTAAAATCATCAGCTCTTGTACAATCAACGGAAACCGAGGATAATATGGTACGCGCCTGAAAGCGCGGCGTGAAAACAACGCCCTGCCGTCACTTTTCTTATTGTGAGCGGCAGGGCTTTCTGTCCCCAAAATGCGACAAAATGCGCTGTTTTCGGAACAATTATTCGTTGACAATAAGCGCATTTTGGAGTAAAATATATAATGCAAAAGAATTCAAGGAGGTACAGCTATGGGCAAGAAGTCTGACAAGAAAGATAAAAAGGCGGTTAAGGAAGAAAAGAAGCACGGCAAGAAGAAATCCGCCGATAAAAAGACCTCGAAAAATATCAAGGTGATAAAGGAATTCCTTAACGAGCGCTCATGCAAACCGGAAATTGTCTTGGATATGGAGAGCAGATTTCACATTTCCTTTACCGTGCAGCAGACAATGCTGAAGAAAGCAGACGGTACATACAAGGTACGAATAGGTATGCCGAAGGATGAAACGCTGCTTTTGGTAAGTGTGGCGAGAAGCGCGAAGGAAATGCTTCAATCCGACTATGATGAGCTCAACCGCACAATTTCAAGCAAGGTTAAATACCTCCCCGAGGAAGGAATGGTTGAGTGCTGCATAGTAATGCTTCTGGATAATCAGCTCGGCGAAAAGCAGCTTAACTGGGCTGTACACAAGCTGATTATGGACTGCGACTACTCTGTATTTTTCAGCGTGATTCATGCCAAGCCGAGCAACCCCGAGGAGCCGCAGCCCGAGGATAACGCCGAAGATACAGCGCCCGCCGGAGAAGATACGCCGGATATACTTGACCGACTGCTGGAATCCGCAGCGCAAAGAAGAGAAATCGAAATTCCCGCAGAAGATGAGGAAGAAGCTCCCGCAGCAGCAGACGGTACTGTATCCGCCGACGAGGAAATGGAAAGCATGAGAATCCTAAGCAAGCTGATTAACGGCGCGCTGAAAGAAAGCGAATCCGAGCCCGCTGCCGAAGCGGCAAGCGAGCCAATAAGCGAAAACGGCAGCGCGGGCAAGAAATCCGACGACGGGTTTGTGAGTGTAAGCAAGGTTGATATGCTTAACGCCCTGTTCGGAAAAAAGAGCAGCGAGCCCGAAACGCCCGCCCCCGAGGAATCGCCCGAAACGCCCGAAAAACCCGATTCACCCGATAACGGCGACACACCCGATGATTCGGATACTCCGCCCGACGATAACGACGGCGAGTAATATAAAGTACAAAAGAGATATAAGGCAATACCGCACAAAGATTGTGCGCATATTGCGCGGACAGATTTTTCGTCAGATTGTACAAAAAAGACGCAGGCGGGCTAACGCCCGTCAAGGAATTTTTGGGCGATATGACGGAAAAGATGCAAGCAAGATGCGTACAAAATTCAATAAATGGTCTTTGTGCGGTGTTGCCATAATATGAAGGTTGAAAGGAGATATGTGTAATGATAAGAGACGTAATTAACAAGATGAGCGACAAGGAGCTTGCAGAGCTTATCAGACTGGCAGGCATCGGCTCGCAGCATATCGAGCAGCTTAACGCACTGAACAAGCCCGCTGCTGCCGTTGCTCCGCTTGAGTCCGCAAAGAAGCGTCTTGCCGTGCTTAAAAGCAACAAAAACCGCTCGCGCGATTTCGACAATGTCATTCCCGCGCTGGAGTCTATTGTCAAGGCGTCGACGGCAGGCTGCCCGTTAAGCGTACGCGAGCGTTACCAAAAGCTGAATGAGGCTTATTTCAAGCACAATCTCCCCGTTGAGATGCTTGAGCTTCTGCCCGACCTTTCAGCAGAGGGCTGCAAGAGCATTATTATCTGCGGTGAGCCCGGCTCGGGCAAAACCACGGCTGCAAAAATCATCTCCGAGGCTCTGGGTCTGCCCTACATAACCGTTGACGCTTCCACTGCGGCGCACTCCACCAGTCTTACGGGCGACGCGCCCAGCTATAAGTCGGCAGATTACGGCGCAATCGCAAAGGCAATCATCAACAACAACCGCATTGACACAACGATAATCGTTGACGAGATTGACAAGGCGATTTCCAGCCAGTCAAGCTCGCTGCACAACATAACAAGCGAGCTGCTTTCCATGACCGACGGCCGCCACATGATTAACGACAGCTTTCTCGGCTGCGAGCTGCCCGTAAACGGCATGGTTATTATGACGGGTAACGATATCAAGTGCATTCCCGAGCCGCTGCTTGACCGCTCGCTTGTAATCACCATAAACCCCGCCTCGCCCGAGCGCATCCACGCAATCACAAAGGGCTTCTACAACGAGCTCAACAAGGAATACGGCGAGTGCGTTACAGCCGATGAGGAAATTCTTGACTACCTCAACAGCCAGCTGCTCAACAGAAGCATCAAGAGCCTGCGCCAGCACACCGCAATTCTCAAGAGCGCATTCCTTGAGGCTTATGTTTCCGCCGACGGCAAGGATGCCGCAATTACCAAAAACCTCATCGACAAAAAGATTACCGCTATGACCGCCCACGAGGGCAAAAAGACGATTGGCTTTTCGTGACAGAAATACCCGCCGAATCAAATTCGGCGGGTTTGCTGTTATTATCTCACTCGCGGAGCTTCGGTTGGCACGATTTTCCCGCAACTTTTTCAACAAGCCTGCCCCGCAGAATCCAAATCTGCAGGGCATTTTTTCTATACTTCCAGAATCGCTATCGCTGCGCGGTATCTTTCCAGACGATTGACGTCGCGTGGGTCGGGATTTTCCGGCAGGCGCGTGATGTCGCTGTTGTGAGCAAGGTCCGCAAGCTTTACCGCGCGGGCAATGGGATTTGCCTTAACACTGCGGATGTAGTCCAAATACGGCACAGTGTCGTCGTGCGTCATCAATCTCACCGCGTCTACCACATCAGCTTCAAACCCCATTTCAAGCAGCTCCTCCGCAGTGGTATCGGTGTCCTCAAGAATATCGTGCAAAAGCGCACATACCGTGGTCTTCTCGTCACGCATCTGCTCCGCAACGTGAAACGGGTGAAAAACATACGGCAGCCCCGATTTGTCAGTCTGGTCCTTTTGCTTTTCATACATGAGCCTGATTGCCTTCTTTGTCATCTCCGTATAAATCACATTCATCACCTCGCCTGTATTATATCACATATTTCGCATAATAACAAGATGCACAAGCTTTATTGTACCAAAAACGTCCCATTTTTCGCATTAGCAAAATGTTTTCATAAAAAATTCACAATAATAGCGGAAAATGTTATTGCAAAAATGTGAGAAATGTGATAGAATATATTCGAGGCAGACTTGTGCCGATTTATTCCCGAAAGGAGTTTTATTATGAGTTTTTTAGATGACGTTATCTCTACCGCAAAGGACGTTGCCACCACAGCAGGCGACAAGACCGACAAGGCTGTAAAGTTCTCAAAGCTGAAAATCAGAGAAGCACAGCTTAACGGCGAGCTTAAGTGCAAGTACGAAAAGCTTGGTCAGATGATTTACGATATGGTGAAATCAGGCGTTAAAGAGGATGAGGCTTTCAATGCCGCTATCGCAGAGATTGACGCTGCAAAGGCAGAAATCGCAGATATCGGCTCGCGTATCGACGCACTGAAAAACGAGGTTACCTGCCCCGCTTGCGGCGCAAAGACCAAAAACGACAACAGCTTCTGCCCCAAATGCGGCGCAAAGCTCCCCGTGGTTGAAACGCCCGCAGAGGAAGCGCCCGCAGCAGAAGAAAAAATCGAGGACGTAAAGCCCGACGATAAGAAAGACTGATTTTCGCACACCGAAAGGACATAGCTGAACATGGCTGAATTACGATGGAATCCACTGATAAACGACTGGGTGATGATTGCCTCCCACAGACAGAATCGCCCGCAAATGCCCAAGGACTGGTGTCCCTTCTGCCCCGGCGGCGGCAAGGTGCCAGAATATGAGGTGTATGAATACGATAATGACTTCCCCGCGCTTTCGCAGACGCCCCCGCAGCCCGATGATGTTGCAAATGATTTCTTCAAGGTTGCGCCCGCATACGGAAAATGCGAGGTAATTCTGTACTCGCCCGAGCATACAAAAACGCTCAAGGAGCTGCCGCAGGCTCATGTTGAAAAGCTGGTGAATCTCTGGTGCGAAAGGTTTGAAGCGCTGCGCAGCGACGAAAAGATTAAGTTCATCTTTATTTTCGAGAATCGCGGCGACGTTGTCGGCGTTACAATGCCGCACCCTCACGGGCAGATTTACGGCTACGGCTTTGTGCCCAAGAAGCTTGCGCTGGAGGATGAGGCTTTCAGAAAGAGTATCGACGAAAAGGGCAAGTGCCTTTGCTGCGATATGCTGGAGCATGAAAAGGCTGACGGCAGAAGAATTATCTTCGAGAATGACAGCTTTACTGTTTTCCTGCCGTTTTTCTGCGAGTACCCCTACGGCATTTATATTATGGCAAAGCGCCATGTTCAGTACATTTCGGAGCTTGACGAAAAGGAGCGCGCCGACCTTGCCGACGCAGTAAGAACCTCGGCAGGTACGCTTGACAGCCTATTCGGTTACAATTTCCCATATATGATGTGTATGTACAACGCGCCCGTAAACTGCGGCGACGTATCGCATCATCATTTCCACATTGCATTCTACCCGCCTATGAGAAGCGCTGAAAAGCAGAAGTTTAACGCATCCAGCGAAACAGGCGCATGGGCGCACTGCAATCCCACCGCACCCGAGGCTACATCCGAGGAGCTGCGCGAGGCTTACAAGCGTTTTCTTAAGGCTGACGGAAGAGCCTGAAAACAGTTATAAAAGGCGGCAGGCGCGTTCTGCCGCTCTTTTTTTGGAGGTACAATGAAGCATTCCCGCAACCTACTGCGGCGGTATATTGCCTGCCGTCTGCCGCTGCTGCTGCTTTTCGCGGTTTTTTCCGCAATCTTTGCGGCGGTGTTTTTTCTGTATGCGCTGGAGTTTGAGGCGTTACTGTATGGCATACTGCTGTGCGCGGCTGTAACAATCGCTGCCGCCGCGCTGGATTTCTGGCGGTTCTGCCGCAAAATCTCGCTGCTGGAGCGGCTGCAAAGCGAGATTGTGTACTCTGTTGAAAATCTGCCCGTAAGCGGCTCGCCTGTTGAGGCAGAATACATTGAGCTAATCCGAACGCTTTCTGCTGAAATGGGCAGGCGCGAGGGCGAATTTACCGAAGCAAACAACAGCATGACGGATTACTACTCTATGTGGGTACATCAGATTAAAACGCCGATTTCTGCAATGAAGCTGCTGCTTGAACCGGGTGCGGGAATCACTGCGGAACAGCGCGAGGTGCTGCGCGCGGAGCTGTTTAAGATTGAGCAGTACGTTGAAATGGTGCTGTATTATGTACGGCTGGGCAGCGAAACAACCGATTATGTTATAAAGCAATACAAGCTCAATTCTATCGTAAAACGCTGTGTGCGCAGATATGCGCAGCTTTTTATCAACAAGCGTATTTCCGTAGAGCTGAATATTCCCGATATCACAGTGCTTACCGACGAAAAGTGGCTGGGCTATGCAATTGAGCAGATTCTCTCCAACGCTGTAAAGTACACAAAGCAGGGCGGCAAAATCGAGATTTTCACAGAGAACGACGCTTTGATTATCCGCGATAACGGCATCGGAATTTCACCCGAGGAACTCCCGCGGATAACCGAAAAGGGCTTTACAGGCGCAAACGGCAGACGCTTTTCGGAATCCGCGCTTAACGGCGGCAGGCATTCCACGGGCTTGGGTCTGTATCTCTGCGGCAAAATCCTGCCAAAGCTGTCGCACACGTTGGATATCAGCTCCGAGCTTGGTAAAGGAACAACCGTGAGAATCGGTATCGCCAAAGAGCATATCGGAATTGAATAAGCAGAAATCCCGAGAGAAATCCCGGGATTTTGTGCTTATATGAGTATTTCAATTTTCGGGCGTTTCTCCGCTGTCATAAAGGTAGTTGTGACGCCCGTCAAACATTTCAATGCACACGCCGTATTCGTCAAGCTCAAACTGCGTGCTTTCCGCAGTGTTGACTGCCGTGTTGATAAGCTCCAAAGTATCGGGCTTGAAAAGATACAGATGCTGTGCGCTGCTGTTGTCGGCGATAATCAGCACTATAAATTTCTTGCCCGGCTCAACAAAATACTGCTCTACACTGCCCTCGGGAAGCACATCGCTCTGCCCCTTCAAGCTGCCGCTTTCAATCGAATAGTACGAGAGGTACATTCCAATCTCGTCCGAAGAATTTTTCCCCACAACATACAGGCGCTCGTCGGATTGCAGGTATTTCGAATAGGAATATCGGTTCTGCCTGATGTATTCATCCGTCTGTTGGTTATAGCTGAAAAGCTCGGAGGAATCGCCGCTGATAATCGCCGTGAACGCCCTGTGACCCCACGCAAAGCCCTCGTCAATAAAGCCCTCGGAGTATTTCTCCGCCAGAAGCTCGCCCTGCATTCCCATAGCGTCGATATGCTCCAGCGGCTCCCAGCGCTCCTGCCACTCGCCGTCAATCATGTTCGCTGTGAGCACAAAGTACCGCGCCGCGTAAGCGTTGGGATAATCCGTAAGGAAATATTCGCCGTTGATACCGCTTGCCTCGGGAGTTTCTCGGTATGCTATCCAGTCCGCAGAGGTAAATCTGAACGCCGCGACAATCCTTGTATCCGTGTGGTCGATTAGCCAAACTCTGCCCGTGCCGAAGCGGTCCTCAATGCGTGAGCTGCCCGCCGCAAGCAGCGGTGTGCGCAGGTATTCCGTGCCCTGATACTCTATGCTGCCGCCGCAGTTGTACCACCTGTTGAATTCATTCGCCCAGCTTTCGCCGTGGTCTGCGCAGAGCTTTTCCTTGCCAAGCCACGAAATCTGCCCGACATAATTCTCGACAGGCTCTCTGTCGTCATACTGCATTGCCGAGGCATAGAAGCTGCCGTCGTTGTTCGGGTCGGTGAACGACCAATCTGCCCTGCCCTGACGGAAATACTCACGGTTCGGATTACTGCGCGAGGGTGCGGCGTCCGAGCCGTAATCATAGCGGTACATACGCTCGGGATTGCTCTTTGCGACATAATAAATGCTGTCGCCGCCGTTTCGGTTAGAGCCTTGCATATACCAGCCCAAATCGTCCTCGCAGAAGCCAACGCAGTACATATCTGCAATAATATCGCTCTCATAGCCGTGCGTACTGCCGAAAATATCCTCGTTTGCGCCAATGCAGATTAGCTCCGCAACGGAATCGCCCTCTTTTGGGAACCAGTAATAGCAAAACGGGTCAAGCAGCTCGAAATTCATCTCAAAATCACTGAATATCATCGGGAGCGGGCGGGTGTTGTCAAGCGCTTCCGCAGTAGGCTCGGTGGTTTGCTCGCACGTTTCCGGAACAGGGGGCTCGTCGGTTTGCAGCGCTTCGGCGGTAGGCTCGGCGGTTGATGTGCTGTAAGAGGTTACGGGCGTTGTGGGCAGCCTGCTCATAAGAAATACCCCGCCCACAACGCACAGCACCGCCGCCGCAGAGGTTATTACCGCCGCCTTAACCGAAAAGCGGCGTTTGCTTTCAAGGCGGTATTCCTTCGGGATTTCGGTATTGTATTCCGAATCGGCTTCAGCGCCGCCCGCAAACAGCTTCATCAGCTCCGATTCAAGCGCGTCCGCACGCTCCTTTGAAATTGACATTGCGGCGTATGTATTGCAAAGCTCCTGTCTTGTCATAGCGTTTCCTCCTCCAGCTCTAATTTTAACCGCTTTCGCGCCTGCGCAAGCCGCCGATATACATTATTCTCGCTTATTCCAAGCGTGGCGGCAATCTCCGCAACGGGCATATCCTCAAAATAATACAGGTAGGTTGCGGTTTTAAGTTTATCGGGCAGACACAGCACCATTTCCCTAATCCCGCCGCTTTCGCCGTGACTTGAGCCGCGCTCGGGCAGCTGCTCCAGCGGCACTGTGCGTTTCATTCTTGCAGATTTCACCACATTCAGCGCTCTGTGCTCGGCAGTGATAATCAGCCAAGCCTTAAGGTGCTTTTCATCGGTAAATTCGCATTTCTTAATCATCGCCGTAAAGCAATCCGTTACAATATCCTCTGCTTCCTCGGGTATTTTTACAATTCCCAGCGCAATGCGATACACCGTCTGAATATGCTCGCGGTAATACTGCGGGAAATTGTCGCCGTTAATTTTCAGCACATCTATGCCCCCTTTGTGTTTCTCTGTATATAAAGCAATTCATGCAGAGATTTTTTGCAGGGTAAAAAAATTTTTTGCCAATATAAAAAATTCTCCGTATCACAAATGACACGGAGCTAATGCAACACCGCACAAAGAGTATGCGGTGTTGCCCGAATATTCTCTTAATGATTTCCGCAATCGTGACCGCAGCTGTGCTCGCCGTGGTCATGGTCGTGGTGGTCGCAGTTTGCGCCCGCAGAGACCAGCTTTCCCTCAAGATAAGCCTTTACCGCAGCCGCTGCGCTGCCCTGTGCGCCCGCTACAAGCTCGATACCCTGCTGCGCAAGCGCATTTACCGCGCCGCCGCCGATTCCTCCGCAGATTAGCACATCAACGCCCTTCTGCGCAAGAAATTCCGCAAGCGCGCCGTGACCGCTGCCGTTTGCCGATACAATCTCGGAATTTCTCACCTCGCCGTTTTCAACGCTGTACAGCGCAAAATACTCGGTGTGACCGAAATGCTGAAAAATCTGACCCATATCGTAGGTTACTGCAATTATCATGTTCTTCCTCCGTCTGCCTTATTCTTATCATAATTATAGCATTCCCCGCCGATAAAGTCAAGCAAATAACCGTTGACAAAACTGAAATAATATGTTAAAATAGAGACGCAGGCGGGAAACGCGCTGCTAATAATTATTTTGATGGAGAGTGCTTTTTGAGAAAGAACCACACAACGGAGATAGCAGCCTGACCGGGAGGTCGAAATGCTATGGCCTCCCGAATCGGATTAACATCAACACGATTTTAGGAGGAAAACAAACATGAATAGCAATATTATTATCAGAAACGAAACGACCGCAGACCGCGCAGAGGTAGAAAATCTGGTGCGCGAGTCATTCTGGAATGTGTACCGCCCCGGCTGTCTGGAGCATTATGTTCTGCACTGTATGCGCTCTGACAGCGCTTTTGTCCCCGAGCTTAACTTTGTTATGGAGCTTGACGGCAAGATAATCGGTCAGAATGTGTTTGTAAGAGCTGAAATTCTTGCCGACGACGGACGCATGATTCCGATTATGACAATGGGACCTATCTGCATTGCGCCCGAGCTTAAGCGCAAGGGCTACGGCAAAATCCTGCTGGACTACTCGCTGGAAAAGGCGGCGGAAATGGGCGGCGGAGCGCTCTGCTTTGAGGGCAATATTGATTTCTACGGCAAGAGCGGCTTTAAGCTCGCCACGGATTTCGGCATCCGCTACTACGACACCCCCGCAGGCGAAGAAACGCCGTTCTTCCTTTGCAGAGAGCTTACCACGGGTTATCTTGACGGTATCACCGGCAAGTACTATACCCCCAAATGCTACCTTGTAGACGAGGCGCAGGCTGAAGAATTCGACAAGCAGTTCCCGTACAAGGAGAAGCTGAAGCTCCCCGGTCAGCTCGTATAATCACGCTATTCAAAATCCCCCGCTCGGGCAGCGCGCCTGTGCGGGGGATTTTCTGTATACAGCAAACGTAAATGCAGGGTTCTGATTCTCTTAATATATCACCGTGTTAAGCTGCTCGGCAGAGCATTCGCTGCCCACATCAAGACCCAGCCTGTACAGCAGCGCATCCGCAACGTATGCGTTATGCTCCGTGCCGTCCTGTGCGCGCAGACGCACCGTATCAATAAGCTCGCCGCCCTCGGGCACCCCCTCGCAGCCGAAATCCGGCTCAATTATGCTTGTAATTATGTATTTCATACAAACGACCTCGCGCTATGATTCGGTGAGTTCTTCGTGAACATCATCAAAATTTATGTATTGCGAATTGAAGAACAGCTCTCTGAACAATGTGTATCGGGGAGCAACCTCATTAACAAAATAGGGCTTACTGATTATTTGCTTTCTGAAAACCTCTTTCACAATATCGGGGAACTGTGTTCCAAGCAGCTTGTCAAAGGTCAGCGCGCCCTTATATTTTGTAAAGTACGGGCTGTGCTTGAGCAAATTGCGTCTGATGACGGCAAATTCTCTTGCAAAAGCCGCGCAGTTAATTACGCTGCAATACAGCAGCTCAAAGTACTCTGCAAGGGATTCCTTTAACAGGTCATCAGCGTTTGCAAAATCACCGTTTTGATGATGACACGCATGGCAATACTCGTGAGCAAACACTATACCAAATGCGGCTTTCAGATTATTAAAGCAAAATTGGTCTAAATCCTTTATCGACCTTTCATTTGCCAGCTTGCAAACAATTGGCGCAATACATCCGAATATCGCATTGTAATACAGTACAATCTCCTGTGTGTTCGGTAAATACTCGCCGAGAATAACCGATTGGTAGTTATAAGGGTCCGAGCGGTTAACGGGTTCACGAATCAGTTCTGCGGGGTTGCCGCCCAGTTCAACCTCATCGCAAACGGGAATAGTTTTGCAATGAGAATAACCTGCGGTGATTTTCTCGCACTTTATGTCAGGCGAAAAGATGATTTGATTGCACCACGCCCTATTATGCATACCCATAAATTCAAAAAGGTTTTCAATTTTGTATATATCATCAAATAAATAGTCTCTGAAAAACCCCTTACCACACTCATTGAACACACTGTCCAGCTTATCAAGAATATCGTATTCGGAAAAAGCTCCGCTCATCGTTATCCCTCCGTTCATATATTACAAAAACACCCGCCTTTATTCTTCCCTGCCCGATATACAAACTCAACCTCCCCGTAAACGAGGAGGTTGAGCGTTTTTGCCGTAAGGCTCTGATTATCTCTTTGAGAACTGAGGTGCGCGACGTGCAGCCTTGAGACCGTACTTCTTTCTTTCCTTCATTCTCGGGTCGCGAGTGAGGAAGCCTGCCTTCTTGAGAACAGGGCGCAGCTCATCGGAGTACTGGAGCAGTGCGCGGGAGATACCGTGACGGATAGCGCCTGCCTGACCTGTAACACCGCCGCCTGCAACTGTGCAGACGATATCGAACTTCTCGAGTGTATCTGTAAGAGTGAGCGGCTGACGAACGATAAGCTTCAGTGTATCAAGACCGAAGTAGTTATCAATAGTTCTGCCGTTGATGGTGATAGAACCGCTGCCGGGGTAAACTCTTACTCTTGCTACGGAGTGCTTCTTTCTGCCTGTTCCGTAGTAATAGGGTTTTGAATCGTACATTTGTCAGCCCTCCTTAAAATTTGTACTCAACGGGCTTCTGAGCCGCGTTCTTGTGCTCAGCACCTGCATAGCAGCGAAGTCTTGTGAGAGCCTTTCTGCCGAGTGTGCTGTTGGGGAGCATACCGTTGATTGCAATTGTCATTGCCTTCTCGGGGTTCTCCTTCATCAGCTTGTCATAGCCTACTTCCTTAAGATGACCAATCCAGCCTGTGTGCCATCTGTAAACCTTCTTCTCAAGCTTCTTGCCTGTGAGAACTGCCTTGCCGCAGTTAATTACGATTACATGGTCGCCGCAGTCGCAGTGAGGCGCGAATGTGGGCTTGTGCTTGCCGCGAAGCAGATGAGCAGCCGTTGCAGCAACTCTACCGAGAGGCTTGCCTGCAGCGTCGAGAATATACCAGCTGCGCTCAACTGTTTCAACCTTGGGCATATAAG
>JBJESB010000142.1:0-7716 GCA_051882575.1 Oscillospiraceae bacterium
TTCTTTTTCGGTTGCTTCTCTCTTGTATTATCCCGTGCCGCTTGATTTTTCTTCATATTCTAAAAGCCATCTTCCTTTTTCGTGAAAGATGGCTTTTTCGACAGACTGAAACCGGTGCTGCTTGGCACCGGTTTTGTTTATATCAAGGTTTTTATTTCTGTTGTATCAATGCACTTCCCGATTTCAGCACATAATGTCTTCTTGACAAAATGAGGAAAAGTTGTATAATAAAAAGAGGAGCAATATGTAATTGCTTATTATATTGTTCCATTATCTGATATTATGTTAACTATGTGAACACATTATTACTTAAGGAGGATGAATGATGAAACATCATGGTCAAGCCGCGGTATTAAAGCGGTTGAAATCAATTCTGGCTGTGATAGTTGCGGTTGCTGCGGCAGTTACAGCAATTCCGACAGCCGCTTTCGCAGAGGCTTACGACGCTTATTACGACGAAGGCAAATCAACATTTAGCGTATGGACGGGTGAAAAAGCTGCCTCGTTTGCGGGCGGAACGGGAACTCCCGGCGACCCGTACCTTATCAGTACGCCCGAACAGCTTGCATATCTTGTCTCTTTCGGCATATCCAGCGGCACAAATGGCATGTACTTCAGACAGACCGCTGATATATACTTAAATAATCCCGGTTCTTTTACCAACAAGTGGACACCTATCGGTTCGGAGTACTTTCCTTTTAATGGTACATACGACGGAAAAGGTTACAAGATTTCAGGCGTATCCATAGACGCTACTTTAGATTGCTATGGACTCTTCGCATATATAGGAAGCAACGGTACCGTTAAGAATGTCAATGTTGTATCCGGCAGCGTTGCCAGCACAAAGAATTACGCCGCAGGTATATGCGCCTACAATTACGGAACAATAAAAAATTGTACCTATGACGGTAGTGTATCTGTAAAAACAACAGGCTCTTACGGCGGCGGAATTTGCGCGTATAATCATTACGGAGCCGTTATAGAAGGCTGCCGCAACGACGGCCGTGTATATAGTACGGGCACACACAGCCAACAGGTTAATGTTCATCTCGGCGGAATTTGCGGCGAAAACTATGGTATTATCAAAAATTGCTCCAACTATGGCACTATTGAAGCCGTCAGATATGCAACCGCCTCCAATTACGCTTCTTATGTCGGCGGAATATGCGGTAAAAACCGCAAATTCATGTTTGAAAACAATAGCGGTGAAGTCAGCGGGTGCTATAACGTAGGAACAGTTGACGGCTATTATTATGTTGGCGGTATCACCGGAGAAATGGGCGGTGCGACTGTCAGCAGCTGCTTCAATCTGGGCAAAGTAATTTCCAATCAAAGAGGAGGCGGTATCTGCGGTTACTGTAACTCCACATCTTCTATCACCAACAGCTTTAATCTTGGTGAGGTTTCAGGCTCTTATTATGCAGGCGGTGTATGCGGATATCTTGAAGAATCTGTCATTAACGACTGCAACAACGACGGAAAGATAAGCGGCGTGCAAGATATCGGCGGTGTATGCGGATATATGGACGATTCAACAGCTCTGCGCTGCTGCAATACCGCAGCAATAACCGTTTACGATGTAAGAGGCGGCGGCGTATGCGGTATGATTGTCAATGGCTCGATTGTAAGCAATTGCTACAATACCGGAGATTTGGATTGTGTTTACAACTACTGCGGCGGTTTGATTGGAAATCTTAAAAACAGCGCGCTTAATACATGCTACAACCTTGGCAGTGTCAGCAGCCGCTATACCGATGCCTCCGGATTGGTAGGAAGGGTTTACAGCACTAATAGCACAAGCAGCTCTATTATTGATTGTTACACTGCCTGCACCGTTTCCGGACCAAACAACTCTTATCCGCTTTTCAGTAACTACACTTTGCCCGAGTGCAATATAAGCAATGTATATTATGACAGCACCAAATGCCCCGGAGCAACAGATTATTCGCTGCAGTTTGCAAAGACCACCTCACAGCTTACCGCAGAAAGCGTAATAAGCACACTCGGCTTTAACAGCAGTAACTGGGAAAAGAAAGCAAACACATCCGAGTGTTTGTATTATCCCGATTTGGCTGCTTTCAAGGATGACGAACCTCGCTATATACTGGAAAACCCCGTGATTAAGGAGGTTACTCCGGGCAACGGGCAGGTAACGCTTGAATGGGACAGCATTACGGATGCAACGGAATATGCCGTGTACTATTACTATAACGGCAAGAGTACTCTTGCAGGAAAAACAACAGCAACATCCTATACGGTAAAAAATCTGACGAACGGTTCTAAATACGGATTTTTTGTAACTGCTTGCGTAAACGGCAAATGGACGCAGGCAAAGGCGGCAGATTATGTTTATGATACTCCCGGCAGAATCCCCGAGCCTAAATTTAAGGTACAGACAGGCGACGGGCAGGTTACTGTTTCGTGGGAGGCGGTTACGGGCGCTTCCAAGTACGGCGTATATACTTATCTTAACGGAGAGATTATAAAATCGACAACCGTTACAGGTACATCAACCGTTGTAAAGAGCCTTACAAACGAAACAGAGTACGGATTTTTGGTACTGGCGTACATAGACGGCTGCTGGACAGAGGTTAATACCTCGAATATTGTTTATATAACACCCGGAAAAGTTCCCGCACCTGTTGTTACAGTTGAGCCCGCTAATGAGAGGGTATATCTCAGCTGGACAGAGATTGCCGGAGCTTCGGAATATGCGATTTACTATTACCTTAACGACGCGTACACATACGTTGGAACTACCGCAAAGACTTCATATACCGCTACTAATCTGACAAACGGTGTATATTACGGATTCCTTGTGCTTGCCTGCGTTGACGACAACTGGACAGAAACCGATGTTTCAAATCTTGTTTATGCAACGCCTGAACCGCCTGCCGAATATAAATTTACCGTTACCGCAGGCGACGGCTGCGCAGTTATTTCTTGGAGTTATCGCCCTGATGCGTCACAGTATTCCGTGTACTCCTATGATAATGGTGTATTAAGCATTGTAGGCAAAACAACGGGTACATCGGTTACAGTCAACGGACTGACCAATGGCGAGGAATATGGATTTGTTGCTTCGGCATTTATAGAAGGCGAATGGACCGCTATCACTCCCGATAAGGTTAAGTATGTAACTCCTGTTGGTTTTGAACCTCCCCAAAACGTAAAAGCATCTGCAACCGACAGCAAGGTAACGCTTTCGTGGGATGCCGTTCCCTCTGCAACAAGCTACCGCATTTACAGAGCAGACAGCGCAACAGGCACAAAGACACTGCTTAAGGGCGTTGCTGCAACAGCCTACACAGATACAACGGTAACAGCAGGCAAGACCTACTATTACTTTGTAGCTGCATATAATTCAGCAACAGGTAAGCTCAGCGATTACTCGGCTTATGCGAAGGTAACCGTTCAGACACCTCTTGCAGCACCGACAATTTCTTCAATCAGCACCGATGGCAGCAGCGTAACACTCAATTGGAGCACTGTAACAGGCGCTACAAGCTACCGCATTTACAGAGCAGACAGCGCAACAGGCACAAAAACCCTGCTCAAAGGCGTTTCTACAACAACCTACACAGATACAACAGTAACAGCAGGCAAGACCTATTACTACTTCGTTGCGGCTTATGATTCCGTTAACAAGAAGCTCAGTGCTTATTCTGCCGCAAAGAGCATTAAGGTTGAAACACCTCTTGCTGCTCCTGCAATTTCTGCAATCAGCACAAACGGCAGCAGCGTAACTCTTGCATGGAACAAGGTAACAGGTGCAACAAGCTACCGTATTTACAGAGCAGAAAGTGCAACAGGCACAAAGTCTCTGCTTAAAGCTGTGACATCAACTACATACACCGATTCCACAGTAACAGCAGGCAAGACCTACTACTACTTTGTAGCTGCGTATGATTCCGCAACCGCAAGACTCAGTGCATACTCTGCCGCAAAGAGCATTAAGGTACAGACACCGCTGGCAGCTCCGACAATTTCTGCAATCAGCACAAACGGCAGCAGCGTAACGCTCACTTGGAACAAGGTAACAGGCGCAACAAGCTACCGTATTTACAGAGCAGAAAGTGCAACAGGCACAAAGACCCTGCTTAAGGGCGTGGCTACCACCACATACACAGATTCCACGGTAACAGCAGGCAAGACCTACTACTACTTTGTTGCAGCATACAACTCTACAACAGGTACGCTCAGCGCATATTCCGCAGCAAAGAGCATTAAGGTTGAAACACCTCTTGCTGCTCCTGCAATTTCTGCAATAAGCACCGACGGCAGCAGCGTAACTCTTGCATGGAATAAGATTACAGGCGCAACCAGCTACCGCATTTACCGCGCTGACAGCGCAACAGGCGCAAAGACCCTGCTTAAGGGCGTTGCTACCACCACATACACAGATTCCACGGTAACAGCAGGCAAGACCTACTACTACTTTGTAGCTGCGTATGATTCCGTTAACAAGAAGCTTAGCGATTATTCCGCTGCAAAGAGCATCAAGGTTGAAACACCTCTTGCTGCTCCTGCAATTTCTGCAATCACCACCGACGGCAGCAGCGTAACGCTCACTTGGAACAAGGTAACGGGCGCAACCAGCTACCGCATTTACCGCGCAGAAAGCGCAACAGGCGCAAAGACCCTGCTCAAAGCTGTGACTACTGCAACATTTACCGATACAACGGTATCAGCAGGCAAGACTTATTACTATTTCGTCGCGGCTTATGATTCAACAACAGGCAGACTCAGCGCATTCTCGACGGTTAAGAGCATTACCGTATAAGCTAACGGTTTACAGCGTAAATAATACTCACAAAACTCCGGTTGTGAAAGCAGCCGGAGTTTTAGTTTTTCTCAAAAGTGCGGGGTTATCTATTTAACAATCTTATGAGATACCCATAAACTCAAATTATCAGGGATAGAATCCGAGAAATAATATATTGACAATTACTACTATTGGTTGTATAATAAAAGCTGGTACTTAGTGTACTTAAAACAAATAGGAGGTAATTAAAATGAAGCAGATTAAGAAAAAGCTGCTGTCGCTTACTTTGTCCGCTGCAATCGCCGTAGGTCCCGCATTAGAGCTTGTTGCGGCAAGAGCATTCGCAGATGGCGCGAGCGATAAATCAGCGCTTCAGACAGAGCTTTTCGATGAGAAAGCCACATTGTCCGGGACAGAAATGCACGATATTCCCGCCGAGGTACTGCTTGAGATGCAGCATGACGAGGAAATGCGCAAGGCGTACTACGAGGCTATGGAAAAGGAATTGAGGGAAAGAGCCGAGCTTAGTGCAAAAGCGCCCGATACAAATACGGCTATCAGCAGATGGGATGCAGAGCCGGCGTTCAACGAGTTCAAAGGAAGCATCGGATTCACCGGTATTAAGGAGTCTGACGTTAATTCCTATTACTTGTATTACAGAGACAAAAATGCCGAACCTGAATACGAATCCAACTACACATCTCTGATATACCTTTCAAACCAATACGGCTCCGACAGATACTACAGCAATTCGTTTTTGCTTGCTTTGGCGTGCAATTCTTTGTCGAATCCGGATTTGGATTTAAGCAATATTGTATTTTGTGCAGGAGCCAAGGATTCCAGCTGGACCCCTATCGCATTTTCCAACGACTTTGATATTGGATACGACGGTTGTAATGAGGTTAGCACAATCGCTCCTCCTGCCAATTTCACGGCTGCGGGTAATTATCTGTTTTTTGATGGTTCTCTCGGTGCTATAGGATATATCTATTTGATAGATGACGACTATAATTATAGTAGAACTACCTCGCATAGTATCAATATCGGCGAAGGCACACATACAATTAAGATTGCTGCCGTTGATGCAAATGGTGACAGAAGCAAGTTCGTCACCGTAACAAAGGACTTTGCTGTTGACAGCTGGGTTTCGGGAATAAATCTGACCAACGGAGTATTCAGCTACACTAACAATTATGAGCCGAAGGAATATGCAGGAAATATAGATACCGGTATTACCGTTAACGGTTACAGAATCGGTTCCACCTGCACGAAAGAGCGCGCTAACCTGTCTCTTGCCGCAGATAAGATTTCTGCCGACCTAAACGAATACATATTTTTCAATTACGACAGTAAGATTTACGCTTCATCAGTTGCGCGTTCAATCACTAGTATTTACGGAAATACCACCTCCAGCTATCTCGCAAAATCATCTGATTATGTAGAGTTCCCCTTTAATGGCGGAAACACCGTTACCTCTATCGCATCGCCAAAAAATATAACCTTTTCCAGAGAAAGCGTTAGCTATGGTTATCTCAATTGGGATAAGGTAGACGGAGCTATCGGTTATATTGTTACCGGTAAATACGCTGAAAACGATAGCTTTATAAGCGTTACAGAAACGGAAGGTACTACAACATTCCTCTGGTTCCTTAATGACGTTAAGATAGCATCGGTTGACGCAGACGGTAATATCAGCGAGTTTGCTGATGTTGTGATAGAACCGTTTGAGGAAACTCTTGACACTTGGGACTCCAATATCACCTACAATGAAGCTACGGACACCATTTCATGGGATAATTATCCTATTACCGGTCTTACCGGAAGCGGAACATGGGGCTGCTACTATTTAAGCTCGTTGCTTGGCGACTCCAACTACATAGGCTACAGTGCTATCAATTACGAAAATGGCAAGCTGACAAATACAGCGCCTTCCGAGTCGGATATTCATTCGCAACTTGCATACCTGTACTATGATTCAGATTCTGTTCCCTGCGGAACGTTTGATATGCGCGTGGATGCACATCAAAGAGTACCAAGCTCAACTCCGGGCTATTATACCAACAAGAGGGTTGCTATTTCCGCTGATTCCACCAACGTATATTATGACGGTTGTCAGGAAGTAAAAACTATCTCCGCACCCACCAACATCAAGGATGAAGGTAATTACATCAGCTACACAGTGCCGGCAGACGCAAAGGATGTTCTCGCAGTAGTTTACAGCCCGTATGATACAATGGTTTATTCGCTCGGTACATATAACACTTTTTATTACTGCAACCGGTTTAATAATACCCCCGGCACATACAAGATAGCCCTTGCAAGTATTGACAAAAACGGCGACAGAAGCCCACTTTCCGATTTTGTCACAGTTCATATTTCCGAGGTGCCCACCATCACTTCGGTAAAGTCTACCGCAAGCGGCGTTGCACTCAATTGGAGTTCGGTCTCCGATGCGACAAGCTACCGCGTATACCGCGCTGATACTGCAACAGGTACAAAGAAGCTTATCAAGGCAGTTTCTACGCTTACTTGCACTGATACTACCGCAACAAACGGCAATACCTATTACTACTTTGTTGCAGCATATAATTCCAAAACAGGAGTGCTGGGCAATTATTCGAATTATGCAAAGATAACATACCAAAACACTTTGCCAACACCTACAATTTCCTCAATTACCACAAACGGCAGCAGCGTAACTCTTGCATGGGACAAGGTAACAGATGCTACAAGCTACCGCGTATACCGCGCAGACAGCGCAACAGGCACAAAGACCCTGCTCAAGGGCGTTGCTGCAACAACCTACACAGATACAACAGTAACATCGGGCAAGACCTACTATTACTTTGTAACTGCTTACGATTCTGCAACAGGCAGACTGAGCGCATATTCCGCAGCAAAGAGCATCAAGGTAGAAACACCTCTTGCTGCTCCTGCAATTTCTGCAATAA
>JBJESB010000143.1:0-7672 GCA_051882575.1 Oscillospiraceae bacterium
GCTCCTGCACTTCCTGACGAAGAAGCAGCAACGCTTCCTCATAAAGATATGAGGTGACTTTGAGATAGGCTTTCTTTATATTTGCTTCAAAGCTTTCGCTTGAGTCTATCTGCTGTAAATATAAAGGAGTACCGCCGAATGCACCGTACAGCTCAAGCTTTTCGGTATCAGAAAATCCGTCAAGGAATTGTAAGCTTGTTTGATAATTGAACGGCTTCATGTGAAGCTGTGCGGTTCTTCTTCCAAAAAGGGGACTTTTTGAGCCGAGAACCTCCTTTTCCATAAATCCCATATAGCTTCCACAGAGTATCATAAAAAGATTTCCGCTTGTAAGCCTGTGGTCGATAAGGTGCTGAAGCTCCGAAAGCAAAGCCTTATTTTTTCTAACGAGATAGGGGAATTCGTCAATTACAAGCACAAGCTTTTTTCCCTTCTGACGTTCATCAATATATGACAATGCGTTAGTCCAGGATGAAAACGGTTCTAAATTATTTTCGCCGTAAAAGTTGAAAACAAGGGATGAAAACTTCTCAAGATTCAGCTTATTGTTGCTCTGCTCTGCGGAATAAAAAATGGTATCCTTGTCCTTGCAGAATTCATTGAGCAAAGTTGTTTTGCCGACGCGCCTGCGTCCGTACAGAACCAAAAGCTGGAACTTATCCTGTGAATATAGTTCGTTCAAATCCGCAAGTTCTTTTTCTCTTCCGATAAAGACTTCGCGCATAACATCATCTCCCCAAAAAAGTGAAATCAAAATAATTTACTCTGAAGTTAATTATATACCATCAGGACGGTTTTGTCAATAGGGAAATGAGGCGAAATATTGTGGATTTTGCAATACTTCTTCAAAGAAGTATTCAGGTTGACGCACTTTTTCGGTGGTGTATTTCTCCAAAGTTTCCTCAACCGAAACTGCTCAAGCAGACAAATTCAACTTTTTGAAAAATGTGTTGCCCACCCCTGAAATGGCTTAATGAAGCCGTTTGTTGGGGTTTGCCCGTTTCTGCGACTATGCCGCCGAGCGGAATTTCTCCGTAGATTTATTATCTTTGCGGTCAAGTTGCCGCTCTTTCGTGTTGTACTGCCTTTATAATTGAAACCTAGGGCAATACCGCACAAAGATTGTGCGCATATTGCCCTAAAAAAACAGAATAATTAGCTTTGCAAAAGACTAACGATTACAGAATCCTGCCGAACAGTAATACCCTGTGCGGAAGCTCGGTTTTGTAATTTCCGGTTGGCTTTTGCTCATAAACCAGATAGTCAGCTCCGTCAACGGTGAACGCAAACATACGCCGCACAAACTGACATCCGTTGTCGTGCTCGATATAATAGCCGTTTGTCCAAAGCGTTTTTTCGATAAGACCGCCGCGCTTATTTCGCATCTCGCAGCTACCGTCGGGGTAAACAGTGAAATGCTGCCAAAGATAATTGCCGAGGTTATTTGATTTTGCAAGATAGTCCGTGGCAATCCACTCAAAATCCGTGTTAGCGTCAAGCACCGCATACAGCTCCCATTCGCCGTGAACAGCGGGGTCGTCATAGAATTCATACTCAAATTCATCGGTGTAAAGCCCGTCATCGTTTATTATCGTATCAAAGTCGATTTTGTTCGGATTTATGCTGTCGGAAAGAATATTCGGCTCGCGCGGCTGTTCGGGTTCTTCGGTAGGTTCGGTTTCGGGCGGTTCGGGAGAGCTTTCCTGCTCCTCGGCGGGCGTTGTTTCTTGTATCTCGGGCGTGGTTTCCGACTCCATTGTGGTTTCGATAACCGTTTCGGGGATTTCCGACGGTTCGGTTTCCGCCAATGCAGATTCGCTTTCCGCTTGTTTGGTGGGTATTATTTCGGGTTCATCGGTGGGAATAGGCTCTATTGTTGGCTCGGATTCTTCTGTGGGATTGGTTTCTTTGGTGGGGATATCAAGCGTTTCTGTCGGCTCGGATACGGCTTTAACAGTAGGCTCGCCGATTGTAAATGTACTTCCCGTTGAAGTATCGGCGGTAGGCGGAGTGGGCGCGGGCTTTGAGCAAAATAAAAGGAAAACGCCGCCTGCCGCAAGCAGAACACCCGCCGCGGCAAACGGCAGAATATTCGGACGTGAAGCCCGCAAAACCGCCCTTTTTACCGCACCGATATCGGAATATCTCTTTTCGGGAACGAACTGCATACAGCGGTCTATAATTCGCTTGAATTTAGGCTTTTCCGCGCTATTGCCCAGAATTTCCCGCATTGTGACACCGAAGGAATAAATATCGGAGCGCGGGTCGGTCTGCGCAAAGCCGAATTGCTCGGGCGGTGCAAAGCCTGCTGTTCCCAAAAGCTTGGTGTCGCGGCTGCGATAGGCTTTGCCAAGCCGCGCAGAATCAAAGTCAATCAGTCGAATATGCCCGTCGTTCTGACAGATTATATTCGAGGGCTTGATGTCGCGGTGGAGTATTCCCGCTTGGTGGAGAGCTTGAACAGCTTCGCAAAGCTCCGATAAAGCCAAAATGGCTTCGCTCTCGGTGAAAGTTCTTTCGGAAGCGGGCATTCCCTCTATGTATTCGCTGATTATATAGCCGCCGTTTTCGTCTGCGGATTGCTCAATCAGCCGCTCAATATACGGGCATGAAACGCTTTTAATACGCCCGAAAAGCTCCGCAGTAAGCTCTCTGTATCTACGGACAAACAGCCTGCCGCTATCATCGGAAACAAGCTGAATATCGCCCTTTTCGGAGTGCTTGAGCGTCGATTTGAAATGGTATTCCAGTCTAATCACCTCATTCTGCGCGGGTAAATACCTCATAAACAAACACCTTGTTATCACGGAAGAAATCCCCGACTTTTAATTCAATAAACAGATACTCAACGCTGTCAATTTCAGCGGTAAAAAGCCGCTGCGCCGCTGTACCCTCGCCGTATTCGCAAATCAGATAGCCGTTAGTCCAGCGGGATTCCAACGGAAGGCTTGGTTCGTTAGCAAAAACAGCGCTTGACTGCCCGTTTTCATCGAAGGTCAGCGAAGCAAAAATGCGATTTTCTACTGGGTATTGCTTGATTTCGCATTCTGCCGAAAAGTTTGGTATCAGCAGACTTCCGAAGTAATTCCACCTGCCGTGAACCGTTGGGTCGTCGTAGAATTGGTACTCAAAATAGTCCTGATAATAGCCGTCCTCGTTTTTGGCGGTGGTTATTTCAATTTTGGGATTGTCCATATCCGAGGTGTGAAGCGGCTCAAGCGCTTCAATAACCTCCGGCTCGGAGTTCTGCACGGCTGTTGTGGCGGTTGTTGATTTTGTGCTTTGAGTGGTGGATTGTGTTGTTTTGGCGGTGGTTGTTTGAGTGGTAGTCTGTGTTATAATTAGCGTTGTTTCCTGCGTTGAGACTGTGGTTTGTTCGGTCGTTGCGGTTGTTGTTGGAGTGGTGTTCGCAGTTGTTGAAGCGGTTGTTGAAGCTGTGGATTCTGCGGGTGATTCAGTGGTTTCGATGATAATCACAGGCGGAGTTTGCGGCTTATTATTTTCGGTTGTCTGCAAAGCCCCGCCGATATTCAGCGCTGCAATAATCGCTGCCAAAACGCTTACCGAAAGCGCCGCCGCTCCCAAAGGAATAATCCACCCGGAACGGCTGACCGCCCTGCTTACTGCTGCTGCGCTTTTGTAACGCTTTTGAGGGTCAAGCCTTGTGCATTTGGCGGCAATGCGGCGCATAAAAACCTCCCGCGCAATTGGGCAGTCGGGGCAGGAATTAAGCAGCAGCTTTAGCAGTGCGCCGATTGAGTAAATATCCGCAGTGAATTGCGTTTCCATAAATCCGTACTGCTCCGGCGCAGCGTAGCCCTCCGTGCCGTATATTGTGGTGTCCCGGTCGCGCTCGCCGCTGTAAAGGCGGGAGATATCAAAATCAATAAGCTTGACGTTCAAATCATCATCAAGAATAATGTTTTTGGGGGTGATATCTCGGTGAATAATTCCGAATTTATGCAGACGCTGTGCGGCTTTGCAAATCGGGGTGACAATACGGATTATCTCCGATATGGGGAACACTCGCCTGCTTTCCAAAAGCTCATCAAGGGTTTTTCCCTCGGCAAATTCGCACACGGCGGTATCGCGGTCTTGCTGCCGAATGATTTTGTAAACTCGCATAAGGTTTTCCTGCGGCGGGATTTCGCTAATGCGGCGGTAAACCGAAACGCTCTCGGGCGGCAGTTCTTTGAGCACATACTTTTGACTGTCTGCAGTGTTTTGTGCAAGTGTAACGCTGCCGTCGGTATTAAGCGAGCGCAGAACCTTGAATTTTTCGTCCGACATTTTGTAACACCGCCACTTGAATTTTTTACGAATATATGGTAACATAAATTGAACAAAAAGTCAAGAAAAGGGGTTATTTGTATGGTTAAGCAGAAATCCACAGGGGAGCTTCTTGAGGTGCTGAATAATAAAAAATCCTACCGCGAGGGGCAGGAGGAGATTAAGGGCGAGCAGTATTCGGTGAATTTATCGGAGTACCTCAACGGCATTGCAGCGGAGAAAAATGTGCAGCTTTCGGATGTAATGCGGCGGTCGGGGCTTAAAAAGTCCTACTTCTACTCGCTGTTTGACGGCAAGCGGAGCAATCCCGCCCGTGATGTGCTTATACAGCTTGCATTCGGCTTTCGGATGTCATTTGACGAGGCACAGGAATTTCTGAAGCACCTCGGCGCGGCGCAGCTCTACCCGCGCATACCGAGGGACGGCGCGATTGTATTCGCTTTTCAGCATGGCAAGGATATAATCGAATGCGATATTTTGCTGTCAGAGAACAACGAGGCTCCGTTGGAAAAGGTGTAAAAGTCCGCTGTGAGTGTACCAAAAAAATGCAGAAATATGTTAAAATCAGACCGTGGGTATATACCTGCGGTCTGATTTTGGTTTTGTGGGGTGATTTTATGAGTGATAAATTTGGTTTTGGTGATTCCTGGCGAGTAACCTTCAGGCGTTCAATGTGGGTCAGCTTCATAGTCTTTGAGATTGTGACAATAATTCTTTCGTCATGGTTAAGTGATATTGCGGTTAATCTTGATTTGATGAAATCTGATGAAAGCTTTGTTATTGTTATAATTGGAATAATAGCGGGTACTGTGCTGAACGAAGCGGTTCACTCGCTGTGGGCGTGTACGGCGTATATGTTTGAGGATATTGCGCGCACGCGAAAGGTTAACGAGCAAATTATGGAATTGCTGGAGCAGCAAAACAATCAACAATCGTATGAGAAATCCGGAATAAAGGATGACGCACCTGTGGGGACATTGAGCTTGCACAAGGATACTCCAAGCCCCGCAAAGCGAACTTCATCAAGCAATGCATCCATTGAACGAATGCGCTTAATAAGCGAAAGAACGGCAGAAAATCAAAGCCGCGAACATCAAAAACTGTGGGTATGTCCCGAGTGCGGAACAGCCAATCCTACAACAAGCTCATTCTGCAAGGATTGCGGGCATTATAAATGAGCGGAAAGCATTCGGAATTGTACATAACAGGATTGGGCTGTATTAAAGGTTAGATATGGAAGCTTTGCTTTCTATAATAAATTTTGGAGGTAATAACTATGGAAGTATTTGAGGGAGTGCTGATTTTAGCGTATTGGGCAGCAGGTTACTGGGCGACAGGGTGGACAATCTACTATAATAAAATTGTCATAGAATTTCAGCCGGGAGGCTTGTTTGTTAAAAGAGCTATATGGGGATTGTTTTTGGGCTGGATTTTGATTCCTGTTGCAATTATCCGTAAGATTTTACTTAGCAAAGGCTGATTCGCACAACTGTGCGAACTGACGGCAAAGCGGGCAGTGAGTGCGGGCAGTGCGGATGCTTAGGCGCAGCAGGACGCTGCAAAGCCGAAACCAAAGGGACTTTTTTGACGGTCTCTACAACATTCTATATGTGGAGTTACTCGGCTGAATTGAGGGCAATTTGTGCCGAATAAGTTCCCGCAGCCTTGTTGAAAGCATACACTGCATACACAATGTCATACAGCTCGGTACGCTTTCCGTTCAGTGCAGAATAGAGGCAGCTGAACACGCTTGCATTGTTTATGGTTACATTGCCAACAGTGATTTTAAAAGGTCTGTCATAATTATCAGGCGAGATGTCGCGAATTATTATGTAGGTTCCGTTTTCGTCGCTGCACAAATCCTCAGCGGCAATCTGCTTGTCGTTTACCGTGCACATATCAGGGGTAATATCGCCGCTGAAATTGAACTTCGCAGCTGCCTTGTTTTTCAGCCCGATAACCTGTCCGAGAAAGTTGATATTATCATCATTATCTGAAATCTCGCACTTGACCAACTATGTCCTATTGATGCGATTACAAGCATTTCGCGAGTGGTTTCGGTAATTCCGGTATCATCAGAGAAATACTTGTCGCATTTTTCACAGTACCAATATTCGCAGTGCCCTATATCGGTGCAGGTCGGTTCGGCAGGTTCAATATGAGTGAGTTTTCCGTGACCTGAAATAAGGCTTGCGGTAACGGGTTCGCTTGGGTTGAATACCTCGGTTTCCGCCATGCGGATTTGCGCTGTTACAACGGAAAAATGGGGTATATTACCGAAGGTGTTTTGAGTGCTCCGGCAGCCGTTGTTGAATTTGTATTCAGCACCGTCAATAGCCGCAATTGTTGCAGTATATGTGTTGTCGCTCTGAATTTTTGGTGTAAGGTCGCAGCTCGGCGTTTTTTGAGTATTCTTATTATTGGCGGTTAACACAAGCAATATTGAAACCGGTTCGTAATTAAGTGTATTAACCGATATCAATATGCTGCATATAATTCGGCAGCTGTAACTATGTTTGCAATGTGTTTTCTCATAATGCTTTTCATTTTTTCAATTCTTGTCAATGGGAGGCACTGCTCCACTAAATGTTTTGATTATCCAAGCCATATTTCTGCCCGGATTATAAGCGATTTCCATTCTCTCTTTGTCTTTTCCGACTATCTCATAAAGCCCTTGTGCAGCAATATTGCTGTCGGCAGTATGCGTAACAAGCCGGAATACACTGTTATTTTTTTTCGGGTGCGGCTCATGGCGATGTGCGTTGTTAATTTAACCGGATTTGTTTGTTTTGTCAACGCATGGGTTAATTTCGTATCAGATTGATAAATGGAAAATTGCTAAATGCCTTTTATCAAGAACATCTCCATTGGTTGCTCATACCCTAGGACATCTATAACTAAACCACCACAATCTTTATACCCTAATTTTCTATAAAAATGCTGCGCCTGTTCATCAACCTGTGTAGATGTCAAAAGCATACCATATCCTTGTGATTTCATATCCATTTCCCAATGTTCCATAAGCTTCTTTCCATAACCTTTTCCGTGATAATTCCATTCAATAAATAACATTGTACAACATGGCGTATTATCCCAAAAAAGATTATATCTCAACAATCCAATTGGTTTATTATCATCTAATAAAATGTATCCCCTTTTATCTCTAACTTTATTATCAAATTCTTGTTCCGGCAAATGCTTATCAAGACTATACCAAAACTCTTTATCCTCTGATTGAACATACCTAATTTCCGGCATTTCGTCACCTCTCTAAATTCAAACTTTCTATTCATAAATATTCCGATTTGTTGCCATGTTCTTATTATGCCATAACCGCAAGGTTATGGTATAATCGTCCGATACGCACGGAGTGCGCCGCAGG
>JBJESB010000144.1:0-7660 GCA_051882575.1 Oscillospiraceae bacterium
AACAGCTGGGAATACTGTTGTAACTGTGTTGAGTACCAGTCTTCCCAAGCGGTAAGCTCTTCAAGCCGCTTTTTTGTAGCAGCATATTGAGTTAGACATTCGTCAGCTTCGCCGCCAAAAAAGTTGCAGTCCGAAATATACATATTTAAAAGTCGAACAGCGTTCGGATCGCCTTTACTGTGCAGCCTGAGCAGCTTTTCCCACCTCAGCGGGAGCGGGTCAGCTAAATTCAGCTCCAGCTTACTTGATAAGGCGTTATACTCGGATTTTAGCTCTTCGGCCTGTGCGGTCAGAGCTTCTCTTGACATTCCGGTTTCCTCAAGCTCCCTGTCAAGGTCTTGCGTTTCGTCGATCATCTTGTCTATTTCTTTCAGCATTTCAAGCTCGTCCATCTGTTTCACCTCTTTGGTAACATTATACATCTATCTCGTGTGAATTACAATAGGTTTCAGTTCCGAAAAAGAATTATTTTTTCGGAACTCAAAAGGCTGTTATTCCTTAAATTGTCATGTTAGAATGAATGCAAAGGAGGTCGATTAGATGAATCCGGACGAAATGATACAGAAATATCTTGATACAAGCTGTGTAAAATGCGGATTTTTGACGTGTGGAAGCAAAGCATTTTACCTGTTTGGAAAGCAGTGCTGCGAAGCGAATATGTTACGCATTGAGCTTCGTAGTGAAAGCACCGAGATTTCAACGGAAAGCATAGACAATATCCTGATAACTATGCGGGACGATTGTTGCGAAGTCTATTTGGGCGGACGGAAGATACTGCGGCTGAAGGAACTTATTCTTAGCTACGAAATTCCGCTTGAATCCTCGCCGATTTTCGGAATTATGACCGGCGGCAGAGAATTCCAAACCCAATCGGTACAGTTCAGTGATGGGAGAATTGCCGTGCTTTTAAATGCGCTGATAGACAGGCGAAAAGCGGCTGAGGAATTCCACTGTAAAGAACTTGCAGAGCTTGCGCACAGTCTTGAATCTCGTGAAGTAAAGGCTCTGAGCCGAATGTTCGCAGCAGGCAGACCAATCCTACATGGATTATAATTTGTTAGAATAAATGGAGGACTTTGTATGAAATTAAGAAGAATTATAGCAACGGTGCTGTGTGTAACTCTGCTTACGGGTTGTCAAACAGATGAAAGACCGATCAACAGTTCATCGGGAAGTATGTCCACCACCGTTTCGGAGTTCACAACGACCACTACAGCCAAAACAACCCAATCCAACGCGACAACGAAAATCACTACTACCCGGCAAACGACGACTGCCGCACCGAAACCGTTTTTTGAAAAGCTGACTATAACCGGTATCGAAAGAGACCCATACAACGGTGATTATGCGGATATCTGGATAATTCCTGTCCAAAACGACTATCCCGCCGGTACAAGCATAGAGATATATCACGGCACAACCGAAAACAACATGACATTTTCCGTCGTTGAATATTACAAGAGTGAGTTGCTTTGTGCTTTGTCCGAACCGGGTGACAATTACTATAAAATAAGATTAACCAACTATGAAGAGTACGGTGAATTTTCCGAAACATATTATTTCTACCGCGAATCAAGCGCCGATGTCCACCAGTACACTCACACATTTGCAACAAATCATGACGGTTGGGTGTTTATCCCTGACTACACAAACGCAATAAAGGATATCAACAACGGTATTCAGCCCACAAGCTTTGAAGTGAACTGTAAGTGGACATGCCCGTTATGCGGAAAATTCTCGTTGAACACATCTGTAACCTGCAGTTATTCTGAAAGCGGAAGTTATCATATATGGCTGTCGCCAAAATGCGGAAGATCAAATTGTCCCGGCAGCAAAATGGCAAGGTCAAACGACCACAAGCTGGAATGCTACGCAGTGCAGATATCATAAATAATGGGGGACTTGCGTCCCCCTGATTTATTTCAGAAATGGCAGTAATGCCGCAAATGCCTTTTCCGCACGCAGGCGCTTTTCCTCGCTTAGCTCCTCAAGCATGGCAAAAACACTGTCATCGGGATTGTGATACATCCCGAAAAGAATATAGTCCGCGGAAAGTTCCAGAGATGCTGAAATGCTAGCTAGAGTTTCCAGCGACATCGCTTTCATTCCTCTTTCTATCTCATAGATATAGTGCGGAGATACGTTCACAAGCTCCGCAAGCTTTTCACGGGTGAGCTTATGTTCTGTGCGTGCTGCTTTAATGCGCTTTCCGATTCCAATAAGATCTATCATCTGAATACCTCCATTTTTGTGGCTGTGTATTCAGTATAGTATATCCTAAAGATAAACTAAATAATCTATTAGATATATTGCAAGTTGCTTTTAGATAATACAGCTTTTTAGAGAGCAGTATTATCTTGCAGTAATCACTGATACAATAAAAAAAGCGGAGATCATTACGACCTCCGCTTCTGCGTTTTGTTATTAATCTGCTGAGCGTTTTGCAAAGTTCATTAACTATACTCCTGTCAATGTTGAGTATCGTTGAGATTTCCTCATGAGATAGTTTAGTGCATTTCGGCAGATTCGAGTCTGCTGCTATTTTTGATTGTATTATCACTCCATTGTGAATTATTCAAGGACAAAATACTATTGATTTAAATTTGACTAATACTTGATATTTCGTGAACGCTATGATATAATAATATATATTGTGAATTCTCAAGTTCAAACGATGACAGGAGGAAAAATATGTCTGCCAGAATTACGATACACAATTTAGGACCCGTAAAAGACTGCACTATGGATCTTGAGCATTTTACTATACTTACCGGAAAACAAGCCTCGGGAAAAAGTACTGTTGCAAAGGCAATCTATTTTTGCCGCACTATAAAGGACGATATCTGCGAGGAAATCTTAAAATACAATTTATTGGGAAATCAATCCAAGCTAATAACTGTTGTCTTAAAAACTCTTCGTAACAAGTTCTTACAAATGTTTGGAACATCCAAAGCGATGAACTCTGATATGAAGCTTCGATATGATTATTCTGATGATACATTTGTAGAAATCACACTGGAGCTTCGCGAAAACGAAGAATTTATAAACCCTAAATATGTCTACATTTCATTCAGCGAGAACATAAAAGAATATATTCGTTTAAAAAGTGACACCGGTTCTGAACGCAGCGATATTATGGCTGAGCTTAACACTCTGTTTCACGATGAATATAATGCTATTTTTATCCCTGCAGGAAGAAGCTTGATTACGTTGCTTACATCCCAGTTAAACTATCTTTTTGCTACAATGGACGATGATCAGAAACGCAGCATTGATTTTTGTACTCAGAAGTATATTGAAAGAATTTTGAAGATTCGTCCTCTTTTCAATGATGGCTTAGACGGACTTGCCGAGTTAAAAAGCAATATGATGAAGCTCAATACGAAAGCTATATCTATGATGCTTGAACGTATTTATGCCGTTCTGAAGGGAAGGTATGTTTTCGCAAACGGAGAAGAAAGGCTGTATCTCACTGATAACCACGATTATACAGACCGATTTGTTAAAATCAACTATACTTCTTCCGGACAGCAGGAAACAGTATGGCTATTCAACATTCTGTTTCACATTCTGGTTACTAAAACAAAATCCTTTATCATACTTGAAGAGCCGGAGGCACACCTTTACCCCGACGCTCAGAAAATTGTATCTGAGGTACTGGCGTTAATGTCAAACCGGGAATGCGAGCTGCTTATCACAACGCATAGCCCATATATTCTGGGCGCGGTAAACAATCTAATTTATGCAAACGCAATCGTCAATGACGCCAATAGAAACCATGTTAATGAGCTTGTGGACGAAAAGCTTCGTATAAAAGAACACAATGCTTATTTCGTTGATAACGGAACAATCCAGTCATGTCTGGAAGACTCGCCTGAAAAGCTAATAATGAATGAAGTTATTGACGGAGCTTCCTCCGAAATAAATCAGCTTTATGATAAGCTCTTTGATATATCAAATGAGGAGGAATAACTGATGCTGTTCAGCGGAAAAACAACATGTCCTGCTAATGCTTGCAAGGTCGTTTGTTCTGAAAACCAGAACAAGCATGTACTTAATAATCCGGCTCTTTTGAGTATCTATAAATATAAAGTAGACGGCGATATCCTCACCGATGGAGATGGAGAAAAGTGTGATTATATCGTTGAAGTTGATACACAAGTAAAACCAACCGCTTATGTTATTGAGCTTAAAGGCTCTGACCTAGAAAAAGCAATAAGCCAGATAGAAACAACTATAAATCGCTTTAACCTGGCAAGAACTCATCGTATTCTTCCAAGAATAATAATTCATAAAGCCCGCACACATCAAGTACAAGGTTCGGCTTACAGGAACCTCAAGAGGAAGTATCCTCAGACAGTGCTCAAAGAAAAACTCTATGAAGAAACTGTAAGTTAAACAGACCATTCGATCCCCAGAATATTGTAAAATTACCGGCAGGAGTGAGTGCTCCTGCCGGTTCGTATGTATGCCATCATTTCTCTCCCCCAGCCATCTTACCAAGCGCCAACGCCAGCGCCTCGGACTGTATCAATGTGTTCTGCAAGGGGTCGCCCTCCCTAATGCGCATAGTTCTGCGAATTTCCTTTGGTATAACGATTCGTCCGAGGTCATCAATCCTGCGGACAATTCCGGTTGCTTTCATATATAAATTCCTCCGTGTTTTTATTAAGTCGTGCAGATATATCTGCCTTGCGGGCAGCTTCTGCCTGTATCGCTATTGTTTGCTTATAATGTGAATTTATTCATGCAGTTTCGACATTTTACAAGCTGGCGGTAATTCAACCGTGCATTACTAATTTACACATCAATTATTGTCTTATGCTTTATCGGGTGGGTCGGAAAATGAATTTTGAGGCAAGAATCGCTCGGATACTCCGCCGAATGATAAGGGTGCACACGCTGAAAATCATTACGCTCCGTCAGCAGCTTAAATTCCTTGTAATTCTGATGAACAGGGTATCTTACGAGCTTCATTTTGCTAGCTCGTAAAAACGCTTTGGCGATACTGCACGCTATCATCGGTATAAGATTGGTATGCCTGTTTGAGGACGATTTATTTTCTATTGCAGAGGAAATAAGCAGGAGCATTTGCTATAAGGTGGTTAATATTAAGTATTTTGTCAGCAAGCCAAAGTCCAGCGGATATCAAAGCATTCATATCTTGTCTGAAATATTATGTACACGCTATAATTAAAAACAGGGGCTGTCTGTACGGCAGTCCCTGTTTCAGATATTATTCAAATACATCAGCGCTTATTGCCGCAGCATTTCAGCCTTGCATTTTGGCATTTATTGCCTTTATTTTTCTTTTAAGCAGGAAATACTGATTTAACCAAACTACAACAAACGAAGCCGCAAAAATACCGATATACCCAAGCACGCCAAGCAATGAATGTTCCATCCAGTTTGTGAAATATGCAATTGGCAGCAGGGTCACTGCGTAAATTCCAAAGCATATTCCGGTCTGCGCGGCGATATTAAGCTTTTCGCTCTCCCATATCAGCGAAGCCGCCGCATAACCAATGCCCATAACCCCGCAGAGGAGCGTCTGTATTGCTGCCGCAGCAGCTTCATTGCCTATAAGCTCTGTAAATTCGGGAACGCATATCAGGAATTCGCCGCTGCCCTCAATAAGGGATATCAAAACACTGATTATCTGCCCTATGGCAATACCGATAAAAAATCCGGGGACTGTTCTTTCGAAAACTTTCTTTCTCATAATGGCACCTCACACACCTAGTATTTTCTTGATTTTTGTGACATAACGCCTTGAAACATAAGTTGCACCGCAATCGGTAAACGAAACGCATATCGTACCGACAAGGTTCATATCAAAGCTTTTGACCTTTTGCAGATTGATAATCTCCGAATTGGAAATACGCACAAATCTTGAATTATCAAGGCGTTCTTCCATTTCGTACAGTCGCTGCCGCAGCGTATATACTCCGTCGGCTGTTTCGGCGTAAACCTTTCCGCTGCTTGAATAAATGCGCTTGATTTCGTCGGGTTCAATAATCCTTAGCATATCTTCCCGAAACCCCGTGATAACCTTTGGCGCTTCCTCTGACAGCCTTGATATAATTGCGTTTACCTCGTCTGTAACCTTGTCAGTCAGAACTATCACCTTTGGCAGCTTGTACTCGTGGTCAATTTTTATTTCAATATCCACAACCTCACCTCCTGTTCTGAAATCATTATATCAATTACACCAAATCATTTCAACAGTTTTTTGATAAGTGGTCGTTTGAGGATTATAAGTGGTTTGAGAACGGTGTAAAGCTTATTCTTATCTAATGTTATTTGGTGGGCGATACCGATAGGGTGGCTTTTGGCAGATATCTCGGGTGTTCTGTTCATTAAGCGGACGATTGCTGACAGATTTCGTGAAAGAAACAGTAACACATAATATGAAAGAATAGCGCGAACTGATGCTTCGAATGCTTTTCCTTGTGTACTTCTAATGAAATAGTTTGACCCTTCCGTGTTTATTGCTATCACACAGAAGGGTCTGTTATGTATTCACTATTTTCCGACCGGCATGTATGGAGCCCCGGACTGTTTCAATGTATTCCGCTGAACCTAAAAATGAGTATTTTGCTGTGCTCATACAAGCTCGCGGTTATCCTTTCAATTCAGCGGCTGCGTCAGGAAATCAAAGCTTCCCGGCTGTGTTTTCAGGCAGGTTTCAAGTACCAGCGAGTATAGCTTCAGACTGCGCAGACGATTTTCGGCGCTGTCGGGGAAAAAGTAGTTGTCCAGCAGGAATGTCAGCATGGCGACTATCATGCGGGAGCTTTCCTCGGGATATTCGGCGTGGAGCTCGCCCTTTTCGGTGCCCTCTACCAGCAGCTCGGTTACTATCGGTGAAATAACCTTTATTGATGTCATCATCAGCTTATAGTTTGTCACGATGTCATTCTGCAGATGAAGCTCACGGATAACATTGCTGCTTTTGTCCTTCAGCTCGGAGCTAAGTATCGACTGAAACAGCAGCTTCAGCTTTTCAATGGCATTCCTGTGACTCTTTATTTCAGTGATAAAGTCTTCGATAGCGGCGGTGTAGCATTGGTCAATGACAGCGTCGATTATCTCGTCCTTGCTGCTGAAATAGTAGTAGATGCCGCCCTTTGCTATCCCCGCCTGTTTTGCTATCATATCTACAGTGATGTCAGCAACAGAGCCTTTACTGCACATTAACTTTTTTGCGGCTTCAAGAATTATGTCGTATTTTCCCGTTTTCATAGTATCTCCTTGAAAGTGTTGCACAATGAATATACTAATTATACCACTGTTTCTATGAATTTGCAAGATTTTTTATAAAACAGTTGACCATCGGTCAAAAAAGTGATATAATAAAAACGGATTCAGAATTATATAATTTGTTTTGGCTCGGCGGTCGAAAAGTTCCTCTACGGAACGTTACTTTAGGCTGCAATATTTTGTGCCCATAATTCGACCGACGGTCAAAAACAGAAAAGAAGGAGGCAGTAATGTCAGGTTTAGCAATCGGTGCGGCAGTTACCGGAACGGCTCTGGTGGGAATCGCCGCAGGATTTACCGCGGGAGCATACACCCTGTTTAACCGCACAATACCGCGGCAGGACCAACTCAGGGTGGATATCAGCGAAATGGCGGACATGGACAAGTGGGAGGAGTA
>JBJESB010000145.1:0-1995 GCA_051882575.1 Oscillospiraceae bacterium
TTCTGCTGCAGAAAAGCAGAGTTTTCGGCAACAATATTCTCTCCGTGTGCTACATCGGGGCAAATGGCTATTGCTTTGCATTGCCCGGCAAAATAAAATGCACCTTCCGCTGGTGCCGGATATGGCGCATAGTAGTTATAAAATTGGTTTCGTACAGTTCCATCAAGGAACAAGCTGCCCTTGCCGTAATTACAAGTGCCTTCAAAGGTCATAGCAACAACGTGCCACTCGCCATAAGCGGGAACATTTGTGTACAACATCTGCTGCGCTTGCGGACTTGTTATTATATCAAATGTGCCATTGTACGAACCAACATTGAAGTACGGTGTGTTACCGTATGATGTTGCGATCAAGTCATAGCTGCCGCTGACATACTCAGGAGCGCGGATAATCGCATACACGGTGAAAGCAAACAGCGGGTAATATTCGCAGATAAACTGCTCTGAAAATTGAATGTAATCCGCCGAATGCGTCAGAACTCCGCTGCCTGTGATGGTTTTTTCGCTCATCAGACTTTTCCATGAATTCCTGTCAGTATCAACGTTTTGGGTAAAATCCCAAAAGTCCGTCAGCGCATAAGGCTTCGGAAGCAGACTGTCACCGCCCATTGTGCCGACAATCTGCTTTCCCGAAGAATCGTGCGCGGTTATACCTTTAAGGAGTTTATCTGCAGATACCGTGTCATTTGTTAGGTCAATGGCAGTAACACCGTCAATTACAACTTTATTTACCGCCATATAATCACACTCCGACAGTAACTGTAATCCCGCCTGCGCTGTTCTCGGTTTCAGTCACGGGAATGGCTGCAACCGTAACCTGCGAAAGGTAATCATACCCCTCATCGGGAAGAACAGTCTGTTCATCAAAAGTTGGCTTGATGGTCTTTGTCTGTGCATTTACTTCCTCGCTGCCTTCGTGTGTTCCGACAACACCGAGGATAGTTACATCTTTCTTGATATTCGAGGGTATGATTTTTGCCTGTTCTGTTGCGCTGATAGACACCTTTCCGGAGCCATCGTGAAAGCCCATCGGAATAGCAAACTCCCCGTCAACCTCGGAAATCGAGCCGTTGACAGAGCCTTTGTTCGGCATTGTTCCCGTAAAGGTCTTACCACGGGCAGCGTATGTCTTACCTTCAAGCACCTCTGCCGCTGCTGCTGTTGCGTCAGATGAGTCCACATCAAAGCTGCACGAGCCTTCAATGATTTCACCGGATTTGTCATGGGCGGTAAAACCCTTGAGCATACTTGCCGAAGTTACAGTATCGGCAGTAAGGTCGATTTTCACTTCGTTGCCGATTACGATTTTGTTAATTGCCATTTTAATCTCCTCCTATAATAAGCGTTTTTCCACCGCTGGCATTTGTAACCTCATGCTGCGGTATTTTTCTTACAAGCACATTCTCCGTCATAAGCTTGTTTCGTGTGTATAGGACAATATCATTCCGAACATTGGGAGTAACATCATATTCTCCCGTATAGGGCGGAGAACCCCCGCCGGAGGAAGTAGTCACAAACCCGCAGGTTTTACCCTTGGAAGATACTGTACCGCTTATCTCAATCTCGCTTGTTATAATGCCGTCCATAAAAAGCACCCCCTATGTCACAATGAAACGAGGTTTGTATGTCCCTCCGCCGATAAAGGTGCATATCTCTGTGTTTTCGGCATTATAGAGCTTTGCCTCATACATATACGCGGCTCTTGGAATGTCTGTATCCGAAGCGGAAAAACGAATGCAGAACGACCCGTCATCGTTCTGCTCCTCTTTATGAAGTTCCTTTTCTATAACAGGCGGTCTGTCCGGTATCAGCCGAACAAACAACCGAACCTGCTCTCCGTGGGAAAGATAATATGGTGTGCCATCTTCGTTTTTAGGAGAAATAAATACCGTTCCTGTATCGCCCTTGGTAACAAAGATATCTTCATTTACGATTTCCAGCATATTATCCCTCCCGATTATCCTTGCGTAATTTCGTAGGTTATCTTCATAGTCTG
>JBJESB010000146.1:0-1976 GCA_051882575.1 Oscillospiraceae bacterium
AGCCACCAACGAATGGCGCATACCGAACAAAACCGCAGAACACAGCGTTAAAGTTGATGAGGAATTCGGCACAAAGCGTCTGAACGCTTATGAACTGATGGAACTTGTTCTAAACCAGCGCAAAGCCGAGGTAAAAGACAAGGTAACTTACCGCGATGAGGACGGAGAGCATGAAAAGTATGTTCTGAACCGCAAAGAAACCATTCTTGCCCGTGATAAACAGGCTAAGATAGAACAGGCTTTTCGCGAATGGATACTTGCAGACCCCACCCGCATAAAAACCATCGAGGAGATATACAACAACCGTTTCAACGCGATTACTCCCCGAAAGTATGACGGCAGCTACATTGAAATTCCCGGCATGGCAAAGAGCCTTTCACTCCGTCCTCACCAGAAAGATGTAATCGCAAGATTTGCGGCAACAGGCGGCGGACTTATGGCTCACGAGGTAGGCGCAGGCAAAACGGCAGCGTCCGCGGCGCTTGGAATGTACCTAAAATCAATCGGTGCGATAAACAAGCCTCTGTATGTTGTCCCCAATGCCGTTATCGGTCAGTTCGGAGAGGAATTTCAGCGGTTCTTCCCGCAGGCAAATATTCTTGTGGCAACGGAAAAGGATTTCCAGACCAACAACCGCCGCAGATTCCTCGCGAAAATCTCATCATGCAACTTTGACGCGGTTATCATCTCACAGTCGCAGTTTGAGAAGATACCCGTTTCCCTTGAAAGACAGGAGGAATATTATGGACGAAAGATAGACGCGCTCACGGCTTCCATTGAGATGATGAAACAGGACAAAGGGCAAAGGCTTTCGATAAAAAAGCTGGAGAGCATGAGGAAAACTATCTCCACAAAGATTGAAAAGCTGAGAGCAGCCTTCAAAAAGGACAATCTCCTTTGCTTTGAGGACCTCGGCTGCGACTATCTTGTTGTGGACGAGGCTCACGCTTACAAGAACCTTGCAATCTTCTCCAAGATGAACAATGTCGCAGGCGTAAATGTCAGCTCAAATTCGCAGAGAGCCTTTGACCTTGAAATCAAGATACGCTACATACAAGAACTGAACAACGGCGGCGGTGTGTGCCTTATGACGGGTACTCCTATTTCCAACGCTATCTCCGAAATGTTCGTGTGGCAGTACCTCCTGCAATTCCCCACGCTGTGCGAACTCGGCATTGAGTATTTCGACAACTGGGCGTCCGTCTATGGAGAGATAACACAGGCAATGGAGGTAAAGCCCTCCGGCAGCGGTTTTCGTATGCGCACCCGTTTCGCAAATTTCGTCAATCTTCCGGAGTTATGCAACCTGTTCGGCGAGGTTACAGACCTTGTTAAGACGGGCGACCTTGATTATCTCAAACTGCCACAGATAGCGGGCGGAAAGCCCGAAATGATAATCTGCGAACCCTCTCCCTCACAGGAACAACAGCGCGACGAGGGTATGGAGAGAGCAAAGAAAATCGAGGCGGGAATTGTTAAGCCGGATGAAGACAATATGCTTGCTATATGCACATACATGACAAAGGTCGCTCTTGACGGACGAATACTTGACCCCGAAGCGGAGGACTACGAAGGTTCAAAGATTAACCAATGCGTAAGGCGTATTCTTGAAATAGACCGGCAGCACCCAAATACGGCACAGGTAGTTTTCTGCGATACCAATACGCCAAAGTATGACGGCAAATTCACCGTTTACGAGGATATAAAGCGAAAACTTGTGGAGTCCGGTCTGTATAAACCCGAAGAAATAGCTTTTGTCCATGACGCTAAAAACGACAAGCAGCGCCTTGAAATCTTTGAAAAGGTAAACAACGCCCAGATAAGGCTCATAATCGGTTCTACGGGAAAGCTCGGCACGGGCGTCAATATTCAGAGAAACCTTATTGCAATGCACCATTTGGACGCTCCCTACCGTCCTTCCGACATTGAGCAGCGAAATGGTCGCGGCATAAGGCAGGGCAACAACAATCCCGAAG
>JBJESB010000147.1:0-7514 GCA_051882575.1 Oscillospiraceae bacterium
GTAGTGTTCCTTTCGCAGAAATGGGTAGCAGGTGGACATTTCTCAATCAGAGTTCCGGTTCTTCCTCGGTGCAAATAGGGAGGTCGTGTGTAGCAAAATATTCGCTGATTGCCTTTTGTATATCCCATTCGCTTGGCGCGGTATTATCAACGCTGTTGTTCAGATAAATATCTGTGATACCGGAAATAATCTCGTCATCGTACTCGTCGCTGTCTAGCTCATTTTCTTCAATATAGTTTCTTATATCCTCCATAACGCCTATTCTCTGCTGTTTCATAAAAGCGTCAAGGAGTTCGCTTTGGGATAGCCTTATCTCATAGGTCTTGTCACCTATGGTGCGCTTTACAGCAAAATCTGTTTCGTGGTCCGGAGCATGAGAGATGATTACACGCGCTTTCTCGGCGGCTGCGATCATCTCAGCAAGCTCCGCAACATTCACGCTGGCAGCAAGTTTTTGCTTGCAAAACCCTATAAGTTCGGCACTTGTGCCGACGAAAAGAGTGCCATCGGTGATTTTTTCTTTCAGTATATAACTATCAGAAAAGTGAGGGTGCGGTGATACGGTTATCCTATCTGTGGTTGGCATTGTGATTTCCTTTCAAAAAATGGGTTGGAAACGCCTTCGGCTTATTCCGCAGATGCACATTTCTCTTTTTTCAGAGTTCAAGTTCATCTTCTTCCTCGGTCTGCGGAGCCGGTTCACATTCGTCCGAAAACAAAAACAACGGAGTATTCTTTGTGTCCTCAAATACTCCGTTGGTTATTTCTGAAAGCCTGTTTATGTACTCCGTGCAGGCACTTGTGTCACGCTTACGGTAAGCAGAATGAATATCGTAGTTGTCTAGCAGCGCAGTAAGTTCCGTTGCGGCTCTTTCAAGTACCTTTACTGCGGCAGGCGGTATGCTGCTGTCTGCGGCGCAGCGAAACAGTGAACGCTCTGCTGCAATTCTGTTCCGTATGGGGTCGGAGCTGGTGTAGTAACCTTGAATTTCATAGCTGCCGTTGGAATGCCGCCATGTTGCAAACTGCGATGAGCCGGACGTGCGTTCGCCGAGGACGATTTCCATTCCGGACGTGCTTATGGTTTGTATCGGTATGAAATGTGTGCTTGTGTACACTATATCACCTCTTTTCGTTGAACAATGGGTAGCAGATGGACATTGTTATCTGTCCATTTCCTCCTCGTCAAGCTCTGCTGTATCATTATCTGCCGCAGTAGCAGCTTCAGCTTTCGCAAATAATCTCTGTTCGGCTTCGTGCTGCTTTGGGATTAGAACAGGGAGCAATGCCTTAAGATAATCCTGATCCGAACATTTGTTAATATACAGACCATAAGTATCAAGCACTTGTTCCTCGGCAGGGAATGCCCATATTACAACATCACCGTATATGCCGTTTGTGCAGATAAAATCTGCAACACCTTCAAGAGTGTTGGGTATCTCAATTGGATCACCCACACCCACTCCGACAAGCATCTCTGCGTCCTTATACTTATCCATATTAAACCTCCATTTCTTCCTCGTTGTCTAGTTCCTCCGCATTATCTGCCGCGGCAACTGACTCCGATGACTCCGTAAATTCCGCTTCACGCAGCTTTTGAGAAAGCACGGGGAGCAGCGCATTGAGATATTCCCGGTCCGGACAAAAGTCAATCTCAAGACCTGATGTGGAAAGCACAATATCATTGGAAGAGTCTGCGTAAATTTCAAGAAACCCATATATACCGTTGGCGACAATATAATCTGCAACATCAGCAAGTGTATTGGGTATCTCGGAGATATTTGATGCGTAGTCTACTCCGATAAGACGCGCCTCATTTTTATACTTATCCAAATTATGCCTCCATTTCTTCTGCGCCGTTTTCCTCCGCATCCTCGTCAAGCACCTGTTCTTCCGCCTTACCAAATTCAAGCTCGGCATTTATTGCCGATTGTTTTTCGATAAGCCTTGCGAGTTCTTCTGTGTGTTCAAACGGCTGTTCATATAGGGTTTGAGCATTTTTAAGCTGGGTTTCATTCTTGGCTATGGACTCGGCAAGCCGTTCCGGTTCGTTTTCCAGCTTTAGAAGAAGATTATCCAGCTTAGTGATAGCACCCGTACCGCTGTTTGCGTAGTCATTGCGGTAGCTGTTCTTTCCTTTCAAGACAAGGTGCATGGTAAGAGCGTCGGCACGTCTTATGCCAATCTCAAAACCATGATACTTACCGAAAAGCAGGAGTTCGTGTTCAGATGCCTCATTTGTTCCCATATAGGCTTGCACCTGCGCCTCAATCATTTCGGCAGCCTTTTCTTTTTCAGTATAAGTTTTTCCGTTTATTTCAATAACAAAGCTGTCCTCAACAAACGGGTGCTGCTGAAAAGTCTGAATGTCTGCCAAAGCATTGTCACGCTGCCGGGTAAGGTTCTCTATCATTGTTGGATACATTTTTGTGATGTCCGTTTCCAAGCGCTTATGCTCTGATAGATAATCGGATTGCAGCAGCATAAGACGCGCTACCTCGTTATCAACGGTCAATTTTTCGGCTATCAGAGGATTGTCGGTGGTCGCGGCTTTCATCTCGGCAAAGGTGAGAGCTGTTTCGTCGATGTCCTCGCAGCTACGGGATACAGGCTTTCCGGACAGTACCTTTGACGCTATCTCCTGCTTTTTCTCAAGGAGCTGCCAGCGATATGTATCAAAAGTGCCCTTTGTAGCGTAATAAAAGACGTGTACCTCATCAAGTTCGTTTCCTTGACGAATACCGCGCCCGTTGCGCTGCTCGATGTCCGACGGACGGTAGGGCGCGTCAAGGTGGTGCATGGCAACAAGGTGTTTCTGGATATTCACACCCGTACCGAGCTTTCCAGTTGATCCGATAATTACTCGCACCTGCGCTTGATTAACCTTATCAAACAATTCAATACGCTGACGGTCATTGTGTGCGTCGTGGACAAAAGCTATCTCGTCCTCGGAATATCTGCCGCTTGCGACGAGCTTTGCCTTGATGTCCTCATAAACAGTAAATGTACCGTCATATTTTGGGGTGTTCGTGTCGCAAAACACAACCTGTGCCGTACCCGGATTGCTTTCGTCTATATCAAGTATGTTCCTTACACAGTTGTTTACCTTGCTGCCCTCATAGTCCTCAGCTGCGGGATTGAGTATCCGTCCGTCCAGCGCAACTTTGGTCATAAAGGTACAGATGGCTAACATATTATCTTCTTCCGGCTTTACCTCCTTGTTTTCGATTTTCCTTGCCCGTTCCATGCCTTCGTCACGCTGTTCCTCCTGCGCGGGGGACGGCTCGCAAATAACGAGCTGCGGTTTTCCACCGGCGACACCCGGCAGTTTGAGGTCAAGGTCGGCGGTCTTAACGATGTCTGTGACCTCACCGAACAGGTTACAGAGTTCCGGCAGATTTACAAAGTTCGCAAATCTTGTTCTCATGCGAAAACCCGTTCCGGAGGGCTTAACCTCCATAGTCTGTGTGATATTGCCGAAAACACTCGCCCAGTTATCGAAATATTCGATGCCGAGCTGTTGGAGAGTGCGGTACTGCAAAAGGTATTGCCAGACGAACATTTCCGATATAGCGTTGCTTATCGGAGTACCCGTCATAAGGCAGACACCGCCGCCGTTGTTTATTTCCTGCATATATCTTATTTTCAGTTCAAGGTCGAACGCTCGCTGAGAATTGGAGTTCGTGTTTATGCCGGCAACATTCGTCATCTTGGAAAACAGAGCAAGATTTTTGTAGTTGTGAGCCTCATCTATGATGAGATAGTCGCAGCCTAAATCTTCAAATGAAATGAAATCATCTTTTTTTGCCGCGGCGCGGAGCTTTTCAATCTTTGTCTGTAATGAAAAGCGCATACTTTCCAACCGCTTTATAGAAAGACGTTCGCCTTTATCGGCTTTCATCATTTCAATGGTTTGGGTAAGTTCTTCAATGCGCCGGTCAAAGTATTCCTCCTGCCGTTCCAGTGACATAGGCATTTTCTCAAACTGACTCTGCGAAACAATTATCGCGTCAAAGTCGTTTGAGGAAATCTTGGCGAGAAATCTGCGGCGGCTGAGTTTCTGAAAATCTTTTTCAGTAGCCACAAGGATATTTGCTGAAGGAAAAAATCGCTGAAATTCCTCGCCAAACTGTCCTATAACAGCGTTCGGAACAACGAAAAGCGGCTTTGTTATAGCACCTATGCTTTTGAGGTACATTCCCAGACCTGCGGACGCTGCTGTTTTTCCCGCGCCTACTTCATGTGCCATTAGTCCGCCGCCTGTCGCGGCAAACCGCGCGATAACGTCTTTCTGGTGGGGGCGCAGAGTAACACCGGCAGCCATACCCGGAATATCTATATAGCTGCCGTCATAATGCCGTGGGGTAATATTGTTAAAACGGTCATTGTAGATATTCTCAATACGCTTGACGCGGCTTTCGTCGGCGAGTACCCACTGTACAAATGCCTGTTCGATACGCGCTTGCTTTTCGCGGGCGAGGATAGTTTCTTTCTTATTTACTACATAGCGTTCATGTAATCCTTTCTCATCGCGGTAGGTTTCCTTGTCCTTTACGGTTGCTCTGCGCTGATTAAGGCAAAGCTCGGTAAGCTCATAGGCGTTCAGCCTGCGTGTTCCGTATTCCTGGTCTACCTTAACATTGGAGTCTGCTCCCTTGTTTGGTATTCTCCATTCGTTCAGTGCGGGGAGATATTCACAAGATATTTGCTGTTTTGCAAAACTACCGGAGCTGCGGTTAGACCTTGCAGTTTCAAAGGTGTCATAAATAAATTGCGTGAACATTTCCGCAGGGATAAACATAGAGCCGAGCCGAAAGCTAATATCGGAAATGCCGAGAGTAGGCGGTTGATGCTCTTTCAGCGCGGCAACATTCCGAGAGAACATTTCGGGATTTTCTTCTGCTTTCACCATTGCAAGACCGACTTTTTCCCGTGTGTGACCGGACAGATACTCGTCGGCTGTTTCCCAACCGGAGTATTTGTCACCGGAGTTTCGGGCGGGATTGCAGAAAATCATATCCCCCAGCTCGTTTATCACCTCGTCCTCGCTTTTACCGCAGAGAGCTGCCATATAATGCAGGTCTATCTGCTGTTTGAGGTTTAAGGAAATGTGCAAAGCCTCAATAGCGGTATCCGCATGGTCGGGGGTTCGGAATTGATTTATCGTGCGCTTAAAGAAAATGTCCGCTTTGTCGAAATACGGCTCGTCCTTTTCGTTTCGCCGTTCGATTTCCAGTGCGGAGAGTTTCGGAGCGCGAATATCATCGCTAAACCGGCGCAGATTTGTCTGAGTGTTAAGGCAGCCGTATTTCTTTACGAAACTGTCATAGAGCGTATTCAGCACCGTTTGCTTTTCGGTGAGCAGTTCGTCTGTGCAGCCATCACGCTGGATAGCGATAAGTTCATCAAGCTGCTGTACAATGACGGTCATCTGCTTTATTGCCTCGGCAGATTTTTTGTCGCCTGTGTATTCGGCAGCTCCGTGGTGGTCGCCAAAAAAGAGTTTCCCGCTATCATCGGTGAAATAGGTGAACGGGCGGACTCCTTCCGGCAGAGGGGTATAGCTGATTTCTTCCTCGGTGTCAAGTTCCTCCAGCGTAGGAGCTGCGGTGAATTCACCATTCAGAGAAAGTACCGCTTTTTCAAGTCGCTCGGCGGTGTTTCCATCAGCTTCTATGGTAGATACGTTGCCGTACCTTGCGCTGACTAATTTCGGGGTTCCGAGCAGATGTTCGGGGTGTTCCGCATAGTATGCGCTTATATCGTAGAACGAATTCCCGTTATGCTGAAAATAACCGCCTCCGTCCTTTACCCATGCAGGGAGTCGATAGCGGGTTTCATAGCTGCTAAAGGTTTCCTCCAAAATTCTATCACGTTTTTTGAAGAAAATAATATCCGTAACTACCTGTGTTCCGGCGCTGCCAAAAGCGTTATTCGGCAGGCGCAGCGCACCGATAAGCTCGGCTCTGCGGTACATTTCTATTCGGGGATTGGCGGTCATTTTGTCAAGTGTTCCGCTGCTGGTGATGAGTGCTGCTATTCCTCCTGCTTTCAGCTTATCAAGGCTCTTGATGAAGAAATAGTCGTGTATCAGATATTCCTCCTTGTATGCCGCGTCATAAGGACTATATTCACCAAACGGCACATTCCCGACTACCACGTCAAAGGTGTTATCCTCAAACTTGGTATTCTGGTATCCCTTGTTTTGTATGTTTGCCAGAGGATAGAGATAATGCGCTATTCGTGCGGTCAAGCTGTCAAGCTCAACGCCGTATATCGTGCTGTTTTCAGCAAGTTCACGCGGCATATTTCCGAAAAAGTTACCCGTTCCCATAGCTGGGTCAATGATATGACCGCCCTTGAAACCAAAATGCTCCAAAGCCTTGTATATGCTCTGAATTATGTACGGTTCTGTGTAGAATGCGGTGGTGGTACTTGCTCTTGCCGCATTGTATTCTTTCTCGGAAAGCAGGCTTTTCAATTCGACATACTCGGATGACCAATCGCTTTTGTCGCTGTCAAACGCTTCGGGAATGCCGCCCCAACCGGAATAATGAGCAAGGATAGTCTGTTCTTCGGGAGTTGCAAACCTGCGTTCGCGCTCGATATTCAGCAGCGTTTTTATTGCGGCGATGTTATCCTGGTACTTTGCTTTCTTTCCGTGGGAGTAGGTAAAATCATCGGGGAAAGAGTAATTCTGCGCCTTTGGTGTCTGTTTGGGAACAACGGGTGTAAGCGGTTCTGTTGTTTCTTTTTCAGCAGTTTCGGCGGCTTCGGCAGCTTCAATAATAAAGCCGTTGTCTTTTAGCTGTTCGGAAATGCGGTCAATATCTATGTCGCGAATTCCCAGCTTTCCGCCATACTCGCCGCGTATCGGTATTGTTCCGAGAAGATTAGCGGCTTGTGTCGCCGTATCTTCATCGCCGACAAGCTCATAAAAGCTGCCTTTCTTGGTTACGGATAGTTTTTTCCCCTGGTTGGTATCTTTGGGCTGTGCGTTGCTTGATACAAGCTCAAAACCCTGCTTTTCAAGGTTTTGTTTCCATCGCCCATATATTGAGCCTACCGCCTCCATGTCATTTTTATCCGTATTCTCAAAAGACAGGCTGAAATCACCGTCAATATCCGTAATGCGCCATACCTTGCCGTCCAAGCGGATCAAATCGCCTACCTTCAGAATATCGGGGGATACCCTCGGTTTGGGTTCGGGCTGTTCCGTGGACTGCGGTTCATCGGTTATCGGCGCAAATGACATTCTCTCATTTGTTGTGATATACTCAAATGCTCTTTCAATTTCCTCAAATGTGTTGAGGACGCAGTTTTCATGTCTGCCCGAAAACCCATTTGAGGTGCCGGTGATGTTGAATTTACCCTCATTCGTTCTGACGAGCTTGAGGTCGGAAAGTTTGGGGCTGCTTGCGTCCGCAATAGGGTGATACCCGTCTATCTTAGTTTCGGCATTTGGATCGCGATATTCAAGCGGAATGATGTTCGCACCGTTCATCAGCGCGGCA
>JBJESB010000148.1:0-28134 GCA_051882575.1 Oscillospiraceae bacterium
TGAAGAGTATGCTTCTTGCAGAATCTGCAGTACTTGTTCATTTCAAGTCTGTCAGGGTCGTTCTTCTTGTTCTTCATGGTGTTGTAGTTGCGCTGCTTGCATTCAGTACACGCCAGTGTGATTTTAACTCTCATTTCGGCACCTCCTATTTTCTTGCTCTGTGAGCATTATTGCCTCCCTCGTCCGCGGAATTGCGGTTTTTTACAGAGCTTACATCCCCGGCAAAAAATTGCACAAAAAAATAAGCCCCATTCGAGGTAAGATTATTTTACCACATACCATTCAATTTGTCAAGTGCTTTTTTATAATTTTCGTTATTTTTTTCGCAAATCGGCAAATTCTATTGAAATATGGCAGGAATTATGCTATACTTATTACATATAATTCTTTCAGGCTTGGAGGGCAGTTATGTTCAGTAAAGTTAACAGTATCGGTCTATTCGGGCTGAACGCCTTTATGGTAACCGTTCAGGCAAGCTCCTCGCAGGGGCAGCCCGGCTTTGATATTGTGGGAATGCCCGATATCGCCGTACAGGAAAGCAAAGCCCGCATCAGAGCGGTACTCGGTCAGCTGGGGCTTAAAATTCTCGGCAGCAAGCTGACAGTCAATCTTGCGCCCGCAAGCGTCAAAAAAATCGGCTCAATGTTTGACCTTCCTATTACCGCGGCGCTGCTTACGCTTTCGGGCGAGATATCGCATATACCCGAGGACTGCGCGTTTATCGGTGAGCTTTCGCTTAACGGCGACCTTGCGCCCGTCAACGGCACTTTAAGCATGGTGCTTACCGCCGCCAAAAACGGCATAAAAAGAATCTATCTGCCCGCAGCCAACGTCAAGGAAGCCTCGGTTGCAGACGGCATTGAGGTTTACGGAGCCGAACACATCTCGCAGATTATCAAGCATCTTAATAACGGTTCGGAGCTTCACCCCGAGCCGCAGTATGTTCCCTCGGCAGATGCAGCTGCGGCGCTGTGCGACTTTGCGGATGTTATGGGTCAGCAGAATGCAAAATCCGCAATTGAAGTAGCGGCAGCAGGCTCGCACAACATTCTTATGCTGGGACCGCCCGGCTCGGGCAAATCCATGCTTGCAAAGCGCATTCCGTCAATTCTGCCGAAAATCACCTTTGAGGAGAGCATAGAAACCACGCAGATACATTCGGTTGCAGGCATTATCGACCCTGCCGAGCCGCTGGTAACCTCGCGCCCGTTTCGCGCAGTGAGCCATACCGCGTCTGCGGTGGGACTTGTCGGCGGCGGCTCGATTCCGCGCCCGGGTGAGATTTCGCTTGCGCACAACGGCGTACTTTTTCTGGATGAGCTGCCCGAGTTTGACAGACGCGTGCTTGAAGCGCTGCGGCAGCCGCTGGAAAACGGCGATATCACGATTTCCCGTGCAAGTGGCTCGGTGAACTACCCCTGCGACGTCATGCTGGTAGCTGCAATGAATCCCTGCCCGTGCGGCAATTTCGGCAATCCGCTGAAAAAATGCACCTGCTCGCAGCAGAAGGTCACGCAGTACCTCAACAAAATCTCGCAGCCGGTGCTCGACCGGATAGATATTCAGATTGAGGTAAAGCCCGTTGAGTACGGAGACTTGAGCAAACGCTCCCCGCAGGAATCCTCCGAAAGAATTGCACAGCGCGTTCAGCGGGCGCGGGATATACAAGCGCAGCGGTACAAGGGTACTGCAATCAAATCCAACAGCGGCATTACAAGCGATATTATTGCAGAGGTCTGCCGACTGACGCCCGACGCAGAGCAGATGCTTCACGCCGCATTTGACAAGCTGGGGCTTTCCGCACGAGCGTACGACAGGATTCTGAAAGTAGCGCGCACCTGCGCAGACCTCGCCGGCAGTGAAGATATCGCAAAACAACACATTTCACAGGCTATCAGTTTCAGAAGCCTTGACAGAAAATATTGGAGCAGATAAAAGGAGATATTCAGATGAGAAGCTGCGGTGTTCTTATGCACATTACCTCGCTCCCCTCGCCCTACGGAATCGGCACTCTGGGCAAGGAAGCGGAAAAATTCGCCCTGTGGCTGAAGGCTGCGGGTCAGACCTACTGGCAGGTACTGCCGATAGGACCTACGGGCTACGGGGATTCCCCTTATCAGCCGTTTTCAACCTTTGCGGGAAATCCCCTGCTTATTGACCTTGACGCGCTGGTTGACAGCGGTCTGATTACCCAAAATATGTGTGAAACCGTCGATTACGGCGCAGACCCATCTTATGTGGACTACGAAAAGGTGAATGCAACGCGCGACGCGCTTCTCCGCGAGGCTTTCAGAAATTTCAAGGAAGATGTGGGCTATAACTCCTTTATAATAGAGGAGGAAAGCTGGCTTAACGACTACGCCCTGTTCATGGCGCTGAAAAACAAATTCGGCGGCGTTCCGTGGACAGTCTGGGACGACGATATAAAGCTGCGAAAGCCCGAAGCCGTATCACGCTATACTGCCGAGCTTGCAGACGAGATTCGTTATCAGAAATTCGTGCAGTACATCTTCTACAAGCAGTGGAATGCATTCAGACAGTTCTGCAACCGCAACGGCATTCAGCTTATCGGCGATATCCCGATATACGTTTCGCCCGACTGCGCGGATGTCTGGGCGCAGCCCGAGCTGTTTGAGCTTGACGAGCGCCGCAATCCCGCAAGAGTGGCAGGCGTACCGCCCGACTATTTCTCCGCGACGGGACAGCTCTGGGGAAACCCGCTGTATAACTGGGATGAAATGAAGAAAACGGGTTACAGCTGGTGGATTAAGCGTATCCGCAAAACAAGCGAAAATTTCGATATGCTGCGAATCGACCATTTCCGCGCATTCGACACCTACTACGCTATTCCGTTCGGTCACAAAACCGCCGAGCACGGCACCTGGGAGAACGGTCCGGGCATGGATTTGTTCAATGCGGTAAAAAGCGAGCTTGGCGAGGTCAACATCATCGCAGAGGACCTCGGCGATATATTCGACAGCGTAAAGGTGCTGCTTAAGGATTCGGGATTCCCGGGAATGAGAGTGCTGCAGTTCGGCTTTAACGGCGAGAACGCGGACAACGACCACATCCCGCACAACTACCCCGAAAACTGCGTTGTTTACACAGGCACTCACGACAATGCGACAATCATTCAGTGGTACAGAGAAGCCGACGCGGCAACGCGGCTTATGGCGAAGAGATACCTCAAGCCGAGGCTGTTTGAGCGAATCAACACCTGCTTTATCAGGTGGGCGTACGCAAGCCCCGCAAGGCTGGCTATTATCCCCATGCAGGATATTCTGGGGCTTGGAAAAGAGGCTCGCATGAATGTTCCGTCAACGGTGGGCGGCAACTGGAACTGGCGCATGAAAGAAGGCGCGAACACCTCGGGCAAGGCTGCAAAATTAAAGAACCTCGCGAAGATATATTTCAGATAAAACCAATGCTCCCCAAAAACCGGGGAGCATTCAGCTTGTAGAAAAACTATTATTTTCCCGCGAAGCGGACTTTTTAAATCACATTTTTTGCCCCAGCTTTGCCGGGGCAAAAAATACTTCTATCCCAGCAAGTGTGCGGTTTGGCGGCGTAGCCGACAAAACGTGCGCGCAGCTGGGATGTTTCGGCGCAGCAGGACGCTGCAAAGCCGAAACCAAAAGTCCGGCACGGATGCCGGACATCAAAGTTTCGGCGAGGGAAAGTCCCCACGGGACTTTTTCGACGGTCTGAATGCTCCCCAAAAACCGGGGAGCATTTTCGTTTATCAAAGCCAATTCGTTTAAGCTATATCAATTCATCAGTGACTTAATCTCCTCAACCAGACCGTCGGCGGCTATCTGATGCGTAGCCTCTGTCGGGTGCCAGTCTGCGGCAAAGCCCGTCGAGCCGTCCTGCGGAGTAAAGTGGTAGGTAGAAATGTTGGAATCGCCTGTTTCCTCGGTGTAGCGGTCTGCGGCATCCTCAACCGCCTTGAACAGCCTGTCGCCCATAACGCCCAGCGTGCAGATTATGTGCGCGTCGGGGTTGTTCTTGCGCACCATCTTCAGGAACTCAACATAGTTTACCGTGTAATCCTCAATACGCTCTTCATTATTACCTGTGTAAGAGTCGTCATTCGTTCCGAGATTGATTACGATAAAATCGGGCACGAACTTGCTGAAATCCCACTCAAGGCTTGATACATTGAACATATCGGCGCTGCCCCACGACTTCGCGAATTTCTCGTAAACCTTGGGAACAAGCTGCGTTGTAACCTTTTTCTTGCCGTCGGAATAGCCCGAAATAATACCGTGACCGCTGTACGAAACAAGGCTGTAATCAGCGTCCAGAGCCACTGCGGTTTTGTAAGCGTACGCTCTTGTTGCGTCCTCTGTCGAGGTGGAGAAGTGGTGGTTTCTGTCCTCGTCGTCAACGCCGTAGCCGCAGGTGATGGAATCACCGATAAACTCAATTTTAAGCGACTTTGCAGCCGTAGGTACAGGGTCGCTCTCGGCGGTGAGATTGATAGACTTAATGCCCATTGTGGATTCCTGCGCCTCGGAAAGCTTCAGCAGCTTTACGGTGGTTTCAACCGCCTCGTCGCTCGCGAATACCTCAACGGTCTTTTCAAGCTCGTCAAGCTGCGCGTCAATGGTTTTCTCGCCGTTTATGTACACCGCGTAGCGCGGCTGCTTGTCCTTGCCCTGCTGAACCTGATTATCTCCGACCAGCGTAAAGGAAGCCTGCGTTCCCTTAAAGGTAAACTCAACGCCGCTTGCCGAAAGCGCAAGCCAGCGTATTCCCTCGTCCGAGCCTGTTCTGCCGATAAGCTTTACATACTGCTCGTCAGCCGCATAGGATTTCTGTGTAAGCTCCATAGTTGTTTCACTCTCCGTTGTCTGTGATTCTGTCTGTGAGTTCTCCTGTTTCGCTTCGGAACAGCCGCTCGAAAAAATCAGCGCCGCCGTAAGCACCGGAGTAAGCAGTTTAACTAATAAATTCATACCCGTTACCTTTCTCTGAATTTAATCTTGCTTAATCATTCTACCACAAAAACGAAAAATAGTCAACAGCTAAAATTAAATATTGCATATTTTTACCGCAAAAGTAAAGCCCCTGCGCTGCGCAAGGGCTTTTGTGATTATTCCGAGATATACGCTTCGCCTGTTATTGCCGTTACCGAGTTAATATCAATCGGGCGCGCGAAGCCTCTGATATGATTTTCAATGCCCGTCTGCGGGTCGTAATCACCACAGCCGAACACAATATCCTGCGGGCTTATCAGCACTCCGTTTTCATCTGAAATTGTAAAATGCTTGTACTTGAAAAGCTCCTCTTCGGGAACATTCTTCGGCATAATCAGCTTCAAGGAAATCGGAGAAAGCTGCGCTTCTATCACATTTCCGTAGTAGTCGGTGAGCATAAAACTGCGCGTCTCACAGCTTGCGTCAACATCAAACTCCACTGAAAGTGAGCCATTGTCAAGCAGCTCATAGCGAGCGGGGTCGTCGGGATAACGGCATAAGCCCTCGAATGTGTACTCTGCCGTAGGATATGCTGCTGCGTTGTACATCACAGAGAGATAAACGCGCAGTGAGCCGTCGTCATTGAGACTGCAGCCGCCGCTGCCTCCCCCCGTGCCCTCGGAGAAACGTATGCTCTTGAAATCATATTCACCGTCCGCGAAGGGCGAGCCGTCCTTGTTTTTCACCGTTGCGGAAATCATCAGCACTGTTCCGTCATAGAGCGCTCCGTCAAACTCAACATCAAAATTCTCGAAGGTGTTGGTGATGTTCTGCGGGTCAATGGTCTGAATTGCACTAGAAAGTATCTGCGCCTGCACTGCGCTTTCGTTGCCCTTTGTATCGGGGAAGAAACCGCTTATAAGCCTGCTGTAATCCCAGCCGTTGACCGCCCCCGCAGTTAATGCTCCCCCTACCGCTACAATCGCAGCGGCGCAAATTGCCAGCGCTTTTTTCTTGATTGTCATTTTTTTGTCCTTTCCGGTCGTGCGTGGAGCTTTCCGCTTACATTCCGGAATGCTTTCAAAGGTAAAATCGGAAAGCTCCTCGTCTATTCGTCTGCGTAATTCGTTCATAGCTATGTTCCTTTCTCTCACAAATCGGAAAACCACTCTGCAAGCGATTTCCTCAAAAGCTCCTTTGCGCGCTTTATGCGGAATGCCATTGTAGTCTGCGGAATGCCTGCGATTTTTGCTGATTCCTTAATAGTAAAGCCGTTGTAAAAGTGCAGCACCGCCGCTTCGCGGTATATCAGCGGAAGCGAGGATATCGCCGAGGAAACCGCATAACGTTCCTCGCAGCATACAAGCTCGTCATTTGCAGCGATATTCTCCAAGGGGTCGCTTCCCTGATTTGCTCGGCGGGCATTTGATTTAAGCATATCCTTACACACATTTATGGCGATTCGCACAAGCCAAGTTCGCGGCTGCGAGCCATGCCGAAAGCTGTCTGCGTTTGAAACAGCGCGTGAGAATGCCTCCATTGCAGCATCCTCTGCGTCCTCGCGGTTTCTTAAATATAAAAAGCATAGCCGCAGAATTTCGTCACCATGTTCTGAAAAGAGCTGTGAGATATATTCGGTACCGTTTTCCAAGTTTTTTCCCCCTTTCACAACATTAGACGAACAAGAAGAATTTTTTTAGAGTATTTTCCTAAATTATATACCAAAAAATTTTCCAAAACAAGACCGATAAAAACAACGACCTTTAAATGATAAACAAAAAAGGCTCTGTGAGTATTCACAAAGCCTTGAATATATAATAGTTGTACTTTATCTCAAAACGCATCCAGCATTGTACCAATCATTTTAAACGCCTTTGCGGCGGTCATTCTTTTGAAGCTTCTTCTGCCGCTGACTGCTTTCACCGCCATAAACGCCAGTCCGCCCGCAATCAGCCCCGCAGCGGCACTTTTCAGATAGCACTCGGTCTGCCTTGACATCTGCGCACCCCCTTTATGAAATTTTATATAAGTATATTTTGCATATCCGTGCATTTTTATTCCGTCAGATTATAAGGAATATTCTGCGCAAATACATATTGCGTCTTGAAAGCCCTCGCTTGCATTTCCAAATATATTCGGTAAATTCGCCAATTTGTGCCGATTGCATATATAATTATGTATTGCAGCAAAAGTATTCGTTAAAACCTACAAAACGATACCAAATGCAAAGATTTTTGCAATTTTCTATTGACAAACTTGCAAAAATGGATTATAATCTAACCATAGCAACGAGGCTATGAGGAGCTTACTCAAAGGTGAGCAGTTTCTCATAGCCTTATTGTTTTGTAGAACAAATATGAAAGGGGCGGTCATTTATGAACGCAATCACAATGGCAGTTTCCGAAGCAGCGTCCAACAGCGTTATTGATACTGTTAACGGCGTCATGTTCGGAACAGAGGGTGTCTGGTTCCTGATAGGTGCGGCACTCGTTTTCTTCATGCAGTGCGGCTTCGCAATGGTTGAAACCGGCTTTACAAGAGCAAAAAATGCCGGCAACATCATTATGAAGAACCTCATGGACTTCTGCATAGGCACGGTGGTATTCACCCTGTTGGGCTTTGGTCTCTTGTGCGGTGAGGACGCATTGTTCGGTTTGGTAGGCATCCCTAATCTCGGAATTTTCACAGATTTTGAGAACTTCCCTTGGCACAACTTCGTATTTAACCTTGTATTCTGCGCTACAACCGCAACGATTGTTTCCGGTGCGATGGCAGAAAGAACAAAATTCTCTACATACTGCATTTATTCCGCAGTAATCAGCCTTTTCATCTACCCCATTGAAGCTCACTGGGTATGGGGCGGCGGTTGGCTGGCACAGCTCGGATTCATTGATTTCGCCGGTTCCGCAGCAATTCACATGGTCGGCGGTATCTCCGCACTTATCGGCGCATGGATGCTCGGTCCGCGTATCGGTAAGTTCGACAAGGACGGCAAGCCCAACGCAATCCTCGGTCACTCAATGACTCTCGGCGCACTCGGCGTATTCATTCTCTGGTTCGGTTGGTATGGATTCAATGGTGCAGCTGCCGGCAACGCTGACTTCCTTGGTCAGATATTCCTTACAACCACAATCGCTCCTGCTGTGGCAACAGTCACAACAATGATTTACACATGGTTAAGACATGGCAAGCCCGATGTTTCAATGTGCCTTAACGGCTCTCTGGCAGGTCTGGTTGGTGTTACTGCCCCCTGCGCAGATGTTGACGCACTCGGTGCAACCTGCATAGGCATTGTATCAGGTCTTCTGGTATGCTTCGGCGTATGGCTTCTCGATTACAAGCTCAAGGTTGATGACCCTGTCGGTGCGGTCGCAGTTCACATGATGAACGGTATCTGGGGTACAATCGCAGTAGGTCTTTTCGCTACGGGCAAGGGTCAGGATGGTATTACCGGTCTGTTCTACGGCGGTGGATTTGCACAGCTTGGAATTCAGCTTCTCGGCGTTGTTTCAATTGGCGCATGGACAGTTATCACGGTTGGTCTGCTGTTCTTCATCCTTAAGAAAACAATCGGTCTGCGCGTATCCCGCCACGAGGAAATCGTTGGTCTGGACTGCACAGAGCACGGTCTGCCCACATCTTACGCAGACTTTGTACCCTCTATGCACGTTGAGCTTTCTACAAGCGGCAAGGAGAAAGAGGTTGAGACTGTTAAGCTTGACGCTCCCGCAGCGCCCGTTGAGCAGGCAGTTCCCGTTACATACCAGAGCGCAATTTCCTCCGACGGTGCAAAGATGACAAAGGTTGTTATCCTTGCAAAGCAGGATAAGTTCGAGGTGCTCAAGAATGCTATGTCCTCAATCGGCATTACCGGTATGACAGTAACCAACGTACTCGGCTGCGGAATGCAGAAGGGCTCGACAGACTACTACCGCGGAGTTAAGGTCGAAACTCACCTTATGCCCAAGGTTAAGGTCGAAATCGTGGTTTGCAAGGTTCCCGTTGCTACGGTTGTCGAGACCGCAAAGAAGGCTCTCTACACAGGCAATATCGGCGACGGCAAGATTTTCGTCTACGATGTGGCTGACGTTATCAAGGTTCGTACCGGCGAAAGCGGCTACGACGCCCTGCAGGATAACGAATAACACAGATTTATCCTTCCACATATAGAGTTCCGCCCGTGAGGCATACACACGGGCGGAAAATTTTGTCTTGATTTCATGGCACGAAAATGCTAGAATAATAGCGAGGTGAGAAAATGCGAAAAATACTGATAAGCGCGTGTCTTTTGGGCGAGACCTGCCGCTACGACGGCAAAGCAAAGCACGTAAGCGACCCGCGTATTCTGCAATGGGAGCGCGACCTGCGGCTGATACCCGTCTGCCCCGAGGTTCTGGGCGGACTGCCTGTGCCGCGCACTCCATGCGAGCGTAAAGGCGCGAAAATCATAACGGCAGACGGCAGGGACTGCACACCGCAGTTTGAAAAAGGCGCGCAAGCCGCGCTTTCAGTCGCGCAAGAGAACAACGTGATTTGCTGCATACTCAAAGAAAACAGCCCCTCATGCGGCAGCAGTGCCATCTACGACGGGACTTTTTCGGGCAGAAAAATAAAAGGCATGGGTGTTGCCGCCGAATTACTGATAGATTCGGGCTTTGCGGTGTTCAGCGAGAATGAGTTGGATAAGGCAGAAGACCGGATAAACAAATTTGATGAGGATTTTAAATCACAATCAAACATAAAGAAAAAGGCTTTGCAATTCACCGCAAAGCCCTTTGTTATTTTGTTAAACCGTGATTATACCACGCCCTGCGCCTTCATAGCCTCTGCAACCTTGAGGAAGCCTGCGATATTTGCGCCTGCAACCAGGTCGTCGCCAAGACCGTACTTGTGAGCAGCCTCGATAGACGCATTGAAGATGTTCTTCATAATCATCTTGAGCTTCTCGTCAACCTCTTCGGCTGTCCAGCTGTAACGCATGGAGTTCTGGCTCATCTCCAGACCGGATACTGCAACGCCGCCCGCATTTACTGCCTTGGAAGGAGCAACGATTACGCCGTTCTCCTTGAGGTATGCAACAGCCTCGTTGGTGGTGGGCATATTGGAAACCTCAACGTAGTACTTAACGCCGTTTGCAACAATCTTCTTTGCCTGCTCAACGTCAACCTCGTTCTGTGTAGCGCACGGCATGATGATGTCAGCCTTAACGCCCCAGGGCTTCTCGCCTGCGTGGAACTCTGCGCCGAACTTGTCTGCGTAATCCTGTACTCTGTTGCGGCAGGATGCGCGCATTTCAAGCATATATGCAATCTTCTCGGGTGTGTTGATGCCGTCCTTGTCGTAAACGTAGCCATCGGGACCGGAAATTGTTACAACCTTACCGCCCAGCTCTGTTACCTTGAGCGCAACGCCCCATGCAACATTGCCAAAGCCGGAGATTGCAACTGTCTTGCCCTCAATCTTATCGTTGAAGTGCTTGAGCATCTCAACTGCGTAGTATGTAGCGCCGAAGCCTGTTGCCTCGGGGCGGATAAGCGAACCGCCATACTGGAGACCCTTACCTGTGAGCACGCCTGTGAATTCGTTCTTAAGGCGCTTGTACTGACCGAACAGATAGCCGATTTCACGCGCGCCAACACCGATGTCGCCTGCGGGAACGTCAAGGTCGGGACCGATATGTCTGTAAAGCTCTGTCATAAAGCTCTGGCAGAAACGCATAACCTCTGCGTCGGACTTGCCCTGCGGGTCAAAGTCGGAACCGCCCTTGCCGCCGCCCATAGGAAGCGAGGTAAGCGAGTTCTTGAAAATCTGCTCAAAGCCGAGAAACTTGATAATACCGCTGTAAACATTAGGAGCGAATCGGAGACCGCCCTTGTACGGGCCGATTGCAGAGTTGAACTGAATACGGAAGCCTCTGTTCACCTGAACCTTGCCGTTGTCATCTACCCACGGAACGCGGAAGAAAATCTGACGCTCGGGTTCTACGATACGCTCGAACACGCCTGCCTCGATAAGGTCGGGGCGCTGCTCTGCAACAGGCTGAATAGATTCAAAAACCTCTGTTACAGTCTGAATAAACTCGGGCTCTCCGGGATTTCTTTTCTTTACTCTCTCCAAAAGGTCTGCCAGGTACTGATTTGTTAACGCCATTGCTAAAAATCCTCCTACATATTATTACCGTGATTAAATTTTTGTGCCCGCGCGGAAAATTGTATACAACGCCGCATACATCGCCGGCACAATCGACGGTACGTTTTAATTATACAACAATGTTTGCCGTTTTGCAAGTTTTTTTGAGCCCATTTTCATTCTTTTTTCAAATTTTAAGCATATTCAACAAAGCGTCATGTGCAAAATATCAGCAAATCACCAAAATTCCATAGAAATAGCATACATCCATGAAAGTGCAATCCGCAAAAACAAGCAAAAATCCACACATTTCAGGTAATATTATCCATTCGGCTGCTGCGTTTTTTTCAGCAGATTTCAATTTCGGCACTTGATTTTTGCCGTGTGATATAGTACAATATATGTATATTCCATAAGGCTTGTGGGGGACAAATTATGAGGAAACGACTTAACGGCAGATATCTTACAATTTCAGCATACGCTGCGGGTACGCTGATTGTTGTTGCAATTGCAACCGCTATGATTATAAACTTTGATAAGGTGATGGCGTACCTTGGCGTTGTGGGAACAGTGCTGACGCCTATTATCATCGGTATTTTCTGCGCCTACCTGCTTAACCCGCTGATGGATTACATCGAAAAGACTTTATTCAAAAAGTGGGTGAACAATCCTCAAAGGAAAAGCACCGCCCGCGGTCTTTCCCTGACAATCACGATGATTACCGTTGTTGTGTTCCTTGTGCTGCTGGTTGTTATGATTATCCCGCAGCTGGTCAGCAATGTAATCAAGATTTTCGAAAATATGGATTCCTATATCGCAACGGTTAAAAGCTTCATTGATGAACAGTTTGCGGGCAATCCCACAATGCGCGACTTTCTGCGCACACCGCTGGATGATTTCGGCGCATTTGTACAGGGTATATGGAACGAGTACAGCAAGGAGCTGATGGGCTTTGCGGGCAACCTTGCAAACAGTCTGTGGGCTTTGCTCGACGCAATGAAAAACCTGCTGCTCGGACTTATCATCTCGATTTACCTGCTTGCAAAAAAGGAAATGTTCATATCGCAGGCAAAAAAGCTGCTGTTCGCATTTTTCAAGGTTGACCGCGCGCAGAGGATTCTTCATATCTGCCGCGAGGCAAGCAAGAAGTTCCTCGGCTCAATTATCGGCAAGATTCTCGAAGCGCTTATTGTCGCCATGATTTGCTTTGTGGGCTGCACCATTCTTCAGCTGCCCTACTCGCTGCTGATTTCCGCAATAATGTTCGTGTTTAACCTCATCCCGTTCATTGGTCCCACAATCGGCTGTATTCCCTGCGCATTGCTGCTTGTGCTTTCGGATAAGCCTATTACCGCGCTGTGGTTCTTAATCTTTATCCTGATTCTGCAAAATATCGACGGCAACATAATCGCACCGTGGATTCTCGGCGATAAAACAGGACTTCCCGCAGTATGGATTGTTATTTCGATTCTTGTCGGCGGCGGATTCTTCGGAATGCTGGGTATGTTCCTTGGCGTACCCGTGTGCGCGGTAATTTATATGCTGTTCAAGGATTTTGTCGAGGAGCGGCTTCACAAGCGCGATTTGCCCGAGGAAACGCTGGATTATCTGGGCAACACGGATTATATCACAGCAGACTACAAGCACAGCGAGCACGAGGTTGAATCCGAGCCCGACAACATTACCTTCACACAGAAAAAGCGTGTTTCCCTCACCAAGAGAATATTCGACCTGCTGAAAAAGCTGGTAGCAAAGCTGATTTCGGCAATAAATAAGCTGTTTTCAAAAAAGTGATGTCATAAAGGCGTGCCGCCTTGGGCAATTCCGCCGAGCAATTACCTTCATCTATTTTTAGGCGGATTGACTCGGCGGGTCAAAATCTGCTTTATCGGCAGCCCACTAAATGAAAACCGCTGCGGTAATCCGCAGCGGTGTTTTTGTGTATATATCAGAATATATCCTGCTTGCTCTTGATATAGCGCCTGATAAGTATTCCGATTGTGAGCGCCAGACACAAAGCAAGGAACACCGGCACAAGCCATTTGTTGATGTTTTCATCCTCTGCGGATTTCATTTCTGTCCACAGCGTCTGCATCTGCAAGCCCGCTTCATCCGAAAGATTTACAAAAATCTCGGTGTTCTGCAGCTGCTCATCACTCGGATAGGTAACAGGATTGTCGCGCACCTCGTCGTCCAGCATTTCATAGGCAGCCGAATGCGGCGTGGAATAGCAGATATAGTCGATATTCGAGTATGCAATATCAGGCTCGCACATAAAATTGATGTACATCTCGGCGGCTTCCTTCTGCTTTGCGCCCTTTGGTATACACATCGCGTCAACAAACAGATTCGTGCCGCTTTTCGGTACAACAAAATCCAAATCCTCGTTGGTTTCCAGTATCGTCAGCGCGTCGCCCGCATAATACGGCGCCAGCAGCGCGTCGCCCGCTTCCATTTTATCGAAAATCTCATCCATTACATACGCCTGCACAATGCTTTTCTGCTCGGTGAGCTTTGTCGCAGCCGCCACGAGTTCATCGTGATTTTCGGTGTTCAGCGAATAGCCCAGCATTATCTCGGCAATGGCAAACGCGTCGCGCGGGTTGTCAAACATCAGAATCTGGTCGCGGTAATCCTCGTTCCACAGAATGTCCCAGTCTATCTCATCCTTGGGCGTATCTATTATCGAGGCGTTGTAGATTATTCCTACCGTTCCCCATGTGTACGGCACGGAATATGCATTCTGCGGGTCGTAGGCGGGATTTCTGAAACGCTCCATGATATAGTCGAAATTCGGTATGTTGTCCATATCCAGCGGGAGCAGCATATCCTCCTTTATCAGCTTGGATATCATATAGTCCGACGGAATTATCACATCATAGCTGGAAGCGCCGCCCTTCAGCTTGGCGTACAGTTCCTCGTTTGTCGCAAAGTTTGTGTAATTCACCTTTATTCCCGTAAGATTTGTAAACTCCTCGTTTACATCCAGCGCGCCGTCCTCGCCTATCGAGATGTACTCGCCCCAGTTGTAGACATTTATCGAAATATTGTCGTTTCTGAAACGTGTGTAATACGCCTCATCCTCAACAGATAGCGTCATTTCTTCCGCTTCGGCGGTTTCGCCGCTTTCGGCTGTTTCAGAGATACCCGAGGATGACTGCGTGCACGAACAAAGCAGCGATACGCTTACAGCGCAGACCAGAGCGGATAAAATCAGCTTTTTTCTCATTCGTCGGCGCCCCCCTTTGTTCTCTGCCTGTACTGGCGGTTTTCTATGATATTCTTTATTATCAGCACAATTACCACAACCAGAAAAATAATCGTAGAAAGCGCATTTATTTCCGGGGAAATCTTTCTGCGCGTCATGGAATAAATGGTTATCGGCAGCGTCTGCGAGGTAGAGCCGCTTGTGAAATAGCTGACAACAAAATCATCCAGCGAATAGGTAAAGCTCATCAGAAAGCCTGTTACAACGCCCGGCATGATTTCGGGCAGAATTACCTTGTACAGTGCCTTGAACGGGCTGCAGCCCAAATCCTGCGCAGCCTCAAACAGATTCGGGTCCATCTGTCGGAATTTCGGCATAACATTAAGAATAACATACGGCACATCAAAGGTGATATGCGCAATAAGCAAGGTCCAGAAGCCAAACTCAAAGCTCATTCGTGCGGCAAAGAATACGAACAGCAGCATAAGCGATACACCCGTTACAATCTCGGGGTTGATTATCGGTATGTTGGTGATGTTCATTATTATCGCCTTTGGTACTCTGCGCATGGAATTTATGCCGATTGCCGCTAATGTTCCGAGAATTGTTGCCGCTATACTTGCAACCGTTGCAATCAGCAGAGTGTTCCATAAGGAGGATATAATTAGGTCGTTGCTGAACAGCTTGATGTACCAGTCAAAGGTAAATCCGCTGAACACCGAGCGCGATTTTGTTTCATTAAACGAGAACACAATCAGCACGAAAATCGGGACGTATAAAAACAGCAGCACAAGACCTATATACAGTGTTTTTGCAAGCTTTTTCATCTGTGCGCCTCCTTACATCAGTACCTGGTCGTCGGGGTCAAGCTGGTTCATCAGCGTCATAATCAGCAGAATTATAACCATAAGCACCAGCGAAATTCCCGCGCCGAGATGGGGGTTGTAGGAGTTGCCGAGGAACTGCATTTCGATAAGGTCGCCGATAAGCAGATTTGAGCCGCCGCCCAGCATTCTTGAAATGATGAATGTACTGATTGCAGGCACAAATACCATAGTTACACCCGAGGTGATTCCGGGCAGACTTAACGGCACAACCACGCGGAATATCGTTCCCCATGAGCTGCAGCCGAGGTCAGCGGCGGCTTCCAGCACAGATTTGTCTATCTTGACCATAACCGAATACAGCGGGAGAATCATAAACGGAAGATAGTTGTACACCATACCCAGCACAACCGCGCCCTGTGTATTTATCAGCTTGAACGGTCCAAGCCCCACAAGCCCGAAAAGGTAGTTTATAATGCCGTTGTTGCCAAGCAAGGTCATCCACGCGTAGGTGCGCAGCAGAAAGTTCATCCACATCGGCAGCATTACTATCATCAGCATTGTACCCTGATGATGCTTTTTCATGCGCGAAAGCATAAAAGAGAGCGGGTACGCAATCACAAGGCAGATTACCGTTGCAATAACCGAAAGCCATATCGAGCGCACAAAAATATTCGTATACTGTCCTACATTGGCAACGTAATCCATTGTAAACTCGCCCTCGTCGTTGGTAAACGCAAAATACGCCACCATAAGCAGCGGCACCGCAATAAACACTATCATCCAGATAATGTACGGAAAAGCAAACACCTTCAGCTTTTTCACCGTCAGTCCTCCTTTTCCTTTTTCATTATATGAATATCAAACGGGTCAACGGTCATGCCGATAACAGTGCCCACAGGCTCAAATTTTGTGGAGTGAATCTTCCACTTGCGGTCGGCGCAGTCTACCAGCATCTCATAATGCACACCCTTGAACACAACGCTCTCAACTATTCCCGTAAGCCTGCTTTCGCTTTCGGGCACGATTCTGATATCCTCGGGGCGTATAACAACATCTACCTTTTCATCAGGCTCAAAGCCCTTGTCCACGCACTCAAAGCTGACGCCGCAGAATTCTACCTCGCAGTCGCGCGGCATTACGCCGTTAAGTATGTTGCTCTCGCCGATAAAGTCTGCAACAAAGGCGTTTACAGGCTCGTTGTATATATCCGTCGGAGAGCCAATCTGCTGGATATTACCGTTGTTCATAACCACAACCGTATCGCTCATGGTGAGCGCTTCCTCCTGGTCGTGGGTTACATATACAAAGGTGATTTCAAGCTCCTGCTGTATTCTGCGAAGCTCCGTCTGCATCTCCTTGCGAAGCTTTAAGTCCAGCGCGCCCAGCGGCTCATCCAGCAGCAGAATCTTGGGGTGATTTACCAAGGCTCTCGCGATTGCAACGCGCTGCTGCTGTCCGCCCGAAAGCCTGTTTACAGAGCGCTTTTCAAAGCCCTTGAGGTTTACCAGCTCCAGCATCTCCGAAACGCGCGTCTGAATCTCACGCTCTTTCAGCTTCTTTACGCGCAGACCAAACGCAATGTTCTCGTAAACATTAAGGTGCGGAAACAGCGCATAACGCTGAAACACCGTATTAACATCGCGCTTATGCGGCGGAAGGTCGTTTATGCGCTTGCCGTCAAGCAGTACATCACCGCTGTTCGGCGTAAGAAATCCTCCGATGATACGCAGAGTTGTTGTCTTGCCGCAGCCCGAGGGTCCCAGCAGCGTTACAAACTCCTTGTCGCGTATGTCAAGGTCGATATTCTTCAGAATTCTTTCGCCGTCAAAATCAACGACAATATTCCTTAGGCTGATGATATTCTCCATTTTTTGTTGTATCCTTTCCTTTTTCATAAAAAACGCCACTATAAGTTTAATAGAAACAAGCCCGCTTGTCAATAGATTTGCGAAAAAAAGCGAATCCAAGCCCAAAAAAATTTCAACTGCCCGCCCGCAAAACGCTGACCTGTAAGCAAATGCCGGATTTTTCACAGTTATTATGGCAGATAATACAAAAGCTACTTGAATTTTTGTGAAATATGTGCTATCATATAAGTAATAAATATAAGGCGGTGTTTCCCGATGAAATTCAAAAGCTTAAAAACCAAAATCTGTATAATCTGCTCCGTAGCTTATGTTCTGATAGTATCAGTGCTTTTTTCGTTCACCACGCTTTGCTATCAGACAATAGTAAACAATACCTTTACGGACAGTGCAAGCAGCGCAATGGCTACCTACAAAGGGCTTATTGCAGAATACGACAACCAGCTTTATCAGCTGAAGGACCAGCTTTCAGGCAATATGGAATTCAAAAAATCAATCAATGTTGAGGGCTCGTCTACCTGCGTTCTCACGCTTGAAACAGTACTTGGATGCACCAATGCCGATATGTATATGATTCTTGATGATGACGCCAAGGTTAAAGCTACTACCGTAAGAACCAATTCCGCCCACATTGAGGAAGTAATGCGCCAAACCTTCAACAGCAATTCCGAAGAACCGGTACTGGATGTCTATGCGGGTGAGGACGGCAGAATAACGCGTTTTCTTTGCTCTACCGTAATCTACGGCAAAAACAAGGCGGGCGTGCTTGGAATAGGCTATACTCTTACAAATGACAAGCTGCTGGATAATATCAAGCAAACTACCGGCGCAGAGGTTTCGATAATCCACAACGGTACTATTGTTTCCACAACAATAACCAACAGTGAGGAACGATTGAACGGCGCTGAAATCAACGCGGGCATTCTTGCTGAAATCAACGAGAATCAAACCGGCTATTTCGGCACGGATATCATAAACAACGAGAAGTACATGACCTCGTATGAGCCTGTTACCAACAGCAGCGGCGAAATTCAGTACATAATGTTCGCGGGAACGTCTATTCAGAACCGCAGCGGCAATATGACCTCAATAACAATCGCGGTTATCGTAGGCATGATTCTGTCGGCAGTTATATTCATAGTGCTGATGACCGTATTTGTTAACACAAATGTTGCAAAGCCAATCGAGCAGATGGTAACAGTAACCAAGAATATTTCTGCGGGACAGATTGGCATTTCCGACCCGTCAAAGGTAAACATCACCGTAAAAGAGCAGAACGAAATCGGTCAAATGGGCAGCTCGCTTTCCGCAACGGTATGCAGCCTGCAATCGTACATCAAGGAGATTGACAGAGTGCTTTCGGCTCTGGGTGACGGCGACCTTACCGCAGATACCAACATTGAGTTTATCGGAGACTTCGCTCAAATCCGCACGAATATCTCTGCGGTTTCCGAAAAGCTGCGCGAGATAATCACAGAGTTCCGCGATTCCACGCTGCTGGTTTCTGCGCAGGCAGAGCAAATCGCAAACGGCGCTTCGGCGCTTTCGGAAGGCTCGGGCAAACAGGCAGAGGCTATCGACAGGCTGTTCAGCTCAATTGAAGCGGTTGCAAAGGACATTGACGCTACCGCCGAAAAGGCAGACGAAACGCATAACTCCACCGAAAAGGCTCTGGCGGTTGTACAGCGCGGCAATGAGAAGATGACGGAAATGATTCAGGCTATGCAGGAGATTGCAGACGCCTCCAACAATATTCTGAATATCAACCAATCCATTGAAGATATAGCGTTCCAGACCAACATTCTTGCGCTGAACGCTTCGATTGAAGCAGCGCGCGCAGGCGAAGCCGGCAAGGGCTTTGCAGTGGTTGCCGACGAAGTGCGCAACCTTGCCGCTAAATCCTCCGAGGCAGCAGGAAAGACCGCCGACCTTATCCGCGAAACGGTTCAGCTGATTGAAAAAGGCTCCGCTATCGCAGAGGAAACAGGCGATAATTTCAAGCAGATTACATCCTCCGTAAACGAATCCGCAGAGCTTGTAGCGCAGATTACCTCCGCTACCGAAAAGCAGAACGTGGCAGTTTCCGAAATCAAGAACGGCGTTGAGCAAATCTCGGCGGTTGTTCAGCAGAACAATGCCTCCGCAGAAAAGAGCGCTTCCACAAGCGAAGAGCTGTTCTCACACGCGCAGATGCTTAACTCGCTGATTTCAAGATTCAAGACGGAATAAGCAAGCAAATCCCCCCTGCACAGAGCGGGGGGATTTTTTCGCCAATTTTCGGATAAATTGATAATCCTCGCAGATTTCGGAATATTAAGGTTAGTACGAAATTCTGCAAGGAGGAACAACAATGAAAGATGAATTCAAGCCGTATGTTCCGTCTGAAAAATCAATGCCCGAAATTACTGTAACCTCGGTTGTAACGGGTGTTCTGCTCGCTGTGATTTTCGGGGCGGCAAATGCGTATCTGGGTCTGCGCGTTGGTATGACGGTCTCTGCGTCCATTCCTGCGGCGGTTATGTCTATGGGAATAATTCGCGTGGTACTGCGGCGAAATTCAATTCTTGAAAGCAACATGGTGCAGACGATTGGCTCTGCGGGTGAATCCGTGGCAGCAGGCGCAATTTTTACGATTCCTGCGCTGTTCTTATGGGCGGGCGAGGGCGTCACCGAAACACCCGACCTGCTTTCTGTTTCAATAATCGCGGTCTGCGGCGCAGTGCTTGGCGTACTGTTTATGATTCCGCTTCGCAACGCGCTTATCGTAAAGGAGCACGGAGTTCTGCCATACCCCGAGGGCACAGCCTGCGCAGAGGTGCTTCTTGCGGGAGAAAACCGCGGAGCAAGCGCTGCAAGTGTGTTTAAGGGCATGGGAGCGTCAGCAGCGATAAAGCTGATTGTTGACGGTCTGAAAATAGCCGGCGGCGCTGTTACTGTTCCGATTACCGCACTGAAAACCATGTTTTCCATGGAGATTTATCCCGCGCTTATCGGTGTGGGGTATATATGCCGAATCAAGATTGCCTCATATATGTTTGCGGGCGGAGTGCTTGGCTGGTTTGTGCTTATCCCCATGATTGTAACCTTTGGCGGGGATTCTGTGCTCTACCCTGCCGACGTTCCGATATCCGAGCTGTATCAGACAGGCGGTCCTGCCGCAGTCTGGAGCAGCTATGTGCGGTATATCGGTGCGGGAGCGGTGGCAGCGGGCGGAATTATCAGCCTTATTAAGTCATTCCCGATGATTGTTTCGGCATTTATGGGGTCGATTAAGGGGCTTAAATCCCGCGGCAGCGGTACGGCGCGAACCGAGCAGAGTCTTAGCCTGATTACAGTAGCAGTTCTGATAATCGCTGTCGTGCTGGTGCTGTGGCTTGTGCCCTCTGTTCCGATTACGCTTGCGGGCGCGCTGATGATTGTGGTGTTCGGGTTCTTCTTTGCGGCGGTTTCCTCGCGCATGGTAGGACTTGTCGGCAGCAGCAACAATCCCGTTTCGGGCATGGCGATTGCGTCGCTGCTGGCAGTTACGTTTCTGATGAAAGCAACAGGCAGCGACACCGCTGCGGGTATGGTCGCCGCAATATCAATAGGCTCGGTTGTGTGCATAATTGCGGCAATTGCAGGCGATACCTCGCAGGACCTGAAAACGGGCTTTCTTCTGGGCGCAACTCCGCGAAAGCAGCAGATAGGCGAGCTTATCGGCACTGTTATTTCGGCGGCTGTAATCGGCGGCGTTTTGCTGCTGCTTAACTCTGCATGGAGCTTTGGCTCCGCAGAGCTTGCCGCTCCGCAGGCAACTCTGATGAAAATGATTGTCGAGGGCGTAATGCAGGGAAATCTGCCGTGGTCGCTGGTGTTTATCGGCGTGTTTATCGCGGTGGTTTTTGAGGTTGTCGGGATTCCCGTACTGCCTGCTGCTATCGGGCTGTATCTCCCTCTGGAGCTTTCCTCGGCGATAATGCTGGGCGGTGTTCTGCGGTATTTTGCCGAACGCAAAGCAAAGACCGAATCCGAAACCTCAAGCGGGCTGCTGTTTTGCTCGGGTCTGATTGCGGGCGAGGGTGTGGTTGGTATATTGCTTGCAATTCTGACCGTTACGGGCGTAAGCAGTTACCTTGATATCTCTGCGTATGTGAATACCGGCACAATAGGAGCCGCTGTACTTGCCGTTATAATCTCCGTACTGATTCTGTTCAGCGGCAGAAAAAGCTTTGAACGTAACGAGTGAATATTTGGCTTTCTGCCGCAGTTTTTCACAGCTTCGGCTTTGGCAGTCTCGGATAAAAATTACCCCGTAAACCTTTCGATTTACGGGGTAATTCATAGCTTATTCATTCTGTAACCTATGCCGATATGCGTCTGTATGTACTGCTGACCGGACTTGGAGCTTTTATCCAGCTTCTTTCGCAGAGTTGCCATGAACACCCGCAGCGAAGCTATGTCGCTGTCAAAGGAGCTGCCCCATATTTTGTTCGTGATGAAGGTGTGGGTCAGCACCTTGCCGGTGTTTTTCGCAAGCAGGCAGAGCAGCTTGTATTCTATCGGGGTGAGATGTATCTCCTCGCCGTTCATAAACACACTGCCTGCCGCGTAATCTATCCGCAGCTCGCCGTTGGTAAACTCCGATTCCTCCTGCTGCTCGGCGCTTTTCGTTCCCGCAAGCCGCCGCTGTGTTACCCGCAGCCTTGCCAGAAGCTCCTCTACCGAAAAGGGCTTGGTAAGGTAATCATCCGCACCCGAATCCAGCGCGTCTATCTTGTCGGTGTCCTCGCTGCGGGCGCTGATGACGATTATCGGCACCTCCGACCATGTGCGTATGCGCTTTATGACTTCTATTCCGTCTATGTCGGGAAGCCCTAAATCCAGCAGGATTATGTCAGGATTGTGCGTGGAGGCTTCCATAAGCGCGGTCTGTCCGTTCGCGGCTTTAATATATTTGTAATCGTGGGTTTCAAGCGTGGTGGTGATGAGATTGCGCACTGCGCTGTCGTCCTCTACCACAAGGATATTCACCTTATTATTCATGTATAGTTACCTCCTCTGCGGGTAGAGTAAAGCTGAACACGGTTCCCGTCGGCCGGTTGTCCCGCACCGTAATTTCTCCGCCGTGGGCTGCAAGTATGGATTTGCACAGCGCCAGACCCAGCCCCATGCTGCGGCGGCTGTCGGCTATCTTGGTTTCTGCGGTGTAGAACATATCAAAAATCCGAGGCTTGTCCGCGTTCGGTATTCCGTGCCCAAGGTCTGATATTTCCGTTACCGCATTTTCACCGCGCCTTAACACATTCACGGTAATTTCGGTATCCGCGGGGGAGTATTTCACTGCATTGTCCAGAATGTTTATCACCACCTGAACGATAAGCCGCGCGTCAATTTTCACCATAATCAGCTCGTCCTCCTGATGTACGGTTATCTTCCTGCCGCTTGTCTTGCTTATCCGCGATACCGCTTCCCCGATGACCTCCTCCATAAGCTCTGAACGGCGGCGTATTTTCATTGTGCCGTCCTCAATACGGGTGACGGAAAGCAGATTTTCCACCAGATTTATCAGCCACTGTGAGTCGTCATAAATGCTCTTGTAAATATTCGTGCGCTTTTCCGGGTCAATGCTGTCGGACTCCGCCACCAGTATTCCGGCGTTCCCCGAAATAGATGTAAGCGGCGTTCGCAGGTCATGGGAGATTGAGCGCAGCAGGTTCGCCCGCAGCTGCTCGTTTTTCGCAAGTACCGCCGCGTCCTCCTTTTCCTTGATGTTGCGCAGATTCTCCAGCGCCAGCGCCAGCTCGCCGATTATCGACAGCACAACGCTGTTTTCAAAGGAATCAAGCGGGGTCTTTTCTATAACAATTCCGAAAACGCCGTAAACGCTGTCGTTCACACGCACCGCAAGATAGAGGCATTTTGAATCGGAGAGCGTATTCGTGGTCGCACCGGAGCGCTTGTTGTTGCGGAATGTCCACGCGGCGGAGGCTTTCTCGTTTGCGGATACGCAGTCCTCCGAAACGGTCTTATCTGCCGCCGGGAATATCTGCGGTCGGTCAAGCTCGCCGTTGCTTTCACCGTAAAATATCACGCTGCGGTTTAACAGCTTCACAAGCTGATTTGCAGCCGCTGCAGCCGCTTCTGACTTGGTTTCTGCCTTTTGCAGCAGCTTATCCGTGTCGAAAAGCACCCGTGTTCGGTAGGCTGTCAGTGCTGACTGCTTTGCATTCTGCTTAATTTTCGCCGCAAGATTACTTGTGATGAACGCCGCGATAAACATTACCAGAAAAGTAATCGGATATGAGGGGTCGTAGGCATTCAGCGTGTGTCGGGGTTCGGTGAAGAAAAAGTTGAACACGACAACGCTTGCCAGCGATGAAATAAGGCTGAACCACCGATTTGAGGTCAGCACCGAAATCACCAGAACGCCAAGAATATACACGGTTATGATGTTTGCGACATCCATTCCGAACAGCTCAAACAGATAACCTATCCCTGTCGCGGCGGCGATAACCGCAGCCGCCTTGATAAAATCCGCAGCGATATGCTTGTGTGAGCCTGAAGCGTCCTTGTGCGCGCGGTAGGCTACCGCAGGTGCCGCGTCGGGGATTATGTAAATATCGAGGTTTGGCGAATACTCGATTATCTGCTCCGCAAGCGTGGACTTGCCGAACGGCAGCTTACGCTGTGAATTGCTACGCCCCAGCACTATCTTTGAAATACCCGAAAGCCTTGCGTATTCCGCTATCTGGTAGGCAATATCCCCGCCGTAAGTGGTTTCGATATTCGCACCGAGCTGCTCCGCAAGGTGAGTGTTGTCACGCAGGCGCTTTTTGTCCTCGGCATTCATGGCGGCGAAATCCGGAGTTTCCACAAACAGCGCAGTAAAAGAGCCGTTGAACGCCTTTGCCATTCGCGCAGCAGTGCGGATTATCTTCGGGTTTGACGGCGACGAGGACAGGCAGACCAGAATACGCTCGTCGGTGTAGTAGTCGGTGTTGTTCTTTATCCGCGCGTCCTCGGAGAACTTGTTTACTCTGTCGGCGCAGCGGCGTAGGGCTATTTCGCGCAATGCGGTAAGGGTTTCCACAGTGAAGAACCCGTCCAAAGCCTTGTGAGCCTGCGCTTCACGGAATATTCTGCCCTCGTCAAGGCGCGCAATCAGGTCCTGCGGCTCAATGTCCACCAGCTCCACCTTGTCGGCATTGTCGAAAACCTTGTCAGGTATTCGCTCACGCACCGTCACGCCCGTTATGGATTCCACCATATCGTTAAGGCTCTCGATGTGCTGAACGTTTACCGTTGTCCATACGTCAATTCCGGCGTTGAGCAGCTCCTCAACGTCCTGATAGCGCTTCGCATGGCGGCAGCCGACGGCGTTTGTATGCGCCAGCTCGTCAACCAGAATTATCTGCGGTCTGCGTTTTATTGCCGCGTCAAGGTCGAACTCGTTCAGCGTTATGCCATTGTAGTCTATCTTCTTATATGGAATTATTTCCAGCCCGTCAAGAAGCGCGTCGGTCTGCGGGCGCGGGTGCGGCTCAACATAGCCTGCCACGATGTCCGCACCGTCTGCCAGAGCAGTATGAGCCGCTTCCAGCATGGCATGGGTCTTGCCGACACCCGCCGCATAACCGAAGAAGATTTTAAGCTTCCCACGGTGCGCGGAGCGTTCCTCGCGGCTTATTGCTTCAAGTATCTCGTCGGGAGATGATTTTGATTTTTCCATTGTGCTCACCTAAAAATGATTATAACCGATATCTCTCATCTTTGCAAGTACTTTTGAGCATAAAGGCAATACCGCACAAAGATTGCGCGGTGTTGTCTTATATATGAAAACATTTCTTCACCGAAGCGTTGCTGCCAAGCACCAGCAGAATGTCGTTATCTTCAAGCAGCGTTTCGGTGGTGATTTCGGGAAACAGCTTGCCGTTCTTGCTTACGGCGAGGATATTTATCGCGTATTTGCGGCGGATGTTTATTTCGCCGACTGTTTTCCCCACCCAGCTCTTTGGCACAGCAAGCTCATATATCGCATAATCTCCGTCCAGCGCGATATAATCGAAAACGTTGTCCGAGGTGTAGCGTATCGCTGTCCATGAGGCGAGCTGTTCTTCAGGATATACCACCTCGTCTGCGCCGTTTTTCAGCAGGAATTTCGCATGGAAATCGCTGGACGCACGGGATATTACCTTCTGCGCGCCCAGCTCCTGCAAAAAAGCGGTCGTTTCCAGCGAGCTCTGGAAATTCTCGCCGATTGTAACTATGCACACGTCAAAATTCCGCACCCCGAGCGACAGCAGAAAATCCTTTTTGGTGCTGTCGCCTATCATTGCCTTTGTAACTAAATGCATTGCTTCGGTGACGCGCTCCTCGTTGATGTCTATTGCGAGTACGTCATGCTTCATTTCGTTGAGCTTTTTGGCAATGTTCAGCCCGAACCGCCCCAGCCCTATCAGCAGTACAGATTTCATTATTTCAACCCTTTCAATTATCCAATATTTATTTTTTCAGGCGGAAGCCTTGACAAATCCTCATGCTTGGGAGTGAACGCGGCGAACACAAATGTAAGCCCCCCGACTCTGCCAAAGAACATCAGGCACATCAGCACCACCCGCGAAGCCGTACCGAGCGACGAGGTTATCCCGGTAGAAAGCCCCACCGTACCTATCGCTGAAGCCGCTTCGAACAGGCAATCCGAAACAGGCAGCCCCTCGAACAGGCAAATTGCGAATCCCCCGATGAAGAACGCAAACAGGTACATCAGCAGCAGCGCAGAAGCCTTACTGACGGTTTCGTTCTCAATGCGCCGCCCGAACATTCGCGTGTCCTTTTTTGAGCGGAACACTCCAAGCGCAGAGGATATCAGCACTGCAAGGGTGGTGGTTTTCATACCGCCTGCGGTTGAGCCTGTCGAGCCGCCTATCAGCATGAGTACTATAATCAGTGCAAGACTGCTTGATTTCATGGCGGTGAGGTCAACCGTGTTGAAGCCTGCTGTTCTCGGCGTAATCGACTGAAACAGCGAGGCAAGCACACGTTCTCCGCCGCTCATGTCCCAGCCGGAAAACTCGAATATGTAGAAATACAGCGCCGGGACGATTATCAGAACTAACGTCACCAGCAGCACTGCCTTGCTTTGCAGTCGGTATTTCTTCAGGTGAAAATGGTTGGTTTTTATGTCCTCCCAGACGGAAAAGCCCAGCCCGCCGGAGATTATCAGCAGCATAACAACAATATTTATGAGCGGATTCCCGACGAATGAAGTCAGCGACGAATAGGGGTGATTTATCCCCATAAGGTCAAACCCTGCATTGCAGAACGCCGACACCGAATGAAACAGCGCGTACCACAGACCTTTCCAAAAATCCAGTTTCATACAGAAAACCGGAGCCATAAGTGCAAAGCCGACAAGCTCCGCTGCAAACGTGAACCTGAAGATAAAGCCGGTGAACCTCACAACGCCGCCTATCTGCGGGGCGGAAACCGCCTCCTGCATAGTAGTTCGCTGGCTCAAGTGTATTCTTTTTCCCGAGATTAGCGATACCGCCGCTGCTGCCGTAACTACGCCCAATCCGCCTATCTGTATCAGAAAGAGTATCACTACCTGCCCGAACCCCGACCAGTAGGTCGCAGTATCCTGCACTACAAGTCCTGTAACGCACACCGCCGAAACCGAGGTGAACAGCGCGTCCGAAAAGCCTGTCGCCTGACCTCCGGCAGAAGAAATCGGCAGCGAAAGCAGAATGCTGCCGAACATGATAATCGCCGCAAAACTTATTATTATAATCTGAAAAGGAGAAATACTGTTCAATTTTGAAAACATTTCGCACACCAAAACGCACAGAAAAGCCTGATTTAGCGGTCTTTTCTGTATATTCTTTTCTTAATTCTATTTTGAAGATTTTTGGCACTTTGTTATGTACAAAACGCCTTGGTTAATTATAGCACGGCTCGCACAAAGATGATATTAAGAAATGTGTGCTGATATTAAGATTGTATTAAGATTGCGCCTTGAACGGCTTCTTCGGGAAGATGAGCCTCATGAACGGGCTCTGATAATAAATCCGGAGAAATATGTTTTCCGCTGCGGTCAATGACGCACCGGTCGTTCTCGCAGATTACCGTTACCTTGCTTCCTTCGGTGGACAGCATTAACGCGGTTTTCCATGGAAATGCAGATATTTCGCTGCTGCGCACAACCGATTTTTTCATAGATACCCTATTTTTTCAAGAATCCCGTACTGCATAAAATTACACTCAAGGACGTTAACCGTATCTTCGCAGAGTATCCCAATGAATCCGCCGTCAGCATTTTGCGATAACGGCTCTTACCAGTCCTCCGTCATATCGCTCGCCACCGCAAGACGCTTCACCTGATATTCAGAAGCCGCAGGAGCAAGTCACCAAGTTCTACGGGATAGGCTTGTCGCCCATTTCCGGGTTCGCAGACCTTATGCGCTCCGCTAGCTGTTACACGAGCTGCGCGTATAGGCAACTCGACGGAGATATAGCGAAATCTATTATCGAGGAACAAAAAAAAAAACATCCCCACAGATAAATGTGGAGATGTTGAAGGGTTTGGCTCCCCCGACTGGACTTGAACCAGTGACACCCTGATTAACAGTCAGGTGCTACTACCGACTGAGCTACGGAGGAATATAGAAACACAGCAAGTTTTAGGCTTGCTGTGTTTTAGGATGTCGGCGTCTATCTATCTTCCCGGGCAGTTGCCCGCCAAGTATTGTTGACGCAAGTGAGCTTAACTACTGTGTTCGGAATGGGAACAGGTGGACCCTCACCGCTATCGGCACCGACTATTTGAGAGAAATCTCTCAAAATTGAATAACGAAGAACAAATCAAGACCATTCATTGAGGTTTAAGCCCTCGACCGATTAGTATTCGCTGGCTGAATGTGTTACCACACTTACACCTTGAACCTATCAACCTCGTAGTCTACAAGGGGTCTTACTGCTTACGCATGGGATATCTTATCTTAAGGACGGCTTCACGCTTAGATGCTTTCAGCGTTTATCCGATCCGCACTTAGCTGCCCAGCTGTGCCACTGGCGTGACAACTGGTGCACCAGAGGTGCGTCCATCCCGGTCCTCTCGTACTAGGGACAGCGCCTTTCAAATATCCTACGCCCACGACAGATAGGGACCGAACTGTCTCACGACGTTCTGAACCCAGCTCGCG
>JBJESB010000149.1:0-7374 GCA_051882575.1 Oscillospiraceae bacterium
AAGGTACGACTCTGTTGAGCCTGTGCGCCTTCATTGCCTCGTAAAGAGGCGCGGCATTCTGGTCAAGCTTCATCTCGCCGCGCTCCTCAATAAATATTCATGCCGCTGAAAATCTCAATCATCTCGCGGCGCAGACTGTTGGTAATCGCAAGACGCTGCTGCGGGTGAATCTCATAAACATCGGAATTGAACAGATAATTCTGAAGCTCGATTTCCTTAATCAGCATCTTTGTGTGGAATATATTCGACTGATACACATTCACATCTATCGCGTCGTAGCGCGTAAGCGTCTGCGGGTCGATAAAGTCCTGAATGGATGTGATATCATGGTCGATAAAGCATTTCTTTCCGCTCATATCACGGGTAAAGCCCCTTACGCGGTAATCAATTGTGATGATATCCGAGTCAAAGCTGCCTATGAGATAGTCCAGCGTTTTAAGCGGGGAAATCTCACCGCAGGTGGCAACATCAATATCAACCCTGAAGGTTGAAATGGCGTTGTCGGGGTGATATTCGGGGAAAGTATGCACAGTTATATGACTCTTGTCAAGATGTGCGTGGACAGTTTCGGGATTTGCTCCCATAGAAGTGAAATAACCGTTGCCCCTGTTACATGAGGCGTCGATATGCGACGGGTCTACATAACCCTCGGCAAACAGCACGTTTACCGAAGCGCCCTGCGGCTCGTAATCCTGCTTCGAGATGTTCAGGACGGTTGCTCCTATCATCTCGGTAACGTCGCAGAGTATCTTTGTGAGCCTCTCGGAATTATACTGCTCGTCAATGTACGCGATATAATCCTTCTGCTCCCTCTCACTTTTTGCATAGCACACATCATAAATGTTGAAGCTAAGTGTTTTTGTGAGGTTGTTAAAGCCATATAAAGCAAGCCGTGAGGCTGCCCCAGCCTTTTTCTCCAACCCTAACATCACAACCTTTCATTACAGAATACTCCGTATACAGCATACGCATATACAGACATAGTGATTATAACATAATCAGACTTCTTTTGCAATAGTTTTGGATTATTTTTTTGCAAATATCGGCAAGAATAATATTACCGCAAAAAGCTACAATACCTAATAACAAATACTGTAAGGAGCAAACAATGGCTGTTGTACTAATCAGAGCAAGTATTTTATATATAGTAATCACCTTTTCGTTAAGACTAATGGGCAAGCGGCAGCTGGGCGAGCTTCAGCCCTCGGAGCTGGTGGTAACAATACTAATCTCAAATATCGCAGCGATTCCCGTAGAGGACGCCTCAGTGCCGATGATAATGGGAATTGTGCCGATTCTCACGCTGGTGTGCCTTGATGTTATAGTGTCTGCGATAATGCTGAAAAGCCCGAAATTCAGAAAGCTGATGATAGGCTCGCCGCGTGTGATAATCTCCGAGGGAGTGCTGCTTCAGCAGGAGATGCGCCGCCTGCGATACTCGATAGATGATATAATCGAAGCCATGCACGAGGAGCAGATATTCGACCTTTCCGAGATTCAATACGCTATTGTGGAAACAAACGGCAAAATTCATTTTCTGCAAAAGAAAGACTACGCGCCCGCAACCCGCGAGGACGTTGGCAAGGGCGGCTCAACCGAGGACCCGCCCGCTGTGATAATCCGCGATGGTATTGAGGACGGCGAAAAGCTGAAAACGCTGGGTCTGGGCAGCGGCTGGGTGCGGAATATTCTGCTTGAAAATCACACGGATATGAGCGAGGTGTTTATAATGACCGCCGACAAAAACGGGAAATACAACATGATTAAAAAGCAGAGAGGTATGTAAATGAACAGACTTGTGGTTAGCATTATAATTCTTGCGCTGCTGTCCGCGCTGTGCGTAGGGTCGGTGCTGATTGTTGACAACGTGACGGAATCAATGAGCGCTAAGGTTGACGCGGTTGAGCAGGCATTTCAGAACGGCGATAAGGACGCCTGCACATCCGCCGCCGACGCTTTGCAGGAGCAGTGGCATACCTTTATGCATTACAGCGTGCTGATAAACGATTTGGGTCACGCGGTGGAAATCACCTCTACCGTTGCAGAGATTGCCTCGTTTGCACAAGAACAGGATGATGAGCTCTACGCTGCCTGCGACCGCGCACAGGCACTGATAATAATGCTGCGGGATATCCAAAAGCCTACGCTGTGGAACATTCTTTAGCAAAGCATACAGCAATGTTTGTGTATTTCTACAAAAATTTGAGTTACCCCCTTGACAAAACGAATAACAGGGCTTATAATTATACTGTAAACTTATTAAATGCGTTGATGGGTGCGGTAAATCCGCCGTTTGCGCGTGGGCTTTTTCAGAGAGCTGCCGTTTGGTGCAAGGCAGTAAAAGCAGCCGCAGATGATCCGCCCGTAGCAGACAGCCCGAAACAACAGTAAGGCTGTACGGATTTCCACCGTTATAGGGGAGTGCATTGTTGGATGTACAGAGGCTGAGTTTGGACAAATATGCCCTCTTTCCATTCGGTCTGAGGGCTTTTTATTTTGCAGCTCCTCTGCACACGAAAAAATTACCGGGAGGAGAAAAAATGCTTACATTAGACAAGGTTTACAAGGCTTCACACGTTCTTAAGGAGGTAATCCGCACTACCGACCTTATCAAGGCGCCAAAAATCAACCCCGAGGCAGAGGTTTACCTCAAGACAGAGAATCTTCAGGTAACAGGCTCGTTCAAGGTGCGCGGAGCGTATTTCAAAATCTCGCAGCTTACCGAGGAGGAACGCGCAAAGGGCGTTATCGCCTGCTCTGCGGGCAACCACGCTCAGGGTGTTGCTCTTGCGGCGGCGCGCGCAGGGATTAAATCTCTGATTTGCCTGCCCGACGGCGCGCCTATTTCAAAGGTTGAAGCAACCAAGAGCTACGGCGCAGAGGTTTGCCTTGTTGAGGGCGTTTACGACGACGCTTACCGCAAGGCTCTGGAGCTTCGCGACGAAAAGGGCTATACATTCATTCATCCGTTTGATGACGAGAATGTAATCGCAGGTCAGGGTACAATCGGTCTGGAGGTGCTGGAGCAGCTGCCCGAGGTTGACGCTGTTGTTGTGCCTATCGGCGGCGGCGGACTGATTTCGGGCGTAGCCTACACGATAAAGTCGCTCAATCCCAACATCAAGATTTACGGCGTACAGGCAGCGGGCGCGCCCAGTATGGCAAACTCAATCCGCGACGGCAAGATTGAGCGCCTTGAGAAGGTTTCCACCATTGCAGACGGTATCGCGGTTAAAGAGCCCGGTGTGAACACATTCGAGTTCTGCTCCAAATATGTTGACGAGATTGTAACCGTTACAGAGGATGAGATTTCCGGCGCAATTCTCGCGCTGATTGAGCAGCAGAAGCTTATAGCAGAGGGCGCAGGCGCGGTTTCGGTTGCGGCTGTAATGTTCAACAAGATTCCCGTTAAGGGCAAAAAGGTAGTTTGTCTGGTTTCGGGCGGCAACATTGACGTTAACATTCTCTCGCGCGTTATCAGACGCGGTCTGGTAAAGTCGGGCAGAAACTGCCTGCTTACAATCGAGCTTGTTGACAAGCCCGGTCAGCTTACAGGCGTTTCGCAGGTTATTTCAAAGCACGGCGGCAACGTAACGGCAGTTCACCACGAGCGCGCCGACGCAAGCGATATCAACGGCTGCTTCCTGCGCATACAGCTTGAAACACGCAACTTTGACCACCTCAGCGAGATTAAAAACGCGCTCACCGAGGCAGGTTACAGAATAGTAGAATCTTAATTCGGGAGGACAAAACTATGACAGAGCTTTTTACAGAAAACGCGCCTAAGGCAATCGGTCCGTACTCACAGGCAAAGATGACCGAGACCATGCTTTACGCTTCGGGGCAGATTGCGATTGACCCTGCAACCAACGAGTTTATCGGCGGCGGAATTGAAGAGCAGACACGACGCGTCTGCGAGAATATCAAGGGTATTCTTACAGCAGCCGGTCTGGATTTTTCAAAGGTTGTAAAGACCACCTGCTTCCTGCACGATATCGGTGATTTTGCCGCATTTAATGCAATCTACGCAGAATATTTCACAGGCAAGCCCGCTCGCTCATGCGTTGGCGGTCTGGCGCTGCCCAAGGGTGCGCTGGTCGAGGTTGAGATTATCGCAGAGAGATAATCGGCGGAATATAAACAGAGGGTCGGAGAAATCCGACCCTTCAACTTGTCGAAAAAATGAAATAATCAGGGTGGTGAGAAAGGTGCAGATGCTAGGAAACGGCATATCGGCTAGGCTTTGTGCCTGCCGATATGCCGCAACACGATGTTGCGAGAGTCATTGCCAAAAGGCGGCATGGACGCCGCCAACAGAGCAATGACGAGACAACGCAGATGCGCCTTTATCGACAGCCTGAAAGGGTCGGAGAAATCCGACCCTTTTGTATTATTACATCGGCGGAACAGTAATAATCTTTCTGTTCTTCTTTTTAGCATAGTCTACCGTATATTTTGTACCGCCCGATTTCCCGTCGTACACCGCAATCAATATATCGCACAAATCAACCAGTGCGCGGTTTCGCTTGAACATACACTGATTTGTGTACTCCTCGCTGACGCATACAACCCGCTCGCATTTCCCAAGAATATCACGATAACGCCGCTTTTCTTCTTCATTCCAGTTCATGTCCTGCCCTCTGCACGGAATAACCGCCCACAGCTTTATTTCGGGATGCTCCCGCTGAAGCTCCAGTACTGCTTCCGCGCACCATGTGTCTACCCCCAGCGCCATGCCCGTGCAGAATACATCTGCGCCAAACTCGCGCAGCTTGTCTATCTCCTTATACAGCCTCTGCTTGAGGTCAACGCACATCGGGTCATCCTCGCCGAAAAACGGCAGCTTTGAGGGTCGATAACCCGTAAATGATACTCTGTAAATAACTCTCACCTCTTGTCGTTTTAATACAGTATAGCATATTGCTGTAATAAAATCAAGCTGTTTTATCCACGAATTTACAACCGGCGCATGAAAATCAAGGCTTTACTCCGAACAAAAAGACAAATCCCCTTATGGCGTTTTCGCGCACATAAGGGGATAATACTACTGCTAAATATTTTCTTTTAATAGCCTGCCGAATAAATGCAAAATCCGAGCGAAAATTCAAAGTTCTCTTTCAGAAGATACTCTTTGATAATCGGCAGATGCCTGCGGCACCACCGGAGGTCGTTTTCGGCAGAGGGGTCAAGCGTCATCTGCGCTTGGCAATCCTCTTCAAAAAAGCCAAAATATGTAGTGTAAACCGCTTCGCGCTGCGCAATGCTCATACCTGCGGTTGAAAGCCCCGTTTTGTGATGCGTGACCCGATTATATCCCGCTTTGCCAAGCCATTCGGGTATGTTTCTGCCTGTGTGTCGGTTGCCGCTGCCGCAATTGCGGTCTGCAATCGTGTAAGAATAAGCGAATATTCCGTCGGGGTCAAAAGAGACGGTATTGTCGCGGTCATCAATGTCTTTAACAATGATTGTCCCGCCGCAGCGCAGCAAGGAATGAAGTCTGAACAGCAGCGCCGGCGGGTTCTCCAGATGAAGCAGCAGCATTGAAACAACAATAATATCCGCCCCGCCGCACTTATCGGGCAAGTGACTTTTTACGCACTCAACCATAGCTTCGTCGGTGACGTCCGCGCAGATAAATTCGGTGTTATGATTAGTATAACTGTTCTGTGCGCATTCAACCGCCTGTGCGCTTCTGTCCACACCGAGATAATACAGATATTCTCTGTCTCGCAGCCGCATCATGGAACAATCGCCGTTGTTGCAGCCGATATCAACAATGACGGGCTGGTGGTATTGGTTCAGTATTTCATCAAAAACAGGCTTGTCAAAATCCCGCAGAATCTCTGCCTGAATTTTCAGCCTGTTTATCTCATTTTCGCTTGCCCTGCTGTAATCATACGCTTGTGTTGTCATATAAACTCCGCATTCAGACTAATTTACCGGCAATCCGATTAGATAATTTTTTCGGCAGCATACGCCTCAAATCAAGCTTTTTCGATTGCCGACTCTATGCAATTATTATATCATTATATTACTCTGATGTCAATTTATTTCGCATGAAAAAAGCGCCCCGTGCGGAGCGCTTGAAGCACAAGATGAATATGTTACATTTTCTCTATTGAAACAATATCACGGATTTCTATATTATAGCAGTATCCGTCGCCACCAATGTCAAGTTCTATTTCATCCTCGTTATAATGAGTATCAAACGAATTGATGACACCGGTTATCATTCCTATAAAAACCTGACCATCGTTAGATAATACTCTAACACACGTCATTTTCAAACATAGAAAAAAACGCCATTGCAATCCCGATTCAATGAGAAAGCTATTTATGCCGAACAGTATTCCTCACTCATGCTGATATCATGGCAGAGTCTTTGCCGATTTACTAATCAACGGTATACTTGCTTTCGTCTGACCGGTCGCCCTCAATCGGTGCCTCAACCATTGTTATACGGCTGAAGATATACTCCCTGACAGCCTTTACAATTGCCAATACACAGAACAGCAGCCATATCAGCCCGAACACAATCGTTGTCAGGCTTTCGACAATATTTCCGCCGCTGCTTTTCATCAGATAATTAAAGGAATCCTCAAACGCAGAGCGCAGCGCCATACCGACAGGGATTCCGCTTTCAAGAGAATAATACAGCTTGCGGTTGAATTTCTCCATATTGCCCTCGGTGAGTATCGGGTCGGTGTCGTTGCCCTGCATACCCTCCCAGTTCCAATCCGAGCCTTTGCCCGTTGCGGAATACACTATCAGAAAATGCTTTTCATCCGAGAATTTACGCAGATAGGTCTCATACGCGTAGTTTTCCAGCGACGAAAACTTGTTCGCCCAGATTCCTCTGTCCACCGTAAGAATATACGGGCATATTCCCGTCTTGGACTGATACTCCTTTAATACTATTTCAAGCTCGGGCTCGTTGTCGATTACATCCAGCGTATCTTCAATATGATACTGCTCGTATGCCGCGTTTGGCGTCAGCGGCTTGGGCGGCATAATCATGGATATTCCCGAAAACAGCATATACAAGCCCAGAAAAACAAACAAACCCAAAAATATCAGCTGAACTACCAGCGACAGTACCGACTGCTCCTTTAACGGTTCCGATAAATAAACATAGCGCGGCGTTCCCTGAACATAGTACATAAAGCGTCTTGCACCCGCAAAACCATTGCGCGAAATCCTTACGCTTCTGCCGCCGCTTCCGCCTCGATGACTGCCTCCGTGAAAGCCACCGCCATGGCTGCCTCCGCCCGAACTGTGTGGCATATAATTACCCCCATAAATATAACATTATCAATGTATATTATACCATAACCGCAAGGTTATGGTATAATCGTCCGATACGCACGGAGTGCG
>JBJESB010000150.1:0-7248 GCA_051882575.1 Oscillospiraceae bacterium
TGAAATTGAGCCCGCTGATTGTGTAGCCGTTGCCGTTAAAGCTGCCGTTGAACGGGTGGGCTTGCGTACCGATAGGAATCATATCGACATTGGTAGAAATACTGATGTTATTCAGAAGAACCGCGTCTGCGGGGCTGCCGCCGCCGTTTACAAATTCTGCGAACCACCACAGGTGATTTGCCGTGGAAAGCTGATATACACCGTCGACCGTTCTTGGCTCAACGGGGCAGTACGGGCAATCGGTAGCGCCGTGGTTATGGTATCCGATTTCCTCTGCGTAGAACACCTGATTTTCCGCAGTTACCGCAACGGGCAGCGGCTCCGCAGCCGAATTGACAAGCTGACCCCATACGGGATTTGCAGGGTCGGCATTGAGGTTATAGGCTACATCGCCGTTTTTGAACTGCTCGGCGGTTTTCTGTGCGCCCAATATGGTGATTGAGGTGCTGAAGCTGTGCTCAGCCGTGCCGCTTCCTGCCGTGGTTGCTGCTCCGTAGAGAGTTAAGCCGAAGGTGTAGCAGCCGCTGATTTTGCCGTTGTTTGTGCCTGCAATTCCGCCGACATTTCCGTTGCCCTCAATCGTGGAGCTTGTCACCGCAAGATTGGAAACCATGCCGCTTGTGCCGATTACGCCGAACAGACCTGCGTTGTCAGAGGTGGTGTTGATATTAAGATTACTTATGCCGCAGCACTTGCCGTCAAAGCTGCCGTTAAAGGGCTTCTCTGCTGTGCCGATAGGAGTCATCACAAAGCCGTCCGAAACGGCAATGTTGTTCACTAGAACAGCGTTAACCATATTATTAGTGCTGTTTACATACTCCGCGAGCCACAGCAAATGTTGTTCTGTGGAAATCTGATATTTGCCATCGACAAAATCAGGCTCTACGGGGCAAATCCGGCAGTCTGTTCCGCTTGTGTGGTTGTGATATACTCCCTGCGCAAAGTATACTCTGTTTGCCTCGTTTACGGGTACGGGGAGCGGGTCGGTATAGATTAGCTGACCCCATACAATATTTGTCCGGTCGCCGTTGAGAAGATACGCAACCTCGCCGCTTGTAAACTGCGCTTCTGTCTTTGCCTCGCCTGCGCCTCTGCCGCCCTCAAGATAGAAGCACCTTTTAACTGTACCGTCACTCTGACCGCAGATATCGCCGCTTGTTGTGCCGTTTACCTGAATAGTGTTTGTGAAGCAGCCGCTGATTGCGCCGTTGTTCTTACCCGCAACTGCGCCTACATAATCGTTGCCTGTGAACGAGGAATTAACTATGCCGACATTGGAAACTGTGCCACCATTTCCGATTGTGCCGAACAAGCCAACATAGGATTCATTTGAATCATTAAAATACAGACCGCTTATTGTATATCCCTTACCGTCAAAGCTGCCCGTAAAGCTGACAGATTCCTCACCGATAGGAGTCCAGAGCGCTTTTTCGCCGTTCTTCGGATTGCCGTCAGCGCCGATAAGGTCTGCATTTACGGTAATGTCAGCATCAAGAATACCCTTTGCTGCGGTATCAGCGGCTACATCATCAAGCTTGCCGTTTACAAGGCAGGCAAACCAATACAGCTTGTTGACAGTGTCGATTATGTATTCGCCATCATCGTTTGTATCCGGTTTTACAGGTATATACACATGACACTTTTCGCAATATCCGGCGTCAACGCTTGCGCTTTCGTGGTTGTGATATTCATTTTCACCGTAGTATACTCTGTTCTGCGCATTTATCGGCTTGGGGATATCATTTGTGCCGTTGATAATCATTCCCCATACTCCGGTATCGCCGTTGAGCTTATATGCAACCTCGCCGCTTATGAACTGAGCTGCGGTCATGGCAAGTGAGCTGTCGGAAGCGCCTGCAACAGCGGTATCAAGATAATAGCTGTTGTTTATTGTACCGCGCGATTTATCTCCGTACACGCCGCCGATATAGCTCGAACCGATGACCTCTGCTTTACTGAAGCAGCCGCTGATTGTTATTCTGCTTGAGGATTCGCTTGACGGGTTATTAACTCTTCCTGCAATACCGCCGACATATTTTTTGCCCTTGAAATAGGAGTTAACAACGCCCACATTTAAGACCGTGCCGCCCTTGATATAGCCAAACAAACCAATATTCTCCGCGTTGGCATCCTCGTAATACAGACCACTTATGGTATGTCCCTGACCGTCAAAAACGCCCGAGAACGGGATGATTTCTGTTCCGATTGGCTTCCAGAAGTAGCAGGCACTAGGGTCTGACATATCCTCGTTTACGACAATATTAGCGGTGAGAACAGCTTTTTTGCCTGCTCCGAACATGGAGAACCAATACAGATGGTTTTTCGTTGATATCCTGTATGTGCCATCGGCATTTGTCGGAGGCTCAATCGGCGCAGGACCGCAGTCCCGGCAAAAATCTTGGTCGGGCTGATGATTATGATAACCTGTCGTGCCGCCCTCATATACCGTATATGTCGGGTCGTCTGACATATAGGGATAGTCATCCACACTCAACTGCTGTACCCAGTAGGCTTCAGAGTCGCCCGTCTTAAGCGTTACTGCAGCCATGCCAGACTTGAGCTGCTCTGCAGTTAAGCCGATGTTGCCATTGATACTCCAACTTCCGCCCGGACAACGGTCAAGATTATAAACGCAGTAACCGGCTCTGCTGTTGACGCTGCCCTTTACTCCTCCAAAGTTGCTTCCTTCAGCTTCCACACTTGCATTGGAGAAAACGGAGCGCATAGCGCCGGCTTCCGATACTCCGCAGCCGCCGGCAACATAGTCGTGTCCCTTGACATTGCCTTCGTTGTAGCAGCTTTTCAGTACTATATAGCCGGTCGAGCTGGATGACAGAAGTCCTGCAATACCGCCGACATAGTCACCGTCAGCGGTAACAGACCCTTTATTTGTGCATTTGGTTATGCCTATTTCCCAAAAGCCTCTGAATTTGCCTATCACACCGCCGACATAGTCCTTCTTACCGTAGACAGCTCCTTCGTTGACGCATCTGAAGATATGTCCGGCATTGTCGGTTTGTCCGACAATACCACCGACATAAGAGCCGCAGCCGGTAACAGCCCCGGAATTGCAGCTGTCTGTCACATCAGCCGTAATTTCCACATAACCGGCAATACCGCCGACATTACCACCCTTGACTGTCTCGCCGGTTGTTCCGTCAACAGTTCCGTAACCGGTGACTGCGCCGTTGTTGCGGCATTCGGTTATGATAGCCATCCAATCAGCATCACCATACATATAACCTGAAATTCCGCCTATGTATTCACCATATCCTTCAACAACGGCATTGTTTTCGCAGCCTTTCAGAGTTGACCACTTCTGATAGCCGACTAAACCGCCAACCGAATCTCCTTTTCCTACAACCTTACCATTCTTAGTGGTACAGCCGGTCAGGGTCGTCTGACTGGTGTAGCCGCAGAAAGCTCCGACATTGCTTTTTCCGCAGATGTAGAAGTCTTCAAGGGTAAGATTATTTATAGACTCATTAACCCTAGTATTCTTACTGATAAACCCGACATTATCGGTATCGGGCAAATTGATGTACAAGCCCTTGATTGTTTTATTGTTACCATCAAAAAAACCTCGATATTCTTCTATGGGCGTCCACTCGTTAAACGGACCTGGGTTAAGATTTCCGTCTTCGTCAAGCACATTCTCATTAAGCGTAATATCATTCATAAGAATGGCATACACAGAATAGTATATCAAATTTTGCATGCTGTCTTTCACGCAGTCTGCAAACCAGTAAAGCTCCGCCGCAGAGGTGATTTGATACGGGTTGCCCGACGAGCCGTCGCCGATTGTCGGCTGTGACGGTGTTATCGTACCCGCCGCACTTGCCCTCACGCCGAAATCAAAGCTGCCGAAAGTCCCCGCGGGGAAATACACCAGCATTGACAAAAACATAGCGAACACCGTAAGGAACGCTATTGGTTTCTTCAGTTTCTTCGTCATAAATCTTCCTCCATAGTATCGTTTACTGCGCCCGCAAACCTTTTGTGATATCCGTTTGCACAGCGCTTTAGCCTATACTTGGAAGTATTATACTGCAATATTTGGAATATGTCAATAGACTTGGAACCAATAGCCAAAACCCGCAACGAAAAGTTTTCTAAACATGGAACGAACGGGTTTTTGCTCCGGGTTTAGGCAGATTTTATTCCATTTTTTTCCTTAAATACATAATAACCGCCTGTTCATAGCTCCGCTGCCATTTTCTGTCCATATTCGGGAAGAAGAACATTCTCTCTGATATTGCAATTTGCCTCAAAGCGTCCTTCTGTTAAGTTTTACCGCTTTCAGTTTCTTAACTGAATGGAAATCTTCTCGTTCCAATAAGAATACCACGGGTCCATGTATATGCCTTTTTCATATAATCTGCTTCGGAGGTCATAGGCATATTTTTCGAGCATAGCGCCCATAAGAGTTACATCGGAAAGATAATACGCCGTTGTGTATATTCCCTTTTGATAGTTTGCGTAAATCGCTTCAACAAGCTTGTCAAATTCCGAGTTGAGCTTTTCCCAATTCACCTTCATGTGGCTGGGGTTTATGACATAATTTGAGTTTTCCTGTGCCAGATGGTCTCTTTGGAAAAACTCATCGTCCTTCAGAAAATACTCATAGGTAACGGACGGCTGGTCATCCCATGTTGCGTCTGCGTGAAGCCATTTTCCGTCTATCCATACCATTGTCCACATATGTGCTCCGCCATGACCCGAACCGGAAACAACGGTCGCAGGAATACCCGCGCTCTGACAAAGATAAGCATACGCCCTCGCGTAGCCCTCGCATACGCTTGCACCATTCACAATAGCGTCATAAGCCGAAAAGCCTTCATAGCTATAGTAGGTGTTTTTCATCAGCCAGTCGTACAGCACTTTTGCGCGTTTGCGCATATCGGTTTCTTTAAGCGCTGTTTTCACGATACTATCGGTCTTTTTCTTGATTGCACCCATAGTCTATCAGCGCGCGGTAATACGCTATCGCTACGCTGTACTGCTCGTTATCGTGGTAATCATACGCCATGTCAAGCGCTTCCTCAAAGCCCTCTTGCCCGATAATATCAACAGCATCCATATTTTCACCTCCCGTCAGAAATCCACAAGCGAAATGCCAATGCTTATCGTGTGATAACTGCCCTTTACCGAGATAGTTTCAATCGAAGCAGTGAGCTTTTTTCCTGCGTCCATTAAGCGTGCAAGAATAGGGTTGTCCTTTTCGGGAACATAGCCGAGTTTCTTGCCCGATTGCGTGAGAACCATAATAGCAAGCTCATCAAATCGGTTGTCGGGCTGTCGTTTCAGAATCAGCTTGTCGCCCTCTTTGATTTCCTCAAAAACAGACTTGTCTTTGACATGGGTTGTTCCCGCAACAAATGTTGATATCAGGAACACCTCTTTCATCAGGGGCTTTATCATCTCTGTAATTCCGTTGTTCGCCGAAAGCGCAACGATGTTTTCCTTGCTTATGATAATCTGATTATCCGACATGGTTCTCACTCCTTACCCAACAGAACAATCAATATCTCATTCAGCCGATTTGAGTATGCGGTCATCTCGTCAATGCTCTCGAGTAATTCTTCCTTCTTCTCCTTCACAAGCTCCTCATCTTGCAGAAGAAACTTGTACTGATACGGGTCGGCAGAAATAATACGCTCAATTTCTGCCTTCAGGCGCTCTGTTTTTGCGCCGATATCGGGAATTGCCATTTCTGCGTGTTCAATTCCGTTTCTTTCGAGGAACGAGTTCACCAAAAGCTGAACCTCCTCAATTTCTTTAAGGGAATTGCACTTGTATGCTGTCACCGCCCTGTTCCACAATTCAAGAAGCTCGGGATGTTCCGCAGTCAGCGGGCTGATATCCGGATGAAGCTGCTTTGCAAGGCTGCGGTAGATTTTCTTGATTTTCCTTATGTCAATCTCGGGGACTGTTTCTGCCTTGCGGCACAGTTCATTCTCCGCAGCCATATCCGCGAGTTTTTCGTAATACTCCGCCATTTCACAGGAGATGTACGCATTCAGCTCCGCTTCATTTACTTTTGCTCCGCAGTTTTCCGCCGCCTGACAGAACCCTATCTTCTTTTTCAGTTCAATGCAGCGTATATACGCTCTGTACTGCTCCATTAGCAGCTCGCCGAAAATGCGCGTGTATTCGTTCAGATATAATCCAGCCTCGCGCTCAAGAGCGTCGCGCCTTAACAGCAGAGTTTCGTACTCAAAATAATCTCCGCCCGATATTCTTACAATCTCCATTATTCACTCCACTCTGAACCCGTAAAGCTCGCATCGTATTGCAGTCAGCAGCATTCCGTCAAGCTCGGCTTTCGCGAAAAAATCCTCGCGGTTTGAGAACCACTTGCCGTTGAAGCAAACCGCGATTTCTCCTTCCGCTTCAGCGCTTTCAACCGTTTGAAGTTTTTCTTCATAATAAAACGTCACCTTGTTCGGCGATTTAAGCAGCCAATACAGGTCGAACAAATCCATATTTTCCTCGTCAAATTCAACCAGCCTGTAAAGGTCGTCAATCAGCCACATCATAATATTTAGATTTCCGAAAAATGGGCTGTACTGTATTCTCTGCGCAAGGAAGCGCCTTGCCTGAAAATACAGCGACACGGCTTCATCAACCCTTCCTTGCTCCTCGCGTATTCTCGCAAGCCTTGTTGCGATTTCGGGGAGCGGCTCGTGCAGGTAACTCGCGTTTTTGACCTTTGGGTAAAGGCTCTCGATTATCTCCTTGTACTTTTCGTAATCCTTATCAACGCCGTAGCCGTTTTTGTACATATCGGCAAGCTTGTATTCCGACTGAATATCGCCGTTTTCTGCGGCACGGGAAAACCAATAGAAAGCCTTGTCGTAATCACTTTTTCCGGTTCTTCCGTAATACCAGATATACCCCAATCCCGGAATCACAGAATCATCGCCCAGCTCTGCCGCCATTTCGTAGTACTTCAGCGCAAGCTCAAAGCGGCGGCTCTCATAGTAAAAAAAGCCCAGCTCGGCTATGTATTTCGGGTCGTGAGTTTCGTCAAACAAATACTGAAGCGCCTCTGCATACATAAAATCGTCCTGCTCGGAATGAACGGATTGTCTGTTATAGTTGTCAATCAGCTTCTGCGCCTGTGAGATATCCATATAAATTCCCATCCTTTTTCTTTATAATATAAGAACCTCACGCCGTTCCCCGAAATAAAATTTCGGACGGCTGTGAGAACCTTGAAATATATGTTCGCCGCTTTGCGGCGGT
>JBJESB010000151.1:0-1886 GCA_051882575.1 Oscillospiraceae bacterium
TCATCTACTATAAAAAAATTCAAACCCGAGCGCATGGTATTAAGTGCTTGCGCATTCTTTGAATTTCGCCGTAGTATCAGATTATTATTATCGGTTACGGTGTATGGGTCATAAGCCCATGATTTAACATAGAATGCTCCGTTTGAGGGGGTTGTTTCCGCTGAAAGCCCATACCTTCCCTGCGATTTGATAAAATAGTCCTCGCTGCACGGCATTGCGGGAGTATCCGCAAGCATTTCAAGAAAACGTGAATTTGCCGTTGTGAGATTGATTTCCAGTTCAAGCTTGCCTACCGCTTTTACGCCAAGCTGGGTGTAGTCTGTTAATACGCCTCGGTTAATAGCTTCAGAGTTTGTTATGCAAAAGTACTCTGATGCGCGGGCAGCTCTGGTTTCGGGCTTGAATAAACGAACAAATCCATATACGAAATCATCTGCGGTGCATTCCGCCTCATAACCTGATTGGTCTGTCCAATAAATATTGTCATTCAAATAGAATGTGTATTTCAAACCGTTGTCGGATACCTTATAATCATGCGCTACACCCTCGCCCAAGCTGCCATCAGCATTTAGCGTAAACAATCCGAGGTATATGTTGCTGATAAGCAAATCGGAGCATTGGTCTGCTGCCGTTTGAGGGTCAAGGGAGCAGGGATTCTCTGAAATGTCATACTTGAATATTGCACCGCTTCCGTCATCCTTTTTGCAGGCTGTTGAACCGACAATGCAAATACCTGCAAGCAAGGCGGCTAAAATCCTCTTGATTCTGATATTATCACCCCGTTATTTCTGATACTAATACTATATCATAATTCAATGATTTATTCAATAATATATCACAGGTTTAAGAAAAAATTCAGTTTTTCAGCAATACCGCCCTGCCCTCTGATAAGCTCTTCTGGCAATCCAGCACGCGTTGGTTCGTACTTCCGCAATACTGCAACAGTAATGAACGCTGGGCAAGTATAAATCTTCCGTCAACCAGTATATCACAAATACCAAGCAGCTTTGCTGTATACTCCTCTGCTCTGCCCTTTTCGCACAGCTCTTCAAAAGTCCAGCCGCTGTAAATCATCAGATTGTAGTTTCGTTCTTTTAAGCGAACTCCCAGTCGATACAAAGCTTCTGCCTGACAGAAAGGCTCCCCGCCCGAGAAAGTGACGCCAGTTGTAAGCGGGTTTGATATACATTCCTCAAAAAGCTTATCCGTGTCTGTAACCTTGCCGCCGTTAAAATCATGCGTCTGCGGATTGTGGCAGCCCTCACAATGGTGGGGACATCCCTGCGTAAAAACAACATACCTTAATCCCGGTCCGTCAACTATTGAATCTTCAACTGTACCTGCAATTCTTATCTCCATATTGCTCCTCCATAAATTCAGCCGCCGTTTGATTGCGGCGGCTGTTGGAATTTTAGTCATTATCCAGTATACCGTGTTTTACTCGCTGTGATTCCTCGGCGCGCTTTGCGTTGTTGAATCGGTCAAGAGTACCTACAAGGTAGCCTGTGATTCTTCTGATACGTTCAAATTTGACATCGCCCTCTTTTCTGTGGCAATAAGGACATTCGTCGTCAATTATTCCGGTGTATCCGCAAATGGGGTCGCGGTCAACGGGATGGTTGATAGAACCGTAACCTATGCCGGATTCCTTCATGCAGCGGACAATCTGCTCAAAAGCATCAAGATTCTTAAGCGGGTCGCCGTCAAGCTCGACATAGCTGATATGACCTGCATTTGTAAGCGCATGATACGGAGCCTCAAGGCGAATCTTCTTGAATGCGCTGATATTGTAATATACGGGTATATGGAAAGAATTGGTGTAATAATCTCTGTCGGTTACACCCTCTATGATACCATACTTCTTTTTATCAATGCGTACAAATCTT
>JBJESB010000152.1:0-1879 GCA_051882575.1 Oscillospiraceae bacterium
CACCAGCGCCAAAAACCACACATCCATAGCGCCGAACAGCATAAGCAGCTTAGAGATAAGCCCAAACGCGAAAATGGTGTGTACACCCGCAGTGAGAAGCGGCAGTAAGAACATAGTCAGCACCTGCGAATTGATTGTCGAGCGTATCTCCGCTTTTGTCATCCCGACCTTCTGCAATATCTGATAGCGCATTTTATCCTCGTAGCCCTCGGTTATCTGCTTGTAGTACATAATCATAACCGCCGCAGCAACAAATACCGCGCAGTATAATATGCCGAGGAAAAACAGACCGCCATATAAGCCATAGTATTCGGAGCGCTCCTCAAAAACTCCGTATGCGGCAGCGGTGTCCCACCTGCGGTAAAGCTGTCCGTCGATTGTGTAGTATTCCTCCCGCTGCGCTCTCATGAGATTGGTTTTGTTTACCGTGGCTGCGCAGATTTCCCGCATAATGTCGTCGCTGCAATCCAAATCCATACCGAAATAGTTTATCATCTGCGGCGAAGTCATAATATAAGTCATTTCTTCGCTGCTGCCGTCCGCTTTTTTTACCTCGCCGGTGTATTCAAATTCGCCGTACATTGCATATAGCTTTTGGTGCTGTTCATAAAAATCCTCGTCATTGATAAACGCATAGTGCGTGATGTAAGCGTTGTCGCCGATACCCGAATTTTCGTAAGGACTAAGCTCTTTTCCGTCCCTTACAACGAAATCGTCAACCATACCAACGCATTTCAGATACGCTTTGTCGCACCAAGTCGCTGTTTTAACAAATTCGCCGTCGTTGTTGTATCTGTCCTCGGTATGGAGCTCGCCGTTTATCGGGATAAGGTCATAGCAGTCGTTGTCCTTATCATAGGGCAGCTTCAGCAGCAGCGCTTCGCCCTTGTTTACGGCAAGATTTGCGTTCATCACCGAGTTGTATTGAGAAATCGGAACAAGAACAAAGCTGTAATAGGTCAGCTTGTTTATCTCGCTCATTGGCATTGCGTTCAGTTCCTCGTCTGTGAGCAGCTTGTTGTCGCGGTAGCTTACCCACAGGTTCTCGTCCGAAATGCAATTGTAGCAGACGATATTCTTCGGCTCAACGCCGTATTCGCGGGCGGTGTCTATCATTGTACCGGTCATCAGCTCCACAAATTCGCTGCTTTCGCTGTGCATTTGAAACGACATATTCCGTGGGAAATTCTTGCGCATTATTTGCTCCGAGCCGAAATATAACCCCGACACCGCGGAAATCGAAACAAGCGCCATAGTCGCCAGAATACAGATAGAAGCAAGCCCCGCGCCGTTTTTCTTCATTCTGAAATCCATCTGCGACACGCTGATAAAGTGATTTGTCTTGTAATAGTATTTCTTGTTCTTTTTGAGCAGCCTGCACACAATTGAGCTTCCCGAAATAAACAGAAGATATGTAGCGGGAATAATCAGAATGACCGCGCCGAAAAACGCAAGAATTGCCCAGACCCGGTTTTTCACGATATTCGCAAGAATATACCCCACGACAAGCAGAACCGCGCCAAGAATTGCGAGAAATAGGTTAGCCTTCGGCGGCTTTTCGCCCGAATTATCCGAGCGGAACAGCTCGACCGCATTGTTTATGCGAATCTGGCGCATTCCACGAACGAGAATTATCCCGAAAAGCGCAAGATACACGCAGAATTCCTCAACGATTACGACGCTGTTAATGCTGAAATCATAGGAGTTTTCCCCGCCGAGAATTGTTATCAAAACTATCTCCACAAGCTTTGAAAAGGCAATTCCAAGCCCCGTTCCAAGCAGGAATGCCCCGATGAAAATCATACCAATCTCGCAGACCAGCACCAGCATTATATTGCTTTTGCCCATGCCGAGAATGTTGTACAAGCCGAATTCCGTC
>JBJESB010000153.1:0-1877 GCA_051882575.1 Oscillospiraceae bacterium
GGAGAACCTACGAGGATTTCAAAGCCTTTATGGAGAGCCATCCGGAGCTTGATGTAGTCGAAATGGACACGGTAAAAGGGCGGCGTGAAAAGGGAAAATGTCTGCTGACAATGATTTTCACAAAATATGACCTCATGCTGATATTCCTTATTGAAAGCGCCAGCCAGAAATGTGTTCAGGCTGTTTTTGACGAACTTAACGAGAAGCTTGGCACTGAGATTTTTCAGCGTTTATTTCCTGTTATTCTTACCGACAACGGCGGTGAATTTAAGGACCCCGACTCTCTTGAAAACACCGATTACGGGGTCAAGCGTACCAATATCTTCTACTGTCAACCGATGGCTTCGTGGCAAAAACCTCATATTGAACGAAGCCACGAATTCATTCGTCAAGTAATTCCTAAGGGCGTCAGCATGGATAATTATACTCAATCGGACATTACTCTGATGACAAATCACATCAACAGTGTTTCAAGGGACAGCCTCGGCGGGTTATGTCCCTATGACGCAGCAAAGGCGTTCATTGGTCGCAAGCTACCAAAAATTCTCGGATTGCAGAAAATTGCGCCCGATGATGTGACTCTGCGACCGACGCTCTTAAAATGATAATCTGACATTTTCGGAATGGCATTTCGGCACTCACAAATATCATGGATATGGGCGTTGCAATAATTCTTGCACAAATTTTCCTTGCCCTAAGCACTGCTGCGCCCGTTTTTCGCACCAAATGAAGTGTTTTCTTCGTTCTAGCTTGATTTTTTCGCTTATTTCATGGTTTTTTATGCGGCTTTATACCGGTTTTTTGCATTTACTTTTGCATTTGACCTCATTCTGCAAATACATGGGGACGCTTGCCGTTTACCAAATCTCTCCAGAACGGCGACATATTACGAAGATATGTCACAACCTCCGTCACTGCTTGAATAATATAGTCGATTTCCTCTTCGGTGATATCCTCGCCGATGGTCAAGCGCAGCGAGCCGTGAGCCACCTCGTGGGGTCTGCCGATGGCAAGCAGCACATGGCTCGGGTCAAGCGAACCCGACGTGCAGGCGGAACCGGAGGACGCGCAAATTCCCTTGTCGTCCAGCAGCAAAAGCAGGGATTCGCCCTCGATACCCTCAAAGCAGAAATTGACGTTTCCGGGAAGTCGGTTCTCCGCGTCGCCGTTAAGCTCGGAATAGGGGATTTTGTTCAGCCCCTCGATAAGGCGGTTTCTCAGCGGAATCAGCCTTTCGGAATACTCCGCAATGCTCCCGCATGCCTCCTCCAGCGCCGCCGCCATTCCGCGGATTGCGGGGAGGTTCTCCGTGCCCGCACGTTTTCCGCGCTCCTGCGCACCGCCGTTTATCACGCTTTCAAGGATAACGCCCTTTCGCGCGTAGAGCACTCCCACGCCCTTAGGGCCGTGGAACTTATGCGCCGACAGCGAAAGCATATCAATGTTCTGCTCGGCAACATTGATGGGAAGATGTCCCGCCGCCTGAACCGCGTCCGTGTGGAAAAGAACGCCCTTTTCGCGGCAGACAGCGCCTATCTCGGATATGGGCTGAACAGTGCCTATCTCATTGTTGGCGTACATAACAGTTACAAGGCAGGTGTCGGGGCGGATTGCCGCCGCCACCTGTTCCGCCGTCACAATGCCGTTTTGATGAACGTCCAGCAACTCAATCTCAAACCCCTGTTTCTTCAGCTTGTCAAGGGTATGCAGAACCGCGTGATGTTCGAAGGCGGTGGAGATGATGTGTTTCTTCCCCTTTCTCTCGCCCAGCTTTGCGGCGGAAAAAATCGCCTGATTATCCGCCTCGCTGCCGCCCGAGGTAAAGGTAATCTCCCTGCCTTGTGCGCCAATGCAAGCCGCTATCCTGTTTCGCGCGT
>JBJESB010000154.1:0-1864 GCA_051882575.1 Oscillospiraceae bacterium
CAAAGCGGCGAACATATATTTCAAGGTTCTCACAGCCGTCCGAAATTTATTTCGGAGAACGGCGTGAGGTTCTTATAATATATGTATGAGAACGCAGTTCTCATAGTCAGCGACAGCTGACCGCCGCAAAGCGGCGAACATATATTTCAAGGTTCTCGTTGCTGTTCGAAATCTTTGATTTCGGTAACAGCAGAGGTTCTTATAATAAAGCTTTCACAAGAAGAAATTCCCCTTCAAAACCGTATGTACAGTAAAGGAGAATGACAATGGGATTATTTAGTTCACTCTACAAGCCCGGAATACCTACCGAGGTCAGAACGTTCAGTGAAAGCGAAACCGGAACGGTGAATACCGCATTATCAACTCGTCAACTCGTAAGATTGAGTATGTCGGAGTCAGCAACAACCTTAATCGCCGCATGAGAGAGCATATCCGCTCGGAAAAGCTCGGTGGAGATAATGACATTTTCGCATACACGGTAGCCGATGGTAGGGCGTCTCATGCACGCATCAACGACCGCGAATGTGAAAAGATTGAACAGCACAACCCGCCCTAAAACCGACACACAGGCGGGTCAGACCGTCCTTATAAGAAGCGCGGGGGTTGATACAGTCTTTTCTGCTTTTGCATAACAAGTTTTTTTGTAGGATAATCATTCTCGAAAAACTGTGTAAGGTGCGACAATGCGTTCGCACCTTTTCTGTTATCATATCTCGGATTTATTCACTGCGACAGCACTACCTCTTGCCTTGACAAATACCACAAATTATGCTAATATAAATCGAAAGATAATCAGAAAATGGGGTGAGGTCAGTGTATAGGATATATATTGTTGAGGACGATAAGACAATAGCCAATGTAGTGAAAAAGCACCTTGAAGGCTGGGACTATGAGGTAAAAATCGCAGAGAACCTCAAAAATATTACCGGCGAATACGCCGCTTTTTCTCCGCATTTAACGCTGCTGGATATCGGTCTGCCCTTTCACAACGGGCTTTATTGGTGCAAGGAAATTCGCAGAACCTCAAACGCGCCGATAGTGTTTTTGTCGTCCGCTTCCGATAATATGAACATTGTGCTTGCTATGAATATGGGCGGCGACGATTTCATAGCGAAGCCCTTCGACCTTTCTGTGCTTACAGCGAAAATCGACGCTGTTATGCGCAGGTGCTATGGCAGTAATGCGGCAAGCGATATTCTTGAGCATAAGGGAGTAAGACTGAATGTTTCCGAGGCGGCGCTTTTGTTTGAGAATGAAAAAATCGAGCTTACCAAAAATGAGTTCATCATAATTATGACCCTTATGGAAAGCAAGGGCAAAATTGTCAGCCGCAAACAGCTTGTCAGCAAGCTTTGGGAAACGGAAAGCTACATTGACGAAAACACGCTTACCGTAAATCTTTCAAGGCTGCGCAAAAAGCTGGAAAGGTACGGCATAGTTGATTTTATCACCACAAAAGCAGGAATGGGATATATAATGGAGTGAATTATGCTGGGATATATTAAATCGCGGATATGGATTTTTATTCTGTGGTTTTTGTGCTGCGGAGTTTTTGCAGTGGTTTTTTCGGGGTATTCCCTGCCGATTGAGGCTGTCTTTTACGCGGGGGGAATATCTCTTTTGTTTTCTGCCGCATTTGTTATCGTTGACGCGGTGAGGTACAGTAACCGCGTTGCAGAGCTAAAAAAGAGCGCTGCGGAAATAACTGTCTCGCTTGAAAAACTCCCCTTGGCAAACAACAAGCTTGAAAAGCTGTACAGTGACATGATACAGCTTTTGTTCGCGGAGAAATCAAGGATTGAAGCAGACAGCGCCCTTAAATCTACGGACTTATCCGATTATTACACGATATGGGCGCACCAGA
>JBJESB010000155.1:0-7046 GCA_051882575.1 Oscillospiraceae bacterium
AGCTGAATACGCTCGTTGTTGTAAAACCAGATGTAGTCATCAATCAGCTTTTGCGCCTGCTTGTAAGTGTCAATCTTCTGACGATAGATACATTCGGTGTTAAGAATTGAGAAATAGTTTTCGGCTAAAGCGTTGTCATACGGGTTTCCGCGCCTTGACATTGACGGCGTAATGTTGTATGATTGTGTCAGGCGATAATATTCGTGTGAGACGTATTGAGCGCCTTGGTCACTGTGCAGCTGCCGGCTCATCACGCGATATTTGCGTCTGCGGCGTATCTCCGAGAGAAAATTGTAGGAGGGTCTTTTTGTCAATATCTGTTTTTACCGGTTCAGCCCACACAATGAATCCGGGAGTGTTTTGCTCAAAGTCCATTTTTACATAACCTCGCCTGCGCGGGCGCAAAGTCAGCGCTATTATGCCCTCCTCTTCAGGATGGGATTCGCTGCGTAGAATTTCTCCTTGTCATCGTACATATCCCTGTCCGCTCTGTTGAACGTGTCCTCGAAGCTTGCGTCCGTTTCGGGATTATACAAAGCATATCCACAGGATACGGAGGCTTCGTCGGGATTTTTACTGTAATCGGGGTGCTTTTCGGACATAGTTCTTCTGAATTCTTCAACCAGAATCTGAACGCTTGCGGCGGTTCGTTTTTCGATGAAAATCACAAACTCGTCGCCGCCTATTCGATACAAATCAACACCCGTAAATTTGCTTTTGATTGCCTTATAGCTGTTAATGATAAGCCTGTCGCCCTCTGCGTGGCCTATGTTGTCATTGACAGCTTTCAAACCGTTTATATCAAACACCAGTACAGCAAAAGTCAGTTGCTTTTTTAAACGCATTTCACTCTCTATCGCGTCAATCTTTTCAAGATAAGCATTTCTGTTTTGCGCCCCGGTTAGCTTATCAATACGCGTATCGTTCATAATTCGATTTACCATACCTGTCAGCACAAGAATTACCATTGTGCTGACCGCAATTGCAATAAGGATTATGGTGAAAGTCATTCGGTTTCCTGTACTGTATATTTCCCTTTCGGGCACAATAAGCACCAGATATTCTCCGTTGCGCAATTTGTTGGATGTGATAAAATTTAGCTGTTGCTTTTGAACATAAGACGACAGTAAATATTCGTCACTTGCACTGACAATTGTTTCAACCGTATCAGCGGGAAGCACCGGAATGTGTTCTCCCGAATATAAGACCTCTCCGTTTTTTTCCATCAATATGGCATATCCGCTTTCATACAGCGCAATACTGCCCACAGCTTTGATGATAGCGTCATAATCAAGGTCCATTCCCAGTATGCCAATCAGCGTATCGCCGATATAAATAGGGGTGACGTAAGAAATCATATATATGCCGTTGTTTGGGTTGTTGTACGGTTCAAGCCAAACCGGCTCCCCTTTTTCGGTTGGAATGTAGTACCAGCCCACATTTTCCACATCAGAGGTGTCGTATTTTGCCAAATCGGTAGGCTCTAAATATTCGGGCAGGCTTGAATCGGCTGTGCGGCTGATAAAAAAGCCCGCTTTGGAGTTAGTAAGTTCAGGGTTAAGGCGGTAATAGCAAGCCACAATTGCCTTGTTATTCCTCACGATTGAGTAAGCTATTTTGCTTGTTTCTTCGGTATATTCAGCAAGAAACGCGTCGTTTCTCAAATCGTCGGCGCAGTCCAATTGCTCCACATAATAGTCGGACAGCGTGTGAACTAAGGTTTCGATTTCCGAAAAGCGTTTGTTAAGATTATCGGAGTTCTCTTTGCAATGATGAAGCATAATATCATAATTATTATTATCAATGACATTTCGGAAGCTGGTAATTGCTAATACGCCAATCAGAAGCGAAGCCAGCACTATACCAAGAACAATAATCGTAATAAGGTTATTCTTTGTTCTCTTCATACAGAACCTCCCCCGTTTTCTTTGCGGCGCAATTCGAAACGGACCTTCGTTCATAAAGGGCTTTCGTATCTCTGATTGCTTCTTCAATACTGTTATCTATGAAAATCTCATACTGCGCCTTGCTGTGTCTGATGTACATCAGCAGCAAGGATATTGTCATACCAGTGTTGATTAGTGAAAGACCGTAGAAAGCAAATTGAACGGCAAGGCATATCAATGTTATAACAACACACATCACAAATGTTGACTTTTCGTTTCGGCTGAGATTTTTTCTACACAGCCATAATCTGACGCAGCAAATAACAATAGCCGCTGAGCATACTGCAAAGCTTATCCATATCCCGTTTTCGCGGTGATAGTGATTGGTGTCGTCAAAGGAATAATACAGTCCCGTAAACTGCGTGATTACAAGTCCGATAAATCCGCCTGCAAGCACGGAATAGGCAAGATAGTCCCACCACGTTGACTTCAAATTTCCCTTGGCGGTAATATGCTTCACATAATTGCAGAAAAGCGCGAGTAGCAGGTATTGCAGCGCGAACAGGGAAAAATTACTGATTCGCGTAAACGCGCACCCGACAGACGATATATCTCCTCTGTATATGTAGGCGAGAGCGTCGCTGACCAGAATAAAATTGTTTATCAGAATCATTCTCCAGATTTTTCTGCCAACAGCGTCATTTTTATTAAACGTCGCCGTGCCGAGAAGAATGCATACAATTACACTTATGATACAGCCCCAAATTTCAAAACTTATCTGAAAAATATTTATCGTAGACAACGCTTACTTGCTCCTTTCATTTCTTTTGTTCTACTGTCACCGATAGCCACCGGAAGAAGTGAAGAGCGAAAAAAACCGAATTTCTGTATATACCATCTTCAAGGCTATTTTTAAGTTCAACATATCATATTAGTCAAAATTCTTCAATGCCTTTTTTCATGTCCGATTATACACTAAAAAAGTCGAGTTTTCAACAAACGATTTGTTATTTGCTTGCAAGCAAATAAGATTACATTTCCCATACTGATACCATAGTTTCAGCCACCATATCCGTAACAGATATGGCGGCTGATTACTATTGAATTATTTCTTTCTGCGACGGGTTACAAACATGATAGCAGCCGCAATTAACGGTACGGTACTAACTGCAACGCCGGTATCGGGATTGCCCTTGTTACCTTCGTTATCTTCGCTTTCACCGTTTTCGTTGGGGTCTTCTGAATCTGTCGGCTCGTCGGGGTTGGACGGCTCGTCGGGATTGGACGGGTCGTCAGGGTTGGACGGCTCGTCGGGGTTGGACGGCTCATCGGTTTCAGACGGCTCGTCGGGATTGGACGGCTCATCGGGGTTGGACGGCTCGTCGGGGTTGGACGGCTCGTCGGGGTTGGAAGGTTCGTCGGGATTGGACGGCTCGTCGGGGTTGGTAGGCTCGTCGGGGTTGACGGGCTCGTCGGGGTTGGTAGGCTCGTCGGGATTGGACGGCTCGTCGGGGTTGGACGGCTCGTCGGGATTGGACGGCTCGTCGGGGTTGGCGGGCTCGTCGGGGTTGGCGGGCTCATCGGGGTTGGCGGGCTCATCGGGGTTGGACGGCTCGACGGGTCGAACAGGTCTTGTAGGATGATATCCACCGCCGCCCGATTTCTTAGTGTAGCTTGCGGTAACAACATCGCTGTCAGCCATTCCGTCCTTGACGGCAATAGCCTTAAATGTAGTACCGGAAGTAATCTGGACAGCATTAGTATATTGTGAGCTTTCGGCAGTGGGGTCTGTGCCGTTTGTTGTGTAGTAAATTACTGCGCCGTCTGTTGGCGTAGAAATCTTAACATACAAGTAGCCGCTGAACTCCGTGCCGTCTGCGGGGTCAAATACAGGGTTGTCAACCTTTTCGATATATCCGATTGCATAGCTGGAGAATCTGTCGGTTTCAAAGCTGTATATGCCTGTTGCCTTGTCGAAATCTCCGTAAAGAATATCTGCTGTTCCGTTGTGAACACGGATAATGAAGTATTCTCTGCCGGAAGCTGCGCTGATAAGAGCCTCGGGCATTTTGAATGTGATAGTTACAGCGCCGTTAGTGGCAGTTACAGGAGTATCGGTAGAAATGCCGCCCTTGGTTATGCGCTTCCAGAGCTGAACATCAAGGTACTGACCTATATACATACCCTTTGAAAGAGCAGCCTCGGTCTTTGCCTTGTCATCATCGGAAACGGAATTGGTTGCGTCCGTTACCTTGAGGAAAACATCAATTTCTGCGCCGTTTTCGATAGCGGTCAGTTCCTCAAGAGTGAGATTGAACTTCTCGATAATATCTTCCTTAGACAGGACGATATTGCTTTCGTTTGCGTTTGTGGTGGGGTCTGTAATATTCTTTACATCGCCTGTTTCGTCATCGTCGTCGCTTTCGGGAACATACTTAACAACGCCCGTCTGCTTGTAATCGCATACGGAGCAAGTGCGCTCCTTAACGCCGTCAGAGGTCTTTGTGGCAGGGGTAGTAATCACCCATTCGCCGTAGGTGTGAGGAATATTCTCGGAGAAATCACCGCATACCGTGCAGATATGATAATGATGCGTATTGTTGTGCGACCACGCTTCGCTGAAAACATGGTGTGCAGGTATTTTAAGGTCTGCGGCTGTTACTTCAATCGTTGCAGCCTCATCTGCATATAGCTTACCGCAGCGGCACAGATAATGCGCCTTTACGCCGTCTGTTGTACAGGTTTCGGGTACTTCGGTAACGAATGTGGGTACATTGTTGCTGCAAACATGGTTAAGCGGAGGATTGATAACATATCCGCAAACCGTGCAGTGTTCATCGTTATCTTCTGTTGCAGCACCGCTTGAAGTATGCTCCGCATAGCTGCCCTTATCGGCGTTGTCGGCAATGCCGGGGCAGTTGGTGCGTGTGCATTCGTGCCAGTGGTGAGTGGTGTCGTAGGTGTACTTGTCGCTCCAAGCGTGACCTAGTTTACTGTCAACATCCGGTACGGTGTCGGTAACGTCACAGCCCTCTCGGTCGCACACGGCGGTCTTTGTGCCGTCTGTGGTGCAGTCAGCGTTGTTGTCGGAAACATAGTTTGTGAAGCTGTGATTCAAGGGGTCTTCTGTCTTGGGGGTTCTTGATATCTCATAATTACATACCGAGCAGTAAACAACCTCATCATAAGAGCCGCCAACCGTGCAGGTAGCGGGGACTATGTTTTCCTTAACTGCTTCTGCGGGGGTATGAGCCGCAAAATCACGCTTTGAGGTACAATCGGGGCACTTGTGCCAATGCCCTGTGCTGTCGGAAGTCCAGACGGTTTCCACATTGCTGTGAGGGCAAGCCTTTGCTGTGAGAGTTACGGTAATCTCGTAGTTAAAATAGTTTGCGTTTGTGCCCTTAACAGGAACAAATATGGAATAATCCTGTGAGTCGATAGAGTTGTTGTCTGTGCTGAATGTAAGAACGCCGTCGGTTACGCTTGCCTCTGTTACAGGCATACCGAATGTGGGTGTGCCGTAGCTCATATTATCGGGAATTGCGGGGAGCGTTACGGTCAGATTTTCGTTGACCTCGCCTGCAAGTATCTCTTTTTCGGTGGTCTTTTCGCCCGAATAATCAGCCCTGTTGATAGTAACTTTTGCAGAGCCTGTGAAATCGGCATAGTTTTCCTTTGTGACCTTGTAGAATATCCAGTATGTACCTGCGTCGGTATATTTGGGGCTTTCGTCCGATGTGCAGCCGACTTGCGATTCACCGTACCTGACCTGTGCACCTTCGGGTATGCCCTTAACCTCTATGCCGTAAGAGTTTCCGTCATAGGTTTTGGTAACATCGGCGGCGGAGATGCCTACCATACTGCATGGATTTATATTAAATAACGTATATGCTTTTTTACCGCCTGCCGTTACAAACGCCATATATGAGCCGACATTTGTGGGGGCAGTTGAGCTTTCGGGATATGTTGTGCCGTCTGTGCTTACATAGGAAAATGTTCCGTCGGGAAGACCGGAAAAACTCTTTGTAACGCTTGCTCCGGTGTATGGGCTGCCGGTATAGTCGGCATCGGGAGCATTAAGTGTAAGCGTTGCGCCTGTTGTGTTATACTTACAGCCTGTTTGAGTACAGGTTGCGGTTATTTTGTTTCCGCTTGCGGAATAGCTCCAATTGTGGGCAGTGTGTTCCCAAACTGCATAGAGTGTAGTTGTTGGTGATGTAAGAGTAATGGTAGCACCCGCTACATACTGTGCTTCTGTTGCATCATCGCTTTCTGCCCAGCCTAAAAAGTTAAAGTCTTCTCTTGTGGGTGTTGCATCGTTTGGTATTTGATATGATGTAGAGGTAAGCCCTGTATCGGTTGTTTTTGTACCACTTACGCCGCCGTTTGCATTAAAGTTTACGGTATATTTTGATTTAGCTGTACCAATCAGATGTTTTATAATTATAGTATTAGTGCTAAGGTCAAGGCTATGTCTAGTAAGTGTCGTGTTACAAGTAGAGCATATTGCGGAAGCGACTGCTGAAAAATCATTATCTGAAGTTGTTGTGATTACTAACCATACATAGTATGTTTTACCGGCTTCATAACTTGAAACGCTTTGATAACTACTGTTATAACTATCGGATATGAATTTGTTACTTATCGTAATTGTTGTATTGGGGCGTCCATTTGAGAAATTTGTTAGTGTGAAATTCAAACATTGAGAATGTTCTGAAGGGACAGGTCCTTCATACAACACAGGTGGAAAAGAACTTGGTTCGGTTACATTAAATGTTACTACTGTCCCCGCACTCGCTCTTATCGCCGTCAACGGCACGCAAAGCGTTATCATCAGCGTCGACAGAAAGACCGCTAGCGTCCTCCTTAACTTTAATGCTTTCATAAAGTCCTCCTTTTTTTCTTGGGGAAACCCCGTTTTTATGGCAAGCGTTACCGCCGCCCCCTTAGCGCCGCAACAGGCGACATAATTCGACTGTATATTAGCACTTATATTATATTATATCATATCAATGGGGAAAGAATGGGGAATAAAAACGACTTTTGAGAAAATTTTCTCAAAGACCGTTCAGTCTGTCGAAAAAGTCCGGCAAAAGCTGGGCTTTTTGCGTAAATGTGGTATAATGAAGTAGGGTGAAGAAAAATGCTAAGCAAAGA
>JBJESB010000156.1:0-6989 GCA_051882575.1 Oscillospiraceae bacterium
AGGTGCTGACTATGTTCTTACTGCCGCTTCTCACTGCGGGACTGCACACTGTTTTCGCATTCGGGCTGATTTCAAAGCTGCTTATGCTGTTCGGCGCTATGGACGTGTGGTTCTTGGCGCTGGTGGATTTGGTGTGCTTTTTGGTGTACGCGGTGGTGTATGTGGTTGTGTATACGCTGACATCAAAGATTTACTATAAGATTGTGGCGGCGTAATGCCAAATCGGCAAGTCTATTAACAAACGCAAAAAAACTAAAACCTCCTGCGCAAACAGGAGGTTTTTAAGTATTATTCCGATTACTTCTTTCTCTTTCTGGAATTGATTTTCGTCGAATCGGGTGAGGCGTGACCATATCTGCCCCTAATGCCAAGCTCGTCGCGCATTTTCTGCTCGTTGATATTGCCGACATACTTCTGCATCAAATCTCTTGTTCTGTCGTCATAGCCCGAGAAATCCGAGGCTGTGCTGTCAAAGGTGTCGGAGGTTACCTTATCCGTGCCGTACATTGTGGCAAGCTCCTCAAGGTTACTCCAGCGCGCAGAGCCCTCAAAGCCCTTTGCACCGGGCTTGTAGTGGCGCAGATTTATACCCTTGTTATTATGCAGGGAATGCATCATCTCATGCGCCAGCGCAACATACTGCGGCGAAATAACCGTCGTACCGTCGCCCAGCACGGCATTCATCTCCGAGTCAGCGGTATTGTGGTTGTACATGGCGAGCGACTGAACGCCCGTATTTGCCGAAACCGTGCCCTGATTGTTGCTTATGTAGTTCGCAGTGTTTGTCGAGTCGGCGTTCATTCGGGATTTCTTCACATCGTCCCAGCCTGCCGCGCCCGGACCGTTCAGTACATCTTTCTTGGTCGAGTTTTTATAGGAAACCGGACGAATTGTTGATGAATTTTCGTTGTCGTTTACCAGAGCGTCTACCAAATCCATACCCGTATCGGTGGATAGTATTCTGCCGATATTTCCAAGCGTAGCCGTTCTGAAGCCTTTTACGCTGTCGCCAAGTCCGGTGAGATTGCCATGATGTCTGCCGCCGAATTCAGCGCGTTTAGAGCCTATTGAAAGTCCGCCGCTGCCGCTTCTGACGGATTTCCACAAGGCGTTTGCCCTTGCGTCCGCATCGGCGTCCTTTGTACCTGCGCGGTGGAAATCCCAGCCGTTCCGGTCGGTCATGCTGTATAGCTGCTTGAACAGCTGCGAAATACGAATATTTATAGCGTTGAAGGTTGTGTCATACGCCGCGCCGTCAAATTTCTTCTGGAATTTGTACAAATCCATTTCAGCCGATTTCAGGTCGTCAAGGCGCTTGTTGTGCGAGCCGACATCCTTAGAGTCGGCGGACTGCACCGCTTCAACCCTTTGCTTGATTGCGTCAAGACCTTCCTGATAGCCGGGCAGAGTCTTTAACAGAGCCACTTCTTCATCTCTTGCCGAGGTTACCTTTTTCCTCAGCGCCTTAACATGAGCGTCATTGTTAAATGCATCGTCGGTGGGCTTGCTGCCCAGCTTTGCTTCCATAAGCGAAAGAGCCTTCATTCGCTCGTTGGCACGACCTATTCGCTCGTCGGCTGTTTCATCGCGCATAGAGGTCTGATTTCTGTTATACCGCTCAAAATCGCCGCTCATGGATGTAAGCGTATCCTTGTAAGCGTCGCTCATACCTGCAAGATGCTGACTTGCCGCCTCGTCATAATGCGCATTATATTCATCATCATGCGAAGCCCTTTCCGCTCTGTCCGCTTCGGAAAGACCCTCTGTGTAAGACAGAAGCCTGCTTTGCCCAAGCTCCGACTCAAAGGTATCCGCCAAAGGACTTCCCGAGCTCATTGTATTTGCCACAGCAGCTCTTGCCTGCTGCTTTTTGTCAGCATAGCCGCCTCTGTTGAGCTTGGTTCTGACCTTGTTCTTCATGCGCTTCCAAAGCCCTGTCGCCAGATTGCCCTGCATGGGAGCATAGTCCGCCGAAGCAAGCGTGCCGATTTGCATACCCATACCGCTGTTTGCTTCGCTTTCCTGCGCGTCATCCATAAGAAGACCCGAGCCGTATGCTCTGCCCGCAGACTGCTGCGCAATATGCGTCATTTCATGCGAGAGTACGCTTTCAAGGGAACTGCTGTCCGAAAGAACTGACGGCGCGAGGTGTACCTCGTTGCCCTTTGCAAAGCCCTTTTCGCCGATATCGGCAATGCCGCTGTTGCTGTAAATTTTTACATCTCCCGCCGCCTCGCCGAACGAAGCGCTCATTCTTGCGCGAAGAGCGTCTCCGATATCTACCTGATGTGCAGTTTTTCGCGAATCGTCATAGTACTGTGACATTGCGGCAAGCGCCTGATTATCGGTAATGCCCACAGTCTGTGATGCCTCCGCAGTGTGATTTTCATGCTGTCTGTTTTTCGCGGAATACTTGTACATTGCAATCGCTCCTTTCGGATATATAAAAATTATACATCCTGCAAATCGGGTTTGTCAATAGATTTGAAATGCCGAATCAAAATTTTTTTGAATTTTTCTGCCCGCCGTGCTGTGGCACTTTACATTTTGGCCGATAACACAATACGCAAAATCCCCGAATAGACGCACATTCTGTAATTTGGTTGTGATTACGCCAATCCGACAATTCTTTTCAAAATCGCCGAAGCGTCAAGAGCATTCAGAACACCATCGCTGTTCATATCGCCCGCAATGCCGCTGAACTCGCAGAGCATTGCAGCATAATCGCCCTGTTCGCTGACCTTTTGTGATATCCGTTTGCACAGCGCTTTAGCCTCTACTTGGGAGTATTATACTACATTATTGTAAATCTGTCAATAGACTTGGAACCAATAGGCAAAACCCGTAACGAAAAGTTTTCTAAACATGGAACGAACGAGTTTTCGTTCCGGGTTTGAACAAATTTAATATTAAATATACAATATCTGCCTTTTCAGCCGCAGTTGTTTCGCCCGTTATTCCGGCAGGAGCATTCTGCTTAAATCCAAAACCACCTTTCGCGGTGTGTGAAAGGTGGTTTTTCGGCAAGCTGTGGGTACACGTCTCTGTGCGCCCGTTCTTCTATCCGGTCATGCTTACACCAACAAAACGCACCCGTTTCAAACCGAATGGGTGCATTTTGGCTATGTGTTATGCTATTGCTTCAACCGCCTCGTTATAAGCGTAGAGCGAATCAACTAATACCGACAGGTAAGTTTGGTTATTTTGGTCTTAAGTGAAATTGCATAACCTACAAAATCTATATCTGCGTCTTTATCGGGAAAAACCTCTCAGGAATATACCCAAATGCACAGTTCCTGATAGGTTATTTTTTTTCAAACCTATAAGCAGGGTGGAATACTTCTACCGCATTACCCTTCCGTCCGAAATTTCAATTATCCTGCCGCACTGCTGTGCAACGCCCATATCGTGAGTCACGATAACAACGGTTTTGCCCTCGTCATTGAGTTTTTTGAACACATCCATAATTTCAGCAGCGGTTTTGCTGTCGAGAGCGCCCGTAGGCTCATCCGCGAGGATTATGCTTGGCTCGTTGGCGATAGCACGAGCAATGGCGACGCGCTGTTTCTGCCCGCCCGACAGCTTGTTTACCGACTTTTTGGCATACTCCTCCATTCCTACCGATTTCAGCGCTTTATATGCCTTTTCGCGGCGGTCGGACGCTTTCTTTTTGGCAAAATCCAGCGGAAGCAGTACATTTTCAAGTGCCGTAAAATCCTCAACCAATGCAAAATCCTGCATTACCATACCGATTTTTTCGTTGCGTATATGAGCTAGCTCCCGCTCGGAAAGCGCCCTTACAAGCATTCCGTCTATTTTATATTCGCCCTGCTGATAGCTGTCGATACACGCAAGAATGTGCAGCAGCGTGGATTTTCCGGCACCCGATTTGCCGACAATTGCGACCATTTCTCCGTCATTGACCGTCAGAGAAATCCCCTTAAGTGCGGTAAATTCGTTCGGCTTATTCGGGTTATATTTTTTAGTAAGATTATTGATTTCAATCACAGTTTTTTATCCTCCCGATTGTTCCTGAAGAAGCTGCTTCGGCGTAGTTGTGCCTATCATCAGCAGCGGCATTATCATCGAAAAAGCAAGATACAGCGCAAGTATTCCCGGCAGCGCAAGCGCCAGCCACGGATTTATGATAATCATAATCGTGTCGGACAGCGGCGTAAGTTTTGCCGCTGCAAGCAATACAACCGATATAGCAAGCGCCGCAGCGCTCATCACAAGCGACTGAAAGAAATTCACTGCTGCGCACTGCTTCCACCGCAGCCCCAGAATATAGAATTTTGCGTAGTCCGTCAGCCGCTGCCGCGCGGATATTGCCGATACGCTGACAGAGCTTACGATAACAAGAATCAAAAGTACAACCACAATCGGAAGAAGCTGCAAAAGCTGCTCGCGCAGATACGCCTTGCTGTTGGCATTCATTTCACTTAGCTGTATCGTTATAAACGGACTTAGCCCAGCCGCGTTTCTAAGGACACGCGCCGTTTCTTCTTCGGTCATATCGTCGTACAGGAAGAATGCCGAATCCATCATTGCTTCAACATTGGGGTAAAGCCTGTTAAGTGCGCTTGATGACGCAAGCATAACAGGATTATTCCCTTCTTCAAGTTCAAGATAATACGGCTTATACATCAATCGGTAGTTATCGCCGTATTCCTCACGAAAACGTTCTCTGCCCAGAATTTCCGTACCGTCCTTCAGTATTCCGACAACGCGTGCAGTCAATTGCTTAGGTTCATTAACCTGCACAATCCAAAAGTCAATAGTATCGCCGATATCAGCGCCGTACATTCCCTCGGGAATTACAACTTCAAGCTCTTCGGAGTCCTTTGAAATCCACCTGCCGCTTTTAAGCTCGGGCTTGTATCTTGACAGCAGCTCGTCATCGTAAAACAAGGGATGTGCAGGTTTATACAGGCTTACATCGGTTTCTTCGCCGTTAATGGCACACGGAACAGCAGCCGCAGTCTGAATGGTGATAACGCTGTCCGCCTGCAAATATTCACGCAGTTCCTCCACCGAAAATATCGAATCCCTGATATCGGCAGTCACTCCGCCGGGCTTCACCGCACCGCAGGCAGGGCTGTACATACAGTACACCCCATTGCTTTCAAGAATATCACGCACCGGCTCATAAGTGCGATAGCGCACAGACATTGCCGACACCATAACGGCAGTTATCAGAAATACCGCCGAAAGCTGAATGAGGCAGATAATGTTCGATACAGGATTTTTTTGCAAATTCCGTAAGGCGGTTTTCAGCAGCATTAGCCCACCCCCTTTTTCTGAGCTTCCGACAGGGTTATATTGATTTGAACAATCAGCTTTACACCCATAATTACAAGCAGCATAACCAGATAAATTATGAAAATAGCCGCATAAATTACAGGGGAGTATGAGTCCTCCATATAAATGAAAATATCCGAAAGGAAGCCGTGCATAAACGGGATAAAGCTCGCCATTCCTAACAGGAATATCGGCACGCAGACCACGCAGCATTCCCCAAGGCATATTCCCCACGCGCGAAGCGGAGTACAGCCGCAGATACGCATTATGGCAAGCTGTCGGCGGCGCTTTTTGAAAATGAAGTCATACAGCAAAGCAAAGTTTATAATAGTAAGCGCAGCAATCAGCGCCGAAATCAGCATGATGTTGTTATAAATATAAATGCTTTCCTCGTCAGGGAACGGCAGCTCGGGGAAAATCAGCTTGCCGGGCAGTATTTCGCCCGCTCTGCTCTTCAATTCGTCATAGCTTTTGCGTGATACTGCATTCTCAAAGGATAATATAAAGCTATCCATCACAGCATCGCCCGGCAGTGACAGGAACGGCACTGCCGCGCCGAATGAGCTGTGCGTTCCGATAATGCTGTATTTTTCTCCGAATAATGTAATCGTGTCAGAACCGTCAAGCAGCTCTGCGTAATCCTGACTTCGCAGCGGGTCGTTTACCCATGCGTCGTCAACCATTGCAACGCAAAGCCCCTCGGTTTCGTCTGCGTCCGTAAAGTAACGCCCCGTTTTAATCATAGCGTTCTTGCTCCATATATCGGCAATATAGGGCGAGGTACGGTATTCTCCGCCGCTTACCGTAAATCTTGATACAACCGCTGACTCTCTCATATAGCTTTCGGAGGAATAAGGGTCAGTGTGTTCAAATTCAAACGATGTGGAGCAGAATATAACATTCATGCCTGATAATACCGTATCGGACAAAGAGTCGAGATATAGTTTCAGCTCGCCCTGCGTCAGCGTTTCTCCCGCTGCGATTTCGGGACATATCTCCTTGCTGTCGGTTTCGCTTTCAATTCGCATTGAATGGTAGTTCTGATACAGTCCGTAGGAGAATGTCATTATCCATGCGGAAACGAAAATGCACACCAGCATTACCGCAAATATGAATTTCTCGTTTTTCGCAAGATTTTTTAGGTTGAGGAATATGTACTTCATTTCAAATTACCTTGCTTTCCCGATATGAATTTCCGCCAAACCGTTTTATCTGATAAAAGATAATAAATTTGTTGCTGATTTATTTTAGCATATATTTCTTAATAAATTTTGTATGTTTCCCTTAATTTTTTCTTAATTTTGCATTGAAATTCAGGACTGTCATTTGTTTTACCATTTCGGACCAAAACAGAGTGTTTGGTTTTGAAGGGGAATTGATTGCGTGAAGAAACGAATAGCCTGCGGATTTTGCCACCCCTGTAAGATGGCAATTCGAGCATTATGCTCCCCACTGCAATGTGGCTGTCGGAATACGGCATTCCTCATAAACGGCTTTATTAAGCCATTTTCACAGTAATTACGCCCCCCAAAAAATTATCGGCAGTCAATCTCACGACTGCCGATTTCACTATGTACAAAATGTTTCATCATCCGATTCCAAGAGGTTATTTGTATTGCAAAATACGATAGAATATGGTATAATAAACGCAGAGCGTTTATTATACATCAAAATGTCCTCGCACATAC
>JBJESB010000157.1:0-1834 GCA_051882575.1 Oscillospiraceae bacterium
TCATGTGCGTGCTTGGCGAGCTGGAGGATGAATTCGGCGTTACCGTGGACGAAGCGGAAATCGTGGATATTCACACCATAGGCGAAGCTATGGCATACATTGAAAGCCTGAAAAACTGACGGGAGGTATTTATGGACAAGACGAAAATCAGCACCATTCTCGACCTTGCGCGGGAGTCCGCGAGAGAAAACGGCGACAGAGTTTATATCCGTGAGAAAGCGGGCAAGGATATCAGCGACAAGACCTTCAACGATTTCTACCGCGACGCCTGCCGCGTATGCAGCTTTGTGAACGAGGTACGCGGCGGGGGAGAGCCTGTTCATGCAGCAGTGATAGGACCTTCCAGCTACGCTTGGATAGTCAGCTATTTCGGCACTGTTTTCGGCGGCAACGCTGCCGTTCCGCTGGACGCCCTGTTAAACCCTGAGGGTATCATTGAGCTGCTCAACAGGTCGGATTCCGTGATATTCTTCTACGACGCGAGGTATGAGAAGCTTATTCCGCTGCTGAAGCAGAACTGCCCAAACGTTGCGAAGTATGTCTGCATAAACCGCAGCGCTCCCGCTGAAAACCCCACCGGCGACCTTGTACTGACAGAAATTCTTGAGAAATACGCTCCGAATGAGCCCGCGGCGGTTTCGCCCGATGCGCTGGCGGCTATTTCCTATACATCCGGCACTACTGGAAAGAGCAAGGGCGTTATGCTGTTAAACAGGAACTTTATCGACAACGCCATGTGCTGTGACAATGAGAGCGATGCCGATGGTGTGGTGTTATCCGTTCTGCCCATACATCACATCTACTGCTTCACCTGCGATATCCTGCTGTCAATGCGATACGGCTCACAGCTCTGCCTGAATGATTCGCTGATGCATATCCCGCAGAACCTGAAATTATTCCATCCCACAATTATGCTGGTTGTTCCTATGATAGCAAAGACTATCTATAAGCAGATAAAGGCGGCAGCAGCGGCAAAGCCGGAGATACCGATAGGGGCGATTGCGAACGCTGTTTTCGGAGGAAGATTGAAGCTGATGTACAGCGGCGGAGCGTATCTCAGTCCTGAACTTCAGAAAGCTTACAACGATATGGGAATACGCCTGCTTCAAGGCTACGGCATGACCGAGTGCGCTCCGAGAATAGCTTGCAAGCCAATTGACTGCCTCGACCTGCTGGAGGATGTGGGAACGATTGTAAACGGCTGTTCCGTAAAGATAGAGGACGGCGAGATACTGGTAAAAAGCCCCTCGGTAATGGCAGGATACTATAAGGACCCCGAGGAGACCGCAAAGTCTATCACGCCTGACGGCTGGCTGCGCACAGGAGATTTGGGCTATGTTGACGAACAAAACCGCCTTTTCCTCACAGGAAGAAAAAAGAACCTGATAATTCTCAGCGGCGGTGAGAATGTTTCGCCCGAGGAACTGGAAAACAAGTTTGACGAGCTGGACTTTGTGTCAGAGGTCATGGTATATGATGACGACGATGTGCTGTGCGCAGAGATATTCCCCAACCCCGACTTGTGCGGCAAAATGCCCGAGGATGAGCTGGTGAAGCTTATTAAGGACGCTGTTGCGGGAATAAATAAGACACTTCCTGCTTCAAAGGCAATGCGTCGCATTCGTCTGAGAGACGCTGAATTTGAGAAAACCACATCCAAGAAGATAATCCGCAATCAGTCCGTTCACGGAAAAGCAATATAACAGGAGGAACACATAATGACATATCAGGAGATATTTGAGAAGGTAAGGGATGAGGTATATTCAAACGACCTCAGCGGTCTGGAGGGTCATCTGGCTGTTCAGATAAATATTATCGGCGAGGGCGAGGGCGC
>JBJESB010000158.1:0-26478 GCA_051882575.1 Oscillospiraceae bacterium
TGTACGGATTCAAGCATGAAATCAGCAAGGAAGAGTTTGCACAGCGTATTGCCGATAACACCCTGCTTGAGGTAACGAATAATGTTCCCGTACACAAGGGTGATGTGTTCTTCATTGAGAGCGGAACTCTCCACGCTATCGGCAAGGGCATTCTGATTGCGGAAATTCAGCAGAACAGCAACACTACCTACCGCATTTACGATTACGGCAGAGTGGGCAAAGACGGCAAGCCGCGTGAGCTTCACGTTGAAAAGGCGAAAGAGGTAACCAAGCTTGAGCCGCCAAAGTACCCCACAACCGCCGAGGGTGCGCCGACAAAGGTCGAGGGCGGCGTGATTACTCTGCTGCGTTCGTGCGAATACTTTAACGTAAACAAGCTGGAGCTTGACGGCACGGCGCATTTGAATGCGGGAGCATGCTCGTTCAATTCTCTGCTTGTGCTTGACGGCAGCGTTGATATCACGGCAGATTGCGGAAAGGTTACGGCTGTAAAGGGCGACAGCATTTTTATTGACGCATGCACTGGGGAATATACCATAAGCGGCAGCGGTGATATAATAGTTACCGATATCATCTGAAAACGGGAGGACATCATGGCTTATAATTTAGGAATAGACATCGGCGGAACAAATATAGCCTGCGGAATTGTGAACGACAGCTGCGAAATTATAGCGCGTTCAAAGGTTAAAACAAACGCTCCGCGGCAGTATGCGGAGATTCTTGCAGATATTATCACCGCCGCAGAGCTAGCCTGCAAGGAACTGGGTATCAGCCCCGGCGAGCTTTCGTCTATCGGAATCGGCTGCCCGGGCACTTGTAACCGCGAAAACGGCACTGTGGAGTATTCCAACAATCTTGGCTTTGTGAATGTTCCGCTTCGCAGTGATATCGAAAAGCATTTCGGAGTAAAGACATATCTCGGCAACGACGCAGACGCCGCAGCATTCGGAGAATACTGCGCGGGAGCGGCAAAGGGCGCGAAAAATGCCGTTGTAATCACGCTTGGAACAGGCGTCGGCTCGGGAATAATTATAGACGGACGGATTTACAGCGGCTCAAACTTTGCGGGCGGCGAGATAGGTCACACGGTAATTGAAGCCGACGGCGCAGCGTGTACCTGCGGCAGAAAAGGCTGCTTTGAAGCGTATTCCTCCGCAACGGGACTTGTTCGCATGACTGCCGAGGCAGTAAAGCTCCATCCCGATTCCTTAATGGCAAAATATATTGCAGAGGACGGCAAGGTAAGCGCGCGGACAGCGTACAGAGCCATGAAACAGGGTGATACCGCTGCAAAGGAAGTTACCGATAAATATGTAAAGTATCTTGCAATCGGTATAACTAACGTTATCAATATTTTCCAGCCCGACATTCTGTGTATCGGCGGCGGAGTCTGTAACGAGGGTGATACTCTGCTTGTACCGCTTAAAGAGCAGGTAAAAGAGCAGGTGTACTCCAAGCGCAGCGAAAAGAACACCGAGATAACGGTGTGCAGCTTAGGCAATGACGCGGGCATAATCGGCGCGGCAATGCTGTATAAGAGCGAAAGGTAAACAAAGCATTTTGCTTTCAAATAAACATACCCAAAAAGAAAGGAATACATTATGAGAAGTGATTTAATCAAAGCAGGAGTTGAAAAAACTCCGCACAGAGCGGTATTAAAGTCGCTCGGAGTAATCGACAGCGAGATGAACAAGCCTTTTATTGCGGTTGTTTGCGCAGCCTCGGATTATGTTCCGGGACATCAGCATCTGCATGAGATTTCGCGCTGCGTAAAAGACGGAATCAGAAACGCAGGCGGAGTTCCGTTTGAGTTTTTCACAATCGGCGTGTGCGACGGTCTTGCAATGAACCACAAGGGCATGAGATACTCCCTTGCTTCGCGCGAGCTTATTGCAGATTCTATCGAGGTTATGCTGACTGCTCACCCGCTTGACGGCGTTGTATTCATTCCCAACTGCGACAAGATTGTTCCCGGCATGGTAATGGCTGCTGCAAGACTTAATCTGCCCGCAATTTTCTGCTCGGGCGGACCTATGAACCCCGGCTGCGTTCAGGGCAAGCGTGTGGGTTACTCCGAGATATATGAAGCAATCGGTCAGTACACCAACGGCGAAATTGGCGACGATGTAATCAAGGATTATGAGAACAACGCTTGTCCCACTTGCGGTTCCTGCTCGGGAATGTACACTGCAAACTCTATGAACTGCCTTACAGAGGCTATCGGTCTTGCACTTCCCACGGCAGGAACAGAGCCTGCTGTAAATTCTGCGCGCCGCCGTCTTGCAAAGGAATCGGGCGAACGCGTTGTAGAGCTTGTTAAGCAGAATATCAGACCGCTTGATATACTTACCAAGAAGAATATGGAGAATGCTCTTTCAACAGATATGGCAATCGGAGCTTCCTCCAACACCGTTCTGCATCTGCTTGCAATCGCGCACGAGGCAAAGGTTGATATAAAGCTTGAGGATATCGACGCAATGAGCAAAAAGACGCCCCAGCTTGCAAAGCTCAATCCTGCCTCCAGCATATTCATCACCGACCTCAACGCAGTTGGCGGCATCCAGACTGTAATTAAGGAGCTTGCAAAGGGCGGTCATGTGAATACAGACGTGCTTACCGTAAGCGGCACACAGGCAGACCGTATTGCAGCAGCGCGTGACGCTGACGGCGAGATTGTTCACAAGCTTGAAACACCTATCAGAAAAGACGGCGGAATTGCAATTCTTTCGGGCAATCTTGCAGTAAACGGCGGTGTTGTAAAGCAGGGCGCTGTTAAGCCCGAGATGATGGATTTCACAGGCACAGCAAGAGTATTCGACGGCGAGCAGGATGCGTGCGACGCTATTCTTGGCGGCGCAATCAAGGCGGGAGACGTTGTTGTTATCCGCTATGAGGGACCAAAGGGAGGTCCCGGTATGCCTGAAATGCTCGCTCCCACAGCGGCAATTGTCGGCAAGGGACTTGACGGCAGTGTTGCGCTTATAACCGACGGACGCTTCTCGGGCGCTTCCCGCGGCGCGGCAATCGGTCACGTTTCGCCCGAAGCTGCCGAGGGCGGACTTATCGCATTTGTTGAGGACGGCGACCTTATCCATATTGATATCCCCAACAGAAGCCTCACATTGCTTGTTGACGACGCTGTAATTGAGGAGAGAAAGAAGAAGGGAATCAAGGCGCCCAGAGAGTTCGGCGGCTACCTCAAGCGTTACGCACAGCTTGTTACATCTGCTTACACAGGCGCAGTTTTCAAGGATTGAACTATTAGCTGAAAATTGATACTTTCAAGCTCAGCGTTTTTTCGATAATCAATCGGCCGGGAGAAATACTCGGTCGATTGTTCTATATTTGTCCGCAGGTGAATATGCTGTGGTATGATTTGCTTCAGACTAAAGAACACAGAATTGTGTCTGGATTTCTCATTCTTTGCGGCGATTGCCATATTTGCTTTTTTCGATAATACAGGAACGGGTCTGGCGTCGATTGTCATGTGTATGCTGCATGAGCTTGCGCACCTTGTTGTAATGGCAATTCTTGATGTTACTCCCGAGCGGATTAAGTTCTACGGCGCAGGTATCGCCATTACCGCGCGCAGCCTGGATTCGCGCAGAAGCAGTGTCAGAGCCGCAGTGTATTCGGCGGGATGCTTGCTGAATCTGGTTCTTGCAATTGCATTTTTTCTATTTGGAAACAGATTGTTTTCTGCAATCAATCTGTGTATTTGCGCCCTGAATCTGCTGCCCTTCGGCGAGCTTGACGGCGCACGGCTGCTTATATTGGCTGCGGAGCACTTTTTTGAACCATACCTTACCGACAAACTGATGAAAATCTGCGGCGCGGCATCTGTCGTTATATGCGTTGTAATTTTTGTATCGGTCAAAGGCAGGGTGAGTATCTCGGCGCTTATCAGCGGAGTTTACATTTTGATTCTCTCCGTAATTAAGCGCGAATAGAGAAAAATGTAAAAATATGCAGATTATTAAAAAAAATTATTGACAGAAGAAAAATAATATTGTATAATGTATACAACAGATGTGTATCAGTGACAGCGATGAATACCGCATATAGCGTAAGATTTGTCGTGAAAGCTTGGTTTTGCGTCGGTAATTGAATCGGGGCTTACAACCTCAAAAACTCAATACAGGAGGATACACCAATGAGATATGAAATCAAAGGCGAGCCGCTGCCGGTCGTAATCTGCTACCTTGGTGCAGGTGAGAGTGTAAACTGCGAAAAGGGCGCAATGTCTTGGATGACGCCTAACATGAAGATGGATACCAAGACAGGCGGAATCGGCAAGATGTTCAGCAAGGCTTTCTCGGGTGAGTCTATTTTCCAGAATACATACACAGCCGAGGGCGGAGAGGGCATGATTGCTTTTGCTTCCAGCTTCCCGGGCTCTATTCTGGCTTTTGATATCAGCCAGGGCGATATGATTGTTCAGAAGGGCGGCTATCTTGCGTCCGACCCCGGTGTTGAGCTTTCTATTGCATTCCAGAAGAAGCTCGGCGCAGGATTCTTCGGCGGCGAGGGCTTTATTATGCAGAGACTTAGCGGTAAAGGTCACGCATTTGTCGAGATTGACGGTTATGTTGTAGAATATGACCTTGCACCCGGTCAGCAGCTGCTTGTTGATACAGGTTACCTTGCAGCAATGAGTGGTACCGTTCAGATGGATATTCAGACAGTAAAGGGTATCGGCAACGCTCTGTTTGGCGGCGAGGGTCTGTTCAATACTGTTGTGACAGGTCCCGGTAAGGTATATCTTCAGACTATGCCTATCAACAATATTGCAGGTGCAATTTCTCCCTATATTGTATCCAAGGGCTGATTTTAGCTTAATTGCCTAATAATTACCCGCGCCTTTTGAAAACAAAGGCACGGGTTTATTGGCGTTTAATAAATACAGAAACCGCATACGCGGAAATAATAATATGTAGAAAGGAACGGGGAAATGAACAGAATAGTCAGAAAAAAAGTCCTCAATCCGACAGTAACACTTATGGAGGTAGAAGCTCCGCTGATTGCAAAAAAGGCAGAGCCGGGAATGTTCATCATTCTCAGAACCGACGCAGACGGTGAGCGCATTCCGCTGACAATTGCGGATTTTGACCGCGAAAAGGGAACGATTACTATAATCTTCCAGATTGTCGGCGCAACCACGGAGAAGCTGAATCATCTTAACGAGGGCGAATTTATCCACGATTTTGTCGGACCGCTGGGCGTACCCTCGCATACGGACGGACTGAAAAAGGTGGCTGTTGTCGGAGGCGGCGTAGGCTGTGCGATTGCGTACCCTATTGCAAAGAAGCTGCATAAGCTTGGCGCGGAGGTTCACTCTGTTGTCGGCTTCAGAAGCAAGGATTTGGTTATACTTGAGGATGAATTCAAGTCTGTGAGCGACGTTATGCGCCTAATGACGGATGACGGAAGCTACGGTGAAAAGGGACTTGTGACCAATGCTCTTGAAGCGCTTATAAAAGAAGGAAATCAGTACGATGAGGTAATTGCAATCGGTCCTCTGGTAATGATGAAATTTGTATGCAAGCTGACAAAGGAGTATGACATAAAGACCGTTGTATCCATGAATCCGATAATGATAGACGGCACGGGAATGTGCGGCGGCTGTCGCCTTACCGTAGGCGGCGAAACAAAGTTTGCCTGCGTTGACGGTCCCGATTTTGACGGTCATCTGGTAGACTTTGACGAGGCAATGGAGCGTGGCTCTATGTATCGCGAGTTTGAAAGCAGAAAGCGCGAGGAAGTCTGCAATCTGTTCAAGGGGGTAAACTGAAATGGCAAATATGAGTCTAAAAAAGAATGAAATGCCGGTGCAGGACCCCAAAATCCGCAGCTCCAATTTCTCGGAGGTAGCGCTGGGCTACACGGAGGAGCAGGCTCTTGACGAAGCGGAGCGCTGCCTGAATTGCCCAACAAAGCCCTGTCGCGGAGGCTGTCCGGTATCTATTGACATTCCGGAATTTATCAATAAAATCAAGGTGCGTGATTTTGAAGGCGCATATCAGATTATCTCGCAGAGCAGTGCCTTGCCCGCTGTTTGCGGAAGGGTCTGCCCGCAGGAAACGCAGTGCGAGAGCAAATGCGTGCGCGGCAAAAAGGGTGAGCCTGTTGCAATCGGCAGATTGGAGCGCTTTGTTGCCGATTGGCACAATGCTCATTGCGATACAAAGCCTGAAAAGCCTGTTTCTAACGGACATAAGGTTGCAGTAATCGGCGCGGGTCCCAGCGGACTGACTTGTGCGGGCGACCTTGCAAGACTTGGCTATGAGGTTACGGTATACGAGGCGCTTCACCTTGCGGGCGGCGTTCTGGTGTATGGAATCCCCGAGTTCAGACTGCCCAAGGCAATTGTTCAGCGCGAGGTTGAAAATTTGCAGGCAATGGGCGTGAAAATCGAAACCAATGTCGTAATCGGGCGTACAATCGAGGTTGACGAGCTGTTTGAGCAAGGCTTTGAGGCTGTATTCATAGGCTCGGGCGCGGGTCTTCCCAGATTTATGAAAATCCCGGGCGAGAATCTCAAGGGCGTTTATTCCGCAAATGAGTTCCTCACCCGAGTAAATCTTATGAAATCATATAAGCCCGATAGTGATACGCCGATAAAGAAGAGCACAAGCGTTGCGGTAGTTGGCGGCGGCAATGTGGCTATGGATGCCGCGCGGTGCGCAAAGCGTCTGGGCGCTGAAAATGTGTACATAGTATATCGCCGCGGTCTTGAGGAAATGCCCGCCCGAAAAGAAGAGGTCGAGCACGCAATGGAAGAGGGCATCATATTTAAGAATCTCACCAATCCTGTTGAGATTGTCGGTGATGAGCACAAATTTGTTTCCGGCATGAAATGCATTGAAATGGAGCTTGGCGAGCCCGATGAAAGCGGACGCCGCAGACCTGTTGAAAAGCCCGACAGCGAGTTTATGCTGGAAGCAGACTGCGTGATTATGGCAATCGGTACCAGCCCCAATCCGCTTATCAGGAATACAACCAAGGGGCTTGAAACCAACAAGCACGGCTGTTTTATTGCTGATGAATCAGGTAAGACGTCGCGCGAGGGCGTGTACGCAGGCGGTGACGCTGTAACCGGAGCTGCAACCGTAATTCTCGCCATGGGCGCAGGAAAGACAGCAGCCAAAGCGATTGATGAATACATTAAGAGCAAATAATAAATAAACGGCAGAAATCCCGTCAGACCGTGTTACAGCGGCATGACGGGATTTTTTTTATTTTGACTTTACGGTAAATGCCTGATAATCAGCAAGTCTGTAGCCTACACGCGGCTCGGTTATCAGGTACTGCGGGTTAGCGGGGTCCTTTTCAATCTTTCTGCGGATGTTTGCCATGTTCACACGCAGAATCTGATTATCGGAGCGCGCATTGGGTCCCCAGAGCTTCTTAATCAGAAAGTCGTAGGTGAGTACTCTGCCTATGTATTTTCCCAACAGGGCAACCAGCTTGAATTCGCTCTGGGTGAGCTCTGCGTCGCGCCCGTCGATATATGCTCGGAATTTTTCGTAGTCAATCACAAGTCCGCCGACTTCAATTCTGTTGGTTTTTGCAATTTCGGCGTTTGAGCTGTTTGAGTGGCGCAGCGCTACCTTGATTCGCGCAATCAGCTCGGACGAACCGAATGGTTTGGAAATATAGTCATCTGCTCCGCATTCAAGGGCTGCAACCTTGTCGCTTTCATCCGTACGCGCAGAAACCACAATCACAGGCAGCGCGCTCCATTGCCGAAGCCCTCTCAACAGCTCCATTCCATCCATATCCGGAAGTCCCAGGTCCAGCAGAATAAGGTCGGGGCAGTGAGAATATATCAGCTCTTCGGCATCTCTGCCCGTTGCGGCTGTCAGAGTGACAAAACCATGTGCCTCTGCGATAGTTTTGATAAAATAAGATATGCTTTTCTCGTCTTCAATTATCAATATTTTACTCTTGATTTCCATATTGACCTCCGTAGTTATGCGTGGGATACCAGTTTCTTTGCTGATTTGCCGTAAAGCGGCAGGGTAAACTCAAAAGTCGCTCCGCCGTCGTTATAGCCTTTAATTTCTCCGCCATGGAGCTTTATTACCGATTTACACATTGACAGCCCTATGCCCATAAATCTGTCCGAATCATTGTAATCAGCCATTGGCTCAAAGAGATGATTTACAGCATTGGGTTTTATTCCGCTTCCGTTGTCCGATACACGAAACAGTACGTTTTTCTCGGATTTCTTTGCACAGATGTTAATTTGCGTGACATTTTCTCCGTGATTAACAGAGTTGTCCATAAGATTTATAAGCACCTGTTCAATCAAAAGTGAATCCATGGGTACAAACAGCGGTTCTGCGGGAATATCAATTTTAATGCTGATATCAGAGCTTTTGCTGCTGAATTTGCTTATCGCCGCTCCGATTGTTTCTTCAATGGGCTCGCTTTTCATATTCACAGTATCGGTATCTTCAATCTTGGTAATTGTGAGGATATTTTCCACCATTTTTGTCAGACACTGAACCTGCTCCTGCGCGTCGCTGGCAAGATGTTTTCGGGTTTCGTCGGTGAGCATATCGTAGTTATCGAGAAACGCCGAAATTGCGCCCTCAACAGTTGTCAGCGGTGTTCTTAAGTCGTGCGAAAGCGAGCGCAGCAATTCTGCCCGTAGGATTTTTCGCTCAATAATTGCTTCTTCTCTGGCGTGAATCTTGATTTCCGTTGCCAGCATACCGACCATAACAGCGGTAATCAGCATTAGTATGAAGGTAAAGGTGGCTTTTGCAACAGAAAAATCAAAATTCAAATATGGGTATGTAAAAAAGTAGCTTACAGTAACAGTACCCACCAGAGCCGAGATAACGCTGTAAATAAATCCTTCCGTGTATCGTGCGGTAACAATTACTGCAATGTCAAATATTACAGCCGAGAAATCCGGAAATTCATCCAGAATACCGATTATGCAGCATATTATAAGCGCCGAAAGGTAAGCAAGAGCTGTAATCAGCATATATCTGAAGCTGAACTTGCCCAATATTTTTTCTTTCATTCCACTCTCCTTATTGTATCACACTTCCGACATAAAAGGTATGTCATCCGTCAAATTTTGTAGACTTTTACTATAATAATTGTAGCATATTTCTAAAAAAATTGCCGCTAATTTCTTGTTAAAATTTCGCATTTTACAAAATTAAGCATTTAATACGGACAGCCTCATATATTAAAAGTGAAAGGGGTGTTTGTATGGAGCTTCTGGTTCAAATCAACGACAGGATAAGCGCGGCTGTCTGGGGCGCGCCGACGATAATTCTTATTTTGTTCACAGGTGGATTGTTCAGCGTAAAAACGGGATTTTTTCAGTTAACGCATTTTCGTCACTGGATAAAAAGCACGCTTGGCTCGCTGAAGGGGAGCGGCAAAGCAGAAAAGGGCTCGGTTTCGCAGTTTTCCGCTATGACCTCTGCGCTTGCAGCAACTCTTGGAACTGGGAATATAGCGGGTGTATCGGCAGCGGTGGCGGCGGGCGGCGCAGGCGCGGTATTCTGGATGTGGGTATCGGCGTTATTTGGCATGATGACGGGATTTGCCGAGAATGTTCTCGGAATCTATTATCGTAAGCGCGAAAACGGCGTCTGGCGCGGCGGCGCAATGCAGTACATAAGCACAGGCTTATCCGAAACAAAGCTAAAGCCGCTTGCAAAGCCTCTGGCGGCAATATTTGCGGGACTTTGCGTTCTTGCTTCGTTTGGAATGGGCAATATGGCGCAGATGAATTCTGCTTCGGGAGCGCTTTTACACAGCTTTGGTATTCCGACGATTGTTTCGGGAATTGTAATGGCGGGAATTGGCGCAGCGGTTAGCTTCGGCGGTGTTAAACGAATAGCCTCGGTTACTGCGGCGCTTGTGCCGTTTATGTCGATTTTTTACTTTGTGGGCGCAGCGTACATACTTGTTACAAACGCCGAGCGGATTCCCTCAATGCTTGTATTTATCCTTGAGGAAGCAATCTGTCCCCGAGCGGTAGCGGGCGGAGTAAGCGGGTATATCATTCGGCAGGCTGTCAGCATGGGTATACGCCGCGGGGTTTTCTCCAATGAAGCAGGACTGGGTACCTCTGTTGCCGCTCATGCGGCGTCTGATGTAAGGGAGCCATGCGTTCAGGGTATGTGGAGCATATTTGAGGTGTTTTTTGATACGATTGTGATGTGCTCGCTTACAGCCTTTATTTTATTATGTTCGCCTTGCAGGGCGATTACCTTTGATGAAGCTCTTTGCTCCGTCTCAACGCAGACGCAGTATTTCTGCCTTGTGCCCGACGAGGGAATAATCACTCACGGCACGCAGCCGCCGATAACCGATTCATCCGGTGAAAAAATGACTATCCGCACAGTTTACGGCACAGAGTTTTCGCAGAGTATCGGCAAAGGCTCGCTGAACTTTTCTAATATAATGACCATCCGCGGGGTGCAATCCACCGACAGCAGCGGCAATCTGCTCTATACCGAAAACGGCTCGCCGCTGATTGAAAGCATAGAGCTTTCGCAGGTAAGCGGCGCGGCGCTGACATCCTATGCTTTCAGACAGAGCTTTGGCGGCGCGGCGGAAGGATTGCTTGCAGTAGCAATAACCCTGTTTGCTTTTTCGACTGCAGTCGGCTGGAGCAGCTTTGGAGCGGAAGCTGCAATCTACCTGTTTGGCAGAAAATCCGAAAAGCCGTATAAATTCGTGTTTGCGGCATTTATGCTGCTGGGGTCGGTTGCAGAGCTTACGCTTGTGTGGAATATTTCCGATACGCTCAACGGGCTTATGGCTCTGCCGAATCTTTTTGCGGTTCTGTGTCTGTCACAAAAGGTCATCAGGATTTATCGGAACTATCGCGAGCGTGTTTTCGGGAAGCAGGCTGTAACTCCAATGCTCTCATATTATCAAAACGGTAACAAATCTTAAGATATTATTAAATTCTGATTACAAATATATTACAATTTTGTAACCTTTATTGACTAAAACTATATGTGGTGATATAATGGGCTAAAGTGAAAAATTTTCCTTGTATTTTACAATAATATGTAACCTTTTAAACCTATATCCGGTTTTATATATAAGAAAAGTATGTCAGGAGGGGATATTCTGGAAACGGAAAATAAGCCGCGTGTAATGATACGCGTCAAGGACCTCAGAAAAGAATACAAGCTGGAAAGCGGCAAAGGCGCAAAGGCAGAATCCGTGGTTGCGCTGAAAAGGATAAATCTTGAGATTATGCAGGGCGAGATATGCTGTATATTCGGTACGTCGGGCTCGGGTAAATCTACGCTGCTTAATCAGCTTGCGGGGCTGGAAAAGCCCACCTACGGTGATGTCTACATACGAGGAAAAGCAATCACCAGACTCAACGAAAAGCAGCTTGCTCAGTTCAGGCAAAAGCACATTGGATTTGTGTTCCAATCCTATAATCTGCTGCCGTTTATGACAGCGCTGGAAAATGTCGCAATGCCGCTTATGTTCCGTGGGATGCGTAAATCGCAGCGTACCAAAGCGGCAAAGGCAATTCTGAAAAAGGTCGGATTAAGCTCAAGGCTGAAGCACTACCCGGGGCAGATGTCGGGCGGTCAGCAGCAGCGCGTGGGCATTGCAAGGGCGTTTGTTGCAATGCCTGCCGTTGTTTTCGCAGATGAGCCTACGGGTAATCTGGACAGCCGTACGACGGTTGAGGTAATGGAGATGATAACCTCAATGGCGCGCAGGTACAATCAGACCATAGTGCTTGTAACGCACGACCCCGAGCTTGCAAAATACGCCGACCGCATTGTTACACTTGTTGACGGCAGAATAGTAAGCGACGAGAAAAATACTCCGCTAATCAACAGCGAAGCAGAAAAAGTATCAAATAACAACTAATTATAAAGGGGATTATTCAAATGAAAACACTGAAGAAAACATTATTTCCGCTTTTGACCGCACTTGCGCTGTTTATAAGCTGCACTGTATGCGTAATGCCCGCCATGGCGGAATCGGATTCAAGCATAGTTGTTCCAAATTATGAGGATGGTGATATTGATTACGACTCACCTGATTTCACAATAGCCGAGCCTATTTTCCGTGTGTCCACGCAGCAGCCTGCGGGCGCAATCAAGGCAGGCGACGAGGGCGAGCTTGATGTATTCATCAGAAATATGGGTCATACAACAGCGGAAAGAGTTGTTGTTGATATTATCGGTTCTGATGAGGTTATTATTATCGACGGCACAGGCTCACAGGATATTGAAGAAATTATGGGCAGAGATATGGCTACAATTTCTTTTAAGTACAGAGCGTTAAAGAATATTACATCAGCCCGTCAGACCTTCACAATAAATCTGACGTATTACTATTTCGGCTCTACGGGCGAAGCACTGGGTCATTGCGAAAAGCAGTTTACTTTCCAGTCCGAAATTTCTACAACCGAGCATACATACCCTGTGCTTAACGCGCAGCTTGATATCGCAGAAACCGCAATTACCCCCAACAAGGAATACACAGGAATACTCACCATTACCAACAACGGCTCATCCGGACTTAAAGGCGTATTTGTAGAAATCGCTTCTTCCGACGGAATAATTGTATCAAGCTCGACATCCACCCGCTATTATGAAAGCATGGAGAAAATCGACAATAAGAAATACGCATTCAAGTTTAAGACTATGAATACGCTCTCCTCGCGTGAAACAATTTCGGTTACTCTTAAATACACTTATATAGACGGCGTAACATCCACAGACGGCTCATACGAACGTACTTTTACGCTGCTTTCCGGCGCAACCGCTTTTGACCCCGAAACCTCGGTGCCTGTTGTGGTTCTTTCGCTTGATAACAAGGGCAAGACGGTTTCTGCGGGAAACAGCTACGCCTATAAGCTGGAGATTCTCAACAAGGGCGGTCTTGCAATGGAAAATGTCCGTCTGAATATCTCCGCAAGCGAGGCTATTACAATTACTAATTCAACAGGCAATGCATATTTTGAAAAAATAGGCGCAGGCAAAAGCGCTTCGCATACGATAAGGTTTACCACCGGCGCTGAAATCCCCTCTGCAAGACAGACATTTACCGCAGAATTGTCTTATTCGTATGTTGGCGCAGACGGCAAGCGCACGGAGGGCACAGAATCGCAGACTCTGACAGTTGACGCAGAGGTTTCCGGAGCACCCAGAATCCGAATCGGCGGAAGCAAGCTTAACGAAACACTCAAGCCCAACAGTACCTATAATTATTCTCTCACATTCACAAATCTTGGCAGTGTTCCCGTAAGAGAGCTGCTTGTATCGCTTACTCCCACCGACGGAATAATCCTTGAAACCGGCGAGCTGTATATCGAGAAGATTGCCGAGGGCGAATCCGTAACCGCTGATATTGTCCTTAAAACAGACAAGCGTTTCGGAGCTGTAAAGCAGGGCATTTCCGCGGAAATGAGCTACACCTACGGCGCAAAGGGCAGCGCGGTATCGGCGCAGTCAAGCGGTAATATTACACTGATTGCTTCGTCTGATAATGTATCCTCGGGCGAGGGAAGCGCAAACGCAGCGCCTAATATTATCATTGGTTCATACGATATCGGCGCAGACCAGATTGCGGCAGGCGATACATTCGATATGTCCTTTGATTTCTTCAACACAAGCTCGGTTACAAATGTAGAAAACCTCATTATGACTATAACCGCAGCAGGTGACATCAACATATACGGCTCGGGCAACACCTTCTACTATCCTACGCTTGCGGCAGGCAGCGCGGTTAATGAAAATATCACACTTCGCGCGCTTGCTACGGCAACAACCGGTATCAGCACCGTAAGCATTTCTTTCAAGTACGATTATATTGATAACGGCAACAGAATGACCTCCACCTGTGAGCAGAGCATATTTATCCCTGTTTATCAGCCCGATAAAATGACTTTTGATGTAAAGACTCCGACGTATGAGGTCTATGCGGGCAATGAGGTTTATATCTCTATGACATGGCTTAACAAGGGCAGAAGCGATATCTCTAATGTTAAGGCAGAGGTAGTAGGAGATGTACCTGCGCTGACAACCGAGAAAATTATCGGCACAGTAGCGCCGGGCGGCAGCGGCAACGCAGAGTTTATTGTTACTCCCTACATGGGCGGCGAATGCAGCTTCAACATACTTGTAACCTACGAGGATGCAACGCTTACAGAGATTACACGCGAAATACCCGTAAGCTTTTTCGTAAATGAAATGATGTGGGATGACCCCGGCGAATTCTTCCCCGGCACAATGGAGCCGATGCCCGGTGAAGAAGAGGGCGGATTCCCGTGGTGGATTGTATTTGTCGGCGGCGGTGTTCTGATTGCGGCTGCTGCAGTGGTTATTATAATAGTATGCGTAAAGCGCCGCAAGAAGAAAAAGGCAGCTGAAGCAGAGCCCGACTGGGAAGATGATTTTGATGACATCAAATCCTGACCGCGGACAGCAGAAAGGCGAAAAGATATGCGATTAGGCGATATGTTTAAGATGTGCCTGCAAAATCTGTTCCGTCGAAAATCACGAACGATTCTTACCGTATTGGGCGTTGTAGTCGGCTGCTGCGCAATCGTTACAATGCTTTCAATCGGTATAGGAGTGCAGAATTCGCAGGAGATTATGCTTGCAGGAATGGGCGACCTTACGCTGATTCAGGTATACTCGGGCGGTAAATCCAGCTCAAAGCTGGATGAAGCGGCAATCAAGAAGTTTGAGAATATCGTCGGTGTTGACGTTGCGGTAGGCAAAATGCGCCTTGAAAACATCGGCTGCGAGGTCTCCGCAGGCGAGCGCGGCAGATATACCGCAAACTGGATGGAAATTGTGGGCATCTCGGACAAAGCAATTGAAAAGTTTGGCTTTGAGCTGCTTGAAGGTGCATACCCGAAGAGCGGCGGTGATGAAATACAGGTACTTTCGGGACAGTACACAGCGTATAATTTTATGGATACACTCCGACCCGAGGGCAGCAATTATATCGACCGCTGGGGCAGTATGTGGGTATACGACCCAGAAACCGGCAACTACGAATACAACGAAAACGCAGAGCTTCCCGAACCGTTTTTTGATATGCTGAATCAAGAGCTTACGATAAATTTGTACAGCTATGAGGATTACGAAAAGAAATACGAGAAAAAGCTGCGCGTTGTAGGAGTGACAAAGCAGGACTACAACAAGGATTATGCGACCTCAGAGGGTCTGATTATGCGCACCAGTGATATAATGGCTCTTCGCAGACTTGTTTTTCCTACCAGTACCGATAACAAAGTGACCTTCAGCGAGATATACGTTAAAGCTCTTGATATCTCAAAGGTTGCGGAGGTTGAGTCAGAAATCAAGAAGCTGGGTTACAATACATACTCCATGGAGAGCATCAGAAAGCCGCTTGAAGAAGAAGCGCGTCAGCAGCAGATGATGCTTGGCGGACTTGGCGCGGTATCGCTGTTTGTTGCGGCTCTTGGCATTACAAACACTATGATAATGTCGATTTCCGAGCGTACCCGCGAGATTGGAGTTATGAAGGCTCTGGGTTGCTATCTTGGCAATATCCGCGCGATATTCCTTATGGAAGCGGGCTTTATCGGTCTTATCGGCGGACTTATCGGCGCGGGAATCAGCTATGTTATTTCCGTGGTGATAAACATAGTCAGCGCAGAGCTGAATTTTGACGGCATGGAATTCAGTCAGATATTTGAGATGATTGTATCCAAAATGCAGCCCGAAAACTCGCCCGTTTCGATTGTTCCGTTGTGGCTTGCGGGCTTTGCAGTGCTGTTCTCAATAATAATCGGTCTTGTTTCGGGATTCTACCCTGCAAATAAGGCGGTTCATATCTCGGCTATGGAGGCAATCAAGCGCGAATAATAATAATAATAATAATAATAATAATAATAAACAGAGCGGTTTTCAGCCGCTCTGTTTTTGTCTGATGTGGTATTGACTTATTATATGTAAAGTGGTATAATGTAATTTGTAGGTTTGCGCCAATTAACAGGCGCAGTTATTCAGGAGGTATAAACATGACAAAAATAGATGTATTTTCGGGATTTTTGGGCGCAGGCAAGACCACGCTTATCAAAAAGCTGCTTAAAGAGGCTTACAGCAATGAAAAGCTTGTTCTGATTGAGAATGAGTTTGGTGAGATAGGCATAGACGGCGGCTTTATGAAGGATGCGGGCATAGAGGTTACCGAGTTGAATCAGGGCTGCATTTGCTGCTCGCTGGTCGGCGATTTCGCAGAAGCTCTCGGCAAGGTACTTGAGCAGTTTAAGCCCGACAGAATCCTTATCGAGCCCTCGGGTGTCGGCAAGCTCAGCGACGTAATAAAGGCTGTACAGGGCGTTGAGAGCGATTCTGTCAAGATTAACACTGCGGTTACGGTTGCCGACGCATCTAAAATCAAGATGTATATGAAGAACTTTGGCGAGTTCTACAAAAACCAGATTGAGAGTGCGCAGACGATTGTTCTCAGCCGTTCGCAGAAGCTTTCCGAGGAAAAGCTTGCAGCCGCTGTTGAGATGATTCGCGAGCTTAACGACAAGGCTACAATCGTCACCACACCTTGGGATGATATCAGCGGTGAGCAGATTCTCTCTGCAATGGAGAGCAAGGGCTTTGCAGCCGAATTGCTGGCGGATGAAGAGGTTTGTCCCGAGTGCGGTCATGTTCATCATCATCACGACCATGACGAGCACGAGCATCATCACGACGGCGAGTGCTGCCACCACGACCACGACGAGCATGAGCATCACCACCACGACGGCGAGTGCTGCCACCACGACCATGAACACCATCACCACCACGCCGACGAGGTATTCAGCAATTTCGGTGTTGAGACTGCTAAAAAGTTCACCAAAGAGGAGCTTGAGACTGCGCTTTCCAAGCTGTCATCCGAGGAATACGGCACTGTTCTTCGCGCAAAGGGAATCGTTGCAGGCGACGGTGTTTGGTACCACTTTGACTTTGTTCCCGAGGAGTTTGAGGTTCGTACGGGCTCTGCTGATGTTACAGGCAGAATGTGCGTAATCGGCGCCAAGCTTGAGGAAGCCAAGATAAAGGCTCTGTTCGGACTTTAATCGGAGGTAGAATATGCCCAGTGAATTTCCCGTATATCTGATAACAGGCTTTCTGGAGAGCGGAAAGACCTCGTTTATTCTCGACACATTAAAAGACCCGCAGTTCAGCAAGGGCGAGCGTACGCTGATTATTGCCTGCGAGGAGGGCGAGGTTGAGTATGATGAAAAAATCCTCAAAAAGTCAAAATCTGTGGTTGAGTACCTTGAAGATGAAGACGATTGGAACGAGGAGAACCTGCGCGCTCTGGTTGAAAAGCACAATGCAACCCGCGTAATCGTTGAGTTTAACGGCGTATGGAGTCTGCGCACTATGGCTGCGAAAGCACCTGTTGAGTGGGTGTTCTTCCAGATTTTCATGTTTGTGGACCATTCAAAATTTGATGTGTATATGAACAATATGCGCCAGCTTCTGTCCGATAATATTGCGGTTGCCGATATAATAATCTTCAATCGCTGCGAGCGCGGCAAGGTAGATAAAAAGCTGCTGCGAAGAACCTGCAAGGCGCTTAATCCCAGAATTGACATGATGTTTGAATATCTTGACGGCGAAGTAGAGCAGGGCTTCCAGGGCGACGAAGAAATGCCGTTTGACCTCAAAGCCGACCCGATTGACATAATCCATGATGATTTCGGAATCTGGTATGTCGATATTATGAGCAATGCGCCCCGCTATAAGGGCAGAAATATTCGCGTAAGGGGAATTGTTTATCGCGCGTCGAACGTTCCCGCAGGATATTTTGTGATTTCACGCAAGGCTATGACCTGCTGCGCTGATGATATCGCGGTTATCGGCATTCTTGTAAAATGCCCGGGTGATATTTTCCCAAAGGATGGGGAATGGGTAGAGGTTACAGGCAATTGTATTGCCGAAAAACACGCTGTTTACAAGGGACTGGGTCCGGTGCTTGCCGCAAGCGCTGTTAAGCCTGCCCAGCCCGCTGATACAGAGCTTGTATATTTCAATTGATGGAAAAGCTTGTTACTGTAAGACTTTCGGATGATGAGCGCGCGATTGTGATACTCGACCAGACAAAGCTGCCGGGAAATATTGAGTATATCACGCTTGACACACCCGAGCTTGTGTTTGAAGCAATTAAATCTCTGCGTGTCCGCGGTGCGCCTGCAATTGGCGTTGCCGCGGCGCTTGCAATGTACGCGTTGGCACATTCAATCCCCGCTGACGATTTTTTGACCGATTTTGAGCGATTGGGCGACTATCTCATATCATCCAGACCTACTGCGGTGAATCTTCCTCATGCTGTTGAGCGCATGAAAAGCTGCGCTGAAAGGTATGCGGGCAAAGCGGATATTCTGCAAAGGCTGCGCGAAGAAGCGATTGCGATTCGCGACGAGGATATAGCCATGTGCAAGGCTATTTCGGAATACGGCTTGTCACTTGTAAAGCAGGGCGACGGTATTTTGACGCACTGTAATGCGGGAGCGCTCGCGGCAGTAGAGTACGGTACGGGTCTGGGAGCTTTACTGCTGGGCACGGAGCGTGGTATGGATTTCAAGTGCTATGTGGATGAAACCCGCCCACTTATGCAAGGCGCCAGACTTACTGCGCTGGAGCTTTCGCGGGCAGGGCTGGATGTAACGCTGATATGCGACAGCGCGGCTTCATTGCTGATGAAACAGGGGAAGATATCAGCCTGCTTTGTGGGCTGCGACAGAGTTGCCGCAAACGGCGATACCGCAAACAAAATCGGCACTCGTTCGGTTGCGGTGAATGCGCATTATCACAATATTCCGCTGTATGTTTTCTGTCCAAGCTCAACAGTAGATTTCAGCTGCCGCTGCGGAGCTGATATTGTAATTGAGGAGCGCAGCGGGAATGAGATTGCCGAGGGGTATTTCAGCAGGCGAATTGCGCCCGAAGAAGTCAAGTGTCTTAACCCCGCGTTTGATGTCACCGACGCGGAGCTGATATCGGCAATAGTAACCGAAAAGGGAATCTGCCGATACCCGTACACCGAAAGCCTGAAAATTCTAAAGAAATAGGAGTTCATCCATGAAAATTCGTTATCATAATGCAAAGATTCTTTCCATGACCGACGATAGAATTATCGACGGAGAGCTTCACACCGACGGAAAGTATATCACCTATGTCGGCGAGAGCAAGCCCGACAACGTGCTTTTCGACCGCGAAATTGACCTCGGCGGTAATCTGCTGATGCCCGGCTTTAAGAATGCTCATACGCATACAGCAATGACGTTTCTGAGAAGCTTTGCTGATGACCTCCCGCTGAATGAATGGCTTAACAACAAGGTTTTCCCCCGTGAGGCAAAGCTAACCGAGGAAGCCATATATGTTTTTACCCAGCTGGGCAATATGGAGTATCTTACAAGCGGTATTACATCCTGCTTTGATATGTATTTCAAGCCGGATTCCTACGTCAGGGCAAATACCGATATGGGTTTCAGAGCGGTTCTTTGCGGCTCGATAAATGATTTTGGCGGCACGGTTGAGGAAATCGAGCAGGAGTATCTCAAATACAATCACACAAATGAGCTGATTTCATATCAGCTGGGTTTCCATGCAGAATATACCACAAAGCGTGAGATTCTGGAGGGTCTTGCCAAGCTCTCACAGAAATACTCTGCGCCTATGTATACTCATAACAGCGAAACCTCCGGCGAGGTGAACGGATGCAAGCAGCGCTATGGCGTTACTCCTACGCAGCTGTTTGAGCAGCTTGGTATGCTGGAGCACGGCGGCGGCGGATTCCACTGTGTATGGCTTGACGAGCAGGATATTGAGATATTCAAAAACAGGGGATTATGGGTAGTAACAAATCCGTCGTCTAACCTGAAGCTTGCAAGCGGAATTGCTCCGCTGTGCAAATACAAGCGCTGCGGAATTGATAATCTTGCAATCGGCACAGACGGCGCGGCAAGCAACAACTGTCTGGATATGTTCCGCGAGATGTTCCTGGTTACGGCATTGCAGAAATATGTCGAGAATGACGCAGCGGCGTTCCCCGCTTTTGATGTGCTGAAAATGGCTTGCTCGGGCGGCGCGCTGGCAATGGGACTTGATTATTGCGATACTCTTGCGGTGGGCAAGCTTGCAGATATGACAGTAATCGACCTCAATCAGCCCAATATGAGACCTGTTCATAATATCAGCAAGAATCTCGTATACAGCGGCAGCAAGCAGAATGTATGCATGACGATTGTTAACGGTCAGATTCTCTACGAAAAGGGCAGGTTCCTTACGGTAGATGCTGACGAAATCTATGCCAGAGCCGAAAAACTTGCGCAGCAGATATGCAATAACTGAAATACCGCCGCACCGATATCTCCGTTGGGAGTACCGGCGCGGCGGCTTTGCTGTTTCAGCTAATCACACAATCCAAATGACATCCGATTGTGTACACCCGGGAAGCCATTTCAGAGGGCAATCAGCCGATAGCAGTGAAATTACTGAGCGTTGTTCTGCTCGTAGGATTCAATCATCTTCTTGACCATCTGGCCACCGATAGAACCTGCCTGTCTTGCTGTGAGGTCGCCGTTGTAGCCGTTATCCTTCAGAGTAACGCCAACTTCGCTGGCTGCCTGCATCTTCATGCTGTTAAGAGCTGCTTTATTAGAATTTCTGGACATAATTTTTCTCCTTATCTACATTGATTATGGGGCTGAATTTCGCCCGCAATCATATTATAGGCTTACAAAGAAAAATTATTATTGGAAATTTGTGTTCAGCAATCACAAAATTATGCAGATTAGTCCGCCGCATCCGTCGTTTATGATTCGCTGAATTGTTTCCTGCAGCTTCATTCGCGCGTCTGTCGGCATTCGGCAGAGTTTATTATGCAAGCCCTCGTTTACAAGGTCGTGCAAGGATTTTCCAAAAATATTGCTTTCCCAGATTTTGGTCGGATTTTCCTCAAAATCGGTGAGCAGATAGGCGATGAGTTCTTCGGATTGCTTCTCGCTGCCAACGATAGGATTGATTTCCGTAGTGATATCGGCTTTCATCATGTGAATTGACGGCGCGCTGGCGCGAAGCCGAACGCCGTACTTGCCGCCCTGCTTGATGATTTCCGGCTCCTGCAAGGTGAGTTCCTCCATAGATGGCAGAACGATTCCATAGCCTGTTGCCTGAACCTCATCCAGCGCCGCGCTGACCCGCTCATATTTTTTCTTGATTTGAGCAAGCTCAATCATGCAGGGAAGCAGGTCGCTCTCGGTTTTAAGCTCCAGACCCGTAGCCTCGCCAAGAATTTTGTAGAACAGCTCGTCGTTCAGAGCAGCTTCAATCACTCCCGAGCCTGTTCCGAGGTCGAGGGCATCGGTAAAAGTGCGCTTAATATATTCGCAATTGCCGAGCTTTTCAGCGCACTGCTTTATGTCGCTGATACCCTTTACATCAGCTGCAGCCTCGCGCAAGGCGGTGAAAAGCTCCTTTTTCAGCCAATGGTCGTGGTCAAGCGCATTGACCCACTTCGGCATCTTAACCTTGATTTCATTAACCGGAAACTGCATCAGCACTTCACCCAGAACCTCGCGAATCTGTTCTTCGGTCATGTCGATACAGCTTAACGGTACAACCGACGCATTATACTTTTCGGAGAGCTGCTTTGCAAGAGCGCGGCTATCGGGCGAATCGGGATTGATGCAGTTAAGTACAACCACAAACGGCTTGTTGATTTCTTTCAGCTCGGCGATTATCCGTTCCTCTGCCTGCTCGTACTCTGCGCGCGGAATATCTGTAATGCCGCCCTCTGCCGTGACCACAATACCAATGGTTGAGTGCTCTGTAATAACCTTGCGCGTTCCTACCTCGGCAGCCATGTTAAACGGAATTTCCTCATCAAACCACGGTGTCATAACCATGCGCGGAGCCTCGTTCTCTATGTAGCCAATCGCTGACGGCAGTATATATCCTACGCAGTCAATCAGCCTTACATTCATGTGAACACCGTTTTCCAGCTCAATGCTGACAGCTTCTTCGGGAACAAATTTCGGCTCGGTTGTCATAATTGTTTTGCCTGCCGAGCTTTGCGGGAGTTCATCATTTGCGCGGCTTCTGCGGTAATCATCAGTGATGTTCGGGATTACAAGGGTATTCATAAACCTGCTGATAAAGCTTGATTTGCCCGAGCGGACAGGTCCCACTATTCCGAGATATATGTTGCCGCCCGTTCTTTTGGCAATATCTGCATAAATTGAATTATTCATCTGCTGTGCTCCTTTACATATTCGGAATTATAACCATGCCGGATATCGGCGTGTCATCTGATTCTATGGAGTTTTCATTCATCAGCGATTCTACTGTTGTGCCGCAGCGCTTTGCCAGACTCCAGCAATCCTCTGTGCCGTTTGTGTAGATTATCCTCAAAGCAATGTCCTCATCACGCGCGCGCGGCTTATCTTCCATAACATTCACTGATTTCAGCACATCGAAGTTTTGACCGGTTAACAGGCAGCCGTTAAAATCAACCAGTGTGCTGATTCCTACTGCGCCGTCATTGGTAATTGAAAAGCTGCTGCCGGTTGGCTGCGCTGTAAATTCAACAAGTGTATCGGGCGTAATATCGGGATTGTTAATCTTGCTTTCAAACGCCTCGTTTTTTTCGGCATAGCAGGGCAGACCGCCGACCTTTCCTATCGCCTGTGATATAAGCTGCCCCGTGAGCGTCAGCAATCCTTGCTCGGCATGGCAGACAAGGTTTGAAAGCTCGCAGCGGCTGTCCCAGACTGCCTCAAATTCGCCCATGCCGCTTGATACAGAGCTACGCAGCGTAAGCTGTTCGTTGATTTTCTTCGGCTGTGATATGCATTTCAGATTTGCCGAGGTGTGTTCGGTTTCATATTGGGTTGAGTAAACATCAATAGGCAGCAGTATTTTTTCCTCACGATAAGCCTTTATTCTGCATTCGCCTGTGATTTCACACGAAAGTATCCCGCTGTCAGCAGAGGGAATAAGCTCGCAGTTCATAACGCTTATCTCGGGAATGCATACAAACGTGTCATCAATTCCTCTTATATCAAGAATCTGGCTTATCGGAATATCGGCAGACATCTTTTCAAAGTCCTTGCAGCCTGTACCGTCGGATTTTATCCCGTACAGGGCGCTTACATTTATTGAACCCTTGATTACCGCCTTATCGGCGATAATTCTTACATCGTTTATTGTCGGCACAGTGTCTGTGGTAAGTATGAAGGTGATTCCCTTTGCACCTGTTTCGATTTCCTCGCGGATATTATACTGCTTTGTTGCAGATAACGGAGCAGGGCAGGCAGTGATTTCCTTCTTGCGAACAATCAGGTTATCGGGAAGCTCGGGCAGCTCAAAAGCGCTCATTCCGTTAATACGGATTTTGCAGCTGATAGCGCCGCGAACGTCGATTCTTCTGGAGCTTACCGCGCGGCAGTTGCAGTAATCTGCTTTTGCACTGACTTTAACCAACGGCTCGCCCTCAATCGGTTTTTTGCCAAGCTCAACAGCCTTTGACCATGTTGTTCTTTGCTCAACGCAGAAAAGCTCGTCGCTGTTTTCGGTAAGATACATAACGCGGATATAAACCACACCATCAAGCAGCAAGCGGTTATCGCCGGAAATGGTTTTTGAAACAATAGCAGGCGTAAGCGAGCATTTCAGTACCTTGAATATCTCGGGGTAGTAGTCGGGCAGAACATAATCCAGCTCAATGCCTTGTTCTGCCTGACCATCATATACGACAGCTTCGGTGCGTATCGTATTATCATTGTTCATTTTTTCCATTGTGTTCCTCCTTATTGTAGCTGTTGCCGCGGATTTTTCCGTACTTGTATCGGCTCTCAACGCAATTATATGCATAGCTGTTATAAAAAAAGTACAGGCACAGCTATATTTTGCAAAAAAGTGTATCATATAAATTGAGTATTGCATTTTCCGAAATAATGTTGTATAATAAAACTATTAGGAGGTTGATAACCTTTGGAATATATCTATCAATATGACGTATGTGCGCTGTGTTTGACTGCTATTCTGGGAATAGTATATTTAATGCGCCGCAGCTTCCCGCTGCGTTCCAACAGGATTTTTTTTGCCATGACAATCGTTGGCTTTCTTTCCTCTTTATTCGATTTGTTATCGGCTTTTGCAATTCCCAATGCTGAAATAGTGCCGTTGTGGGCTAATTATCTAATCTCAATACTGTATCTGATTTTTTTCAATGGTTCTGCGCTTTTGTATACATATTACATTATGGTTATAACGAATGACGAAACAGCAAAGCGCAGCGACAGGGTTTTATTGTTGGTTTGTCTTACGATTGAGGTAACGTTGGTTGCTTCAACACCAATCACTAGGTACATTTTCTATTTTGATGATGAATTAAACTACAAGCATGGCGATTTATTCATTATGCTTTACTTAATCTCAATATCAATGATGATTGTTGCATTGGTTAAGTTCATCAGATTCCGCAGCAGACTTTCAGTATCACTGTCATTTTCAATAATTTTCTTCAATATCACGGTAATCCTAAGTGTAATTTTCCAGATTATCTTCCCCGAGAGATTGATTACAAATCTTGTAGACGCTTTTTTCCTGATGTTGGTGTTTATTTCCTTACAAAACCCGAACGACTACATAGATGTAAGCACGGAGCTGTACAATCGTGCAGCGCTTGAAAGGTCACTAAGCAACGCCGTAAAGAATGAGCAGGAGATAACCATAGCTGCATTTACACTTGACGGATATCAGTACATCAAGCGTATGATGGGCAAAAACGTCTGCAACAACATGGTGTGGGATATTTCAAAGCAGCTGGTTTCTGTTTTTGGCAAGCGATTTCTTTACAGAACAGGCGAGTGTTCTTTTGTGGTACAGCTGGATAAGAATGACAAGCCTGATACAATTGTAAATCAGATTCAGCAGAATTTTACCAAGCGCTATGTTATTCAGCAGGTTGAGGTTATGATTTCACCGCTGGTCTGCGTAATAAGATACCCTGATTTTGCAAAGAGCAGCGAGGAGGTTATTGTCTCCATTAAATATCTTTTGGAGGAAATGCGCAACAGCGATACAAAGGTAATATACGCCTCTGAAGATAATCTTAGCAAGATGTACCGTGAGAGCGAGATTATTCATGTAATAAAGCGCGCCATCAGAAATGATGAATTTCAGGTTTGGTATCAGCCGATTTACAATGTTAAAACAGGCAAATTCTCCAGCGCAGAAGCTCTTGTGCGGCTGAATGATGATAAGCTGGGCTTCATCAGTCCCGACGAATTTATCCCCATTGCCGAGAAGAACGGACTTATTGTTGCGGTAGGCGAGCTGGTGTTCAGGCACGTTTGCTCATTTCTTAGGACAAGCAATGCGCTGGAGCTTGGCGTTGAATATATCGAGGTTAATCTTTCGGCGGTTCAGTGTATGCAGGACAACCTTTCGGAAATCATGCTTGGAATTATGAAAGAGTACAACATAACTCCCGATATGATTAACTTTGAAATAACCGAAACAGCCGGCGCAATCAATGAAGAGGTTCTGCGCAGAAATATGCGTCTGCTGATTGAAGCGGGCTCATCTTTTTCAATGGATGATTACGGCACAGGCTTTTCGACTGCGAATTATCTTATTTCGCTTCCGCTGGATATCGTTAAAATCGACAAGAGCATTTTGTGGCCTGCAATGCAGGATAAAAGGGCTTATGCAATACTTTATCACACGGTAAAAATGCTGAAATCTCTGAACAAGCACATTGTTGTTGAGGGTGTAGAAACCGAGAAAATGGCTGCTACGCTTATAGAAATGGAGTGCGATTATTTTCAGGGTTATCTCTACTCAAAGCCTATTACCGCCGAGAGGTATATAGAGTTTCTTGAGAAGAACAACACATAAATCAAGGGAGAGGCAGCCGCCTCTCCCTTAAATAATAAACACCCCTGAACAAGCGAGCCTGTTCAGGGGTGAATCATTTAATGTATTTCGCTATTAGCCGAGCTCTGCGAAGTACTTGATTGTTCTAACCATCTGAGATGTGTAGGAGTTCTCGTTATCGTACCAAGAAACTACCTGTACCTCGTAGAGGTCGTCAGCAATCTTTGCAACCATTGTCTGTGTAGCGTCGAACAGAGAACCGTACTTCATACCGATAACGTCCGAAGAAACAATCTGGTCCTCGTTGTAGCCGTAGGACTCGGAAGCAGCAGCCTTCATAGCAGCGTTGATGCCTTCCTTAGTAACGTTCTCGCCCTTAACAACAGCTGTGAGAATTGTTGTAGAACCGGTGGGAACGGGTACACGCTGTGCAGAACCGATAAGCTTGCCGTTCAGCTCAGGGATTACAAGACCGATAGCCTTTGCAGCACCTGTGGAGTTAGGAACGATATTAGCAGCGCCTGCACGAGCACGTCTGAGGTCGCCCTTTCTGTGAGGACCGTCAAGAATCATCTGGTCGCCTGTGTAA
>JBJESB010000159.1:0-6873 GCA_051882575.1 Oscillospiraceae bacterium
TCCTGCTCCTGCTCTGCTCCGGGCGTTCCTCGCGGGCGGCTCTGATAAGCACCCGCAGCCAGTAGCATATAATCAGCCCTGCCATAGCGTTGAACAGGTCGCGCCCGTTCATGGTGTACACTATGCCGGCAATCGCCGCCAGCACCGTGCGGAGCATAAGCCCCGCCGCTCCCGATAAGAGAAAAGGCACATAATCTCTTGCTTTCAATCTGTTCACCCCCTCTACACCGCTATTCTAATGTTCAAGCCGTATGTTAAGTAGTAGTCAGCCCCGCCAGTTACCGCTAAAAAGGAGCTTGCAACAGCCTTTCCCTTGTCCATGAGCGGCGCTATTGCGGCGGCTAGCTGCCTGTTCAAGTAGCCCATAACCGCCGAGCCTTTACCCTTAACGGTTGCTATAACCTGCACGGCGTTCTTGTCTGCTGTGTTCTCCGGCTCTCTGTTCAGTTTGATGGTTATTTCCTCCGGCGAGTACCGGGACAGGCGGGCGAGCAGCTTCTGCCGGTTGCCGTGAGTTACTCCGGCTGTTTTGGTGTCTATGCGGTGCAGCTTAACGGTTATCCATGCCCGCACCATAGCGGCGGAGCGGCTCACACCCTGCTTAACAAGCGCATTTGCGATTGTCATAACCTTGCTCTTGATGTTGGTTTTCATTGTGGTGCTCTCCTTTCGGTTTTTCTGCTCTTGAGTTTATCTATATTATAGCACTGTTTAACCGTGTTTTCAATAGGCAAAGTAACCAAAGATACACGGTTAAACTTGTTTATTTTAGCACTGTTAAACTGTTTTAGCTTATGATATAATAGAATGGGGAGGTGAACACAATGCCAATACCACGCAAAAAGAGAGCGAGCAATAACAAATGGGATAAAGAGAACATGAAACTAGTTGCTTGCAAAATCAGAGCCGATAAAGCAGAGCGCTTCAAGCAATACGCAGAGGAGCATGACACAACGCCCAACGCATTATTGCGCGGCTATATCTATGGTTGCATAGGAGAACCGCCTGCGAGCGGCGAGGAGAGCCACGAACCCGCGCCCGCTCATAGCGAGGGAGCAGAGAGCACCGACACAACAGAATAACCCCCGCGTGCCGCTCCTATCATGTGAGCGGTGCTTGCTTTTTCAGGATACCCCTCTATTTCGCTCCAAAATTCGCGCTAAGGAGCTTTGTTGGCTTTGGAGTATAGTTCTATTTAGCAAAAGCGGCTTTCTGCGGGGCTTGTGGAGCGTATACAGCAAAGCAAGAAACAGCCGCTCCAACCTGTTCAAAATGGAGCGGCAAAAAAACTTTTCATTTTCTTGTAATACGTATTGACAAAATACGTATAATGTGATATAATATTAAATGAAAGGAGGTTGAGGGAATGACGTTCAAAGAGTTGGAGAAACTACTCAAAGCGGACGGTTGGGAGCTGAAAGAAACAAGAGGCTCACATTTCCAGTACACACACCCAAGCAAGCCCGGAAAGGTTACGGTGCCGAACCACAAGGGCGACATTCCAAAAGGCACAGCAAACTCAATACTTAAGCAGGCGGGGCTGAAATAAGCCCCCAAGCCTGCCGTACATAGATGAAAGAGAGGTAAAGAATTATGTTATCTGTATATCCCGCTTGTTTCTACAAAGAAAAAGAGGGCGGATATTCTGTTATCTTCCCCGATTTGAACCACCTTTCAACCTGTGGAGAAACCTTGCAGGAGGCTGTTGAAATGGCGGTTGACTGCCTCGCAGGTTATCTCTATTCAGCAAATCAGGACGGCGAGGAAGTGGCTGCTCCGTCAGATATTTCTAATGTTGATGTAAATGCGGAATATGACGAATACGAAAGCGCCTTTGTTAACCTGGTGTCCGTTGACGTGGAGGAATACGCCAGAAAGCACTTTGAAAAAGCGGTCAAGAAAACTCTCACTATTCCCGCATGGCTTAACGATTTGGCGGTTAAAAATCACGTGAATTTCTCTCAGACACTACAAAAAGCGTTAAAAGAACAGCTTAACGTCCAATAAACCATGCGAGCGGCGTTTCTCCCTTTCGGAGCATTTGTCGCTCGCTGTTTTGGCTTTGACAAAATAGCTATTGAGTTTAGCGGTTTTGACAATAGGCAGCTCGCGGGCGGCAGAACGTCCGAGCGGCTGCCCCATTGTGATGAACGAGCCAGAGCCGCAGCTCATCTCCGCAAAAACCGTATTATTTGAGGTTTACAAGGCTGATTTTGCAGAAATCCCGCAAAATTGAGTTGTCATTTGAGGTTTTCGGTGCATTTTGTTTCGATTTTTCAATTATAGAGGCTGTTTTTTCAATATTAAGCCGAATTTTTAAAACTGTGTTTGTATTCTCTCCCGCTTTTTCGGAAAGAATAAAATATTCATAGTGGCGCATTTTATTTTTCAGAATGGTGACTATATTATGAAACACTCTCAGACGAGCCACAAGCCCCGTGAAGCTCTGCTTGTACTCTTGGTAGTGTTCCTTACTCCTGAAAGCAAAAACGCCGTACAGCGCATTTCTAGCGTTGTGTTGAAAAGTGCTTTTTTCCGGCTAATCTCAACGAGCGGCGCAATCCTCCGGTATGGATTACGCCGCTCGATTTATATTCTATTGTCCCCGTGAAGCCTTTTGTAAAGAGGCTTTAAAAAATTTTTCCCAAAAACTCACCCCTTTTTTCAAAAAAACTTCCCCCTTTTTTGGGTGTAACCTTTTGGAAAGCCCCCTAGCTTTCTCTTTATCGGCAGTATAAGCCTGTAAGAAAAGAGGTGCTAACTTGGCACGGGTGCAGTCTGCCGGAATTGTCGAATTGTTCCAGCAACTCACACCGCCGCTATATCGTTGTATCGTTGCGCTAGGTTAAAATCGGAGCAAATGCTCCGAGCCTAAAAAGGCTTACTTGTAATATCTCGCTAATTCTGAAAAAGGAATTTGATATTTGCTACCAACAAACGACGGGAATGTTCGTCTTTTGGAGCAAGTTGGCTCGCATTTGTTGTGAGAATACTGTGTGATATGTTATTGTAAAACAGAGAACGGCGGTCACCAAGACCGCCGCTCATCAAACCGAAAGTATGACAAAAAACGGTTGTACTAGAGTAGTACAAAGGTTGCTCAAAAGTTGGGCAAAAACCGAATATGTCAGTAATGTCACCTCATAAAAAGAGAGTGCTAAATCAGAATATCCCGCCATATTTCTCCGCGTCAGTTTCAATCTGGTTAAATATTTGCTTTACCGTTGCTACTCCCAGATGTAAAACAGCTGCAATGCTTTTCCAAGACATACCTTGCTCACACCGCATTTCAAGCACTTTTTCATGCTGATATGGAAGCCTTACGGAGAATTTTATAAACTGTATTCGCTTGCGGAGAAGTTCGTGTTTGACATTTTTAAGCCGCTCAATTTCGCCCAGAGATTGATTATTATCACTTGCGGAACTACTCAGCTCTGCGATTTTCTCATTGATATTATTCACAATATCAAAAGCCGAATAGAGCATTTTGAAATGAGCCTCTTTGCTGTCGGAATAGAGAGTTATATTGTTCTGCATTGATTACCCTATCTCAACATTGCCAAAAACCTTAATGTAATTCTCGTTGATAATGCCGGCTGGGTTATCGTCCAAGATTTTCAAAGCCTCCTGCCGGTCGATAACCTTGACCTCGGTTTTCTCGGCGAACGGTGTTCTAACTGAGAAAAACGCACCTTTTTTGGTGTGATACACCGCAATCTCTCCAAAGTAAGCGTCGGTTGACTTGCACAAAAGTAAAGAGTCCTCCGTTGAATAGAGCTTTCCATTGATGATGAATTCTTTGTTGTTCATAATAAACATTCCTTTCCTGTAGTATTTTAACTGCCTCTTGACAGAAGCCAAATAACATAGTCCTCGATTTCAGACGTATGGGAGCTTTTGAACGCTTGTACACTCTTGCGCTTGGGTATTCGTATTGAGCCGTTAAAGCTGCATTTATACTCGTTTCCATAGATTTCAAACAACCTGCGCCCTGTTCGTCCGCGCCTAAGTAACCAAATTGCTCGTTTGTGTGCTTGCTGTGCTCTTGATTTCGTGAAACCGTGTAGCTCGCCGATTTTCGTAAATGAGAATCTCTTGAAATAATACTCGATTATTACGTTTCGTTCAACGTCCGGCAAGCTGTCAACTGCTTCATATAATGCGGCATATTCATCTAGCCGCTCAATATTTTCAAACACAGCCGCCGCGCGTTCGTCCGGAACAATGTCCTCAACCGTGAGCGGCTCACCGCTGCTACTTTCTCCGAGCGGCTGGTCAAGGCTCTGTGTTCCCGGCTGATTGAGAACATCTGAGCCGCCGCATAAAAGACTGCGTACAACGTGCTTTAAGGCATAGTTTAAGTAAGTGGTAAACTTATACCCCTTTTCGCTTTTGTATTGCTCTATGGCGAATATAAGCGCATTGTAGCTTTCTTGCTGTAAGTCTTCAAAAGAATACCCAAACCGCTCTAGTTTGTCGGAATAAAACCGCCAAATCTTTCCGCATTTCTTGATAATCAAAGCCCTTGTTTTATCCCAGAGGAGCGGCAATAACTCATCATTCCCACCCTGCTGAATAAGTTCAGCTAATGCCTCATTAGTCATTGACAGCAAGCCCCTTTCGTTGTATAATATAAGCAATAGGGTTTGCTCTGGGGCTGTGTCAACTGTTCTCGGAGCATTTTTTTATTCAGCGTTGGAATGCGCTTTCTTTGCCCTGAGTTCCCTAAGGTCAGAGCCGCTCATTCTCACGGGACTGTATGCGCTGCTCCAGCACATTTCTTTTATTCGGCTGTAAATGCGTTTGAGTTCGAGCGGCGGCTCTTTGAAGTCGCCCGGCGCAAGGTTGGTGGTGATTATCAGCGGTTTGCCGCTTCTTGCTCTGGTGTCGATTATCTCAAACATGAGGTCGAGGTTTCGGGCGCTGTTCTGGCTTGTTCCGTAATCATCAAGTATCAGCAGGTCAATACTCTGTATCTGCCTGAATAGCATATCGGCGTTATTGAAATCTCCGGCTTTTCGCAGAAGCGGCTGCATAGTTGTCACCCATACGGGTACGCCTTTCCGTATCAGAGCGTTTGCGATACAGCAGGCGAAAAAGGTCTTTCCCGTTCCGGTGTCGCCCATGAACATCAATCCCTCGTTGTTTTTGCGCCGCTCTTGGTAGGTATCAACATACCATTCAGCGACTTTTCGAGCGGCGGGGGAATAACCCTTGTCCTGCTCGAATGTATGCCGCATATATGCTGGGTCTGTGAAGCATATCCGTTGGAGTTCTGCAATGCGCTCTTCTGCCTTGCGGCGCTCTTGTTCTGCTTTTTCTCTTTCAAAGCGTTCTCTTACACATTGACAGTGTATGTTAATTATTCCGCTTGGGAATATGTTGCGGCATTCCTCCGGCGCTTTCATCTGTACCGGCTCATGGCAGATACTGCAATGAAGAAAACCGTCGTCACCCATGTATTGCTTGTCTGGTTCGGGGTTCGCGTTCCTAGCTTTTTCAGAAAGCCCTTGTACAAACCCGCAGAATATATCGGACATTTTTATACCTCCTGTCAATCGTCCCAGAGCGGCTCGTTATAGTCCTTTTCCGCCGTATTAGCAGACACCGCGCCGCTCCCATAGCTGACATCATATTTTCCGGAAAGCACCTTTGCAACGTTATCCGGTCTTATCAGCCAGTTAAAATCAGCTTTAAAGCCGCTGGAGCTTTTCCCGATTAGAAACGCCGAAGCCTCCACCCGCTTGAAATAATCCTTGAAGCTGACACCATGAAGCTCCTTGTGAGCCTCGACAACAAGCCGCCCTTGCTGGTATGTAAGTTCACCTGTGAGCGGCTCAAGACTTTTGCAAATCTCGTTGTATTCCCTGACTGCCTCATCAAGAATAATGCGGACTGCGCCGCTCGCGCACGTGTTCTGCTCCTCTGTACTCTGTATATTTGATTTATATAATGTAGGGCTGTTGTTTGCGTGTTGATAGCCTGTTGTTGGGCTGTTATTCGGACTGTTAAACACATTCTCACAGTCGTAATTATTTAGCGTTATAATGCGAAATTTTGGGGTTAATTTGACTGTTATTTTGCCTGTTGATTTTAAGCGGTCAAGTGCCGTTCTTGCCTGTTGCACCGAAATCCCGTTTTCGCTGGCTATTCTGGGGAGCGTGGTTGCAATTTGCCCTCGATGTAAAATGACGTTTTGAAACTCCGTTTCGTGCCACACAGCACCAACAAGCAAGCGTATGTAAACAAGCAAAGTATTATTGTCGCCATACCAAGCCCAATTCTTCAAATCGTCTGAAAGCTTTATAAATCCCATAGCCTAACCGCCTACTTGAGCGAAATCGGAGTAATACGCGCGGAGTTGTCCAGAACTGCGCCGCTCTCCGGCTGAACGGTCGAGGTGTTGAGGTACTCTGCGAACTTGTCCACGTTCACGAGAAAACGCCGCCCCGCCCGGACTGCTACCACCTCGCCGCTGGATACTTTCGCGCGGACGAAATGCACCGGCAGCCCAAATATTTCAGCGGTTTTGCGTATCGTTTCCATGTGTGGGATTTTTGTAGTTTGGTTCATTGTGTTGCCGCCCCTTTCAATATTATTTTATATTGTCCGTGTCTGCAAAATACTGTAAATACTTTTTCACCCCTATAAGAGCGGCGTTTGCTGATTTAATGCGCGCCCTTTGCTGGAGGAGGTATGACCGCGCCTCGTGTTCGTCAGCGGGGAAAAAATAGCCGCCCCTGTTCTCCCATTCGGAGCAGATAGGTGAACCATGTTCCCGCGCCCTTTGAACAATAACGCGCACCGCTCGCGGGCTGATATTCAGCAGCGTTGCAAGGTCGCGCATAGGAATGGCGTTATCTCTTCCGGTGG
>JBJESB010000160.1:0-6812 GCA_051882575.1 Oscillospiraceae bacterium
CACTCCGTGCGTATCGGACGATTATACCATAACCTTGCGGTTATGGTATAATAAAAATGCAGCCGCCGGACAAAAGTCCGACGGCTGCTGACGGAATAACTAGCAGGGTTTGAGCTGCTACGCTTAAATTATACCGTAATTCGGCGAGTACTTCAATTAACAAATTTGTAAAGAAAACTATCAGTAACGGTTCGCAGCGAAAAAATAAGCAGAAATCATATCCGATTTGCACAATAAACCTATGTTGAAAGCTGTAAAAGGTAAACAAAAGCGCAGCAAATCGGTTTGTAATTACTGCCAATATTTCTTCGGAAAATCGGTACATTTTTTGCTCGGCTTCCTATATTGCCCCCATTCGCTTAAGCGCAGACTTGCGCAGAATAAAAACCCTGCGCTCGCTCATGTACATCTCGTCGGCAATTTTCTGCCAGTCCTGATTCAGCAGGTAGTAACGCTCTATAACCGCTCTTTCCTCGCCGTCAAGCAGGCTGATATACTCCAGCGCAGAGAGCTTTGCGGCAACATACAGGTCAATTTCGCGGTTAAGCTCGTTTTCCAGACGATTCAGCTTTTCTGCAAGCTCAACCGCATATTCAAACGAATCGTGCGGCGCTGACGCTATTCTTTTCACTCTGCGAATATGGGCTTCCACAGACGTTATCGCCGCCTCGTATCTTCGTGCCTGCTCTAATATCCGCATTATATTGGGCTTGGTCGGTCTGCCCTCGGTAATTTGCTCTGTTCTCATAAATGTTCACCTCTCAATCACTATATGAACAATCTGTAAGCATATTATACAACGCAGATTGTTAAATGTCAAGGGGTGAAATCAAAAAAAATATGAACAAATTTGATTTTTGCCCAAAATCGGGCAATGCTGTTCTGATTCGGGAACACTAATGTTAGCGCACTTCGAGGTTATATTATCCTTTTATAAAAAACGTATTGCGGCAGATAATAATTCTGCGCGGATTATATCTGCGTACACTACAAATATAATAAGGAGATAGAATATGAAAAAGCTTTCGGCATTAGCCGCTGCTGCGGCTGTGATGTCTGTTCTGTCTGTCGGCGCTTATGCGACTGCGGGCGGAGCAGTAGGGAATATAGTAGGCGCAGGCGAGAACGTTGTAAATGACGTTGTGGGCGCAGGCGAGAATATCATCAATGATGTGACCGGCGCAGGAAGAAACGGCAGAAACGGCACGACCAACGGCGCAAACGGCACAACCAACGGCGCGAACGGCACGACCAACGGCGCGAACGGCACGACCAACGGCGCGAACGGTACAACCAACGGCGCGAACGGCACAACCAACGGCGCAAACGGCACGACCAACGGCACGAACACAGCAAGACCTAACGGCGCAAATCAGAACACTGCAGCGGGCAACCCCAACACGGGTGTTCCTATGGATTTTATGACGCTTTCCGCGGCAGCGATATCTGCGGTAGGCGTGACAGCTCTTGCGTTTAAGCGCGAGGACTGATTAACTTAATTTAGGTAACGCTCCCGCAGCTTGTTTACACGCTTCGGGGGCGTTTTTCGGTGTTATGCAATATGTACAGAAATTGACGGTGATTTGTTGGGAATTGTATATTGTCGCCAATTTATTTAATAATATTGCGCAAAAATTGTGAAATATAACGAGTGGAATGTGGTTGCAATTCTTTGAATAATATTGTAAAATAATTATTGAGGATTTAGTGTTTGCTATCCCATTCATTATTTTTTAGGAGGATTTTATTCTTATGAAGTTAAGAAATCTCGTATCCGCAATCGCTGCGGCTGCAGTAGCTCTTTCGACTGCAATCAGTGTCAGCGCAGAGAAGGTTGCTGTTGATGTAAACGATGCAAAGTATCTTGGTGCTTCCGGTGATAAGGGCAAGTATGTTACTCTGTTCCAGTCCGACAAGGTGGAAGTTCCCTTCGGCTACTGCATCGATACAGACCTTGAGCTGTCTGACGTATACGGCTTTAAGGTATATGTAAAGTTTGACCAGACAGAGCTTGACAACGGTACATGGGTTGCAGGCGGTATTGCTGTAAACTCCGAGTCTACCGGCTGGAAGTGCACCGAGTGGGCAGCACAGGAGGGCGCAAAGCCTATCTCCGCTGACCTCAAGGAGAACTCCGTAACATATTTTGACGAGGAATCCAAGGCTCCTCTCTTCAAGGACACAGATACATACTGCCAGCTTCACTTCCAGACATGGGGCGGTACAGTTGAAATCGTTAAGTTTGAGCTGCTTAATAAGAGAGGCAAGGTTATCGTAGGTTACGCAGAGGCTCCCGCAGAGACAGAGCCCGCTGTAACAGAGCCCGCAGAGACAGAGCCCGTTGAGGAGCCTGTTGTAGAGGAGCCCACAGAGGAAGCTCCCGTAGTAGAGCCCACAGAGGAAGCTCCCGTTGAGGAGCCCACAGAAGAAGCTCCCGTTGTAGAAGAGCCCACAGAGGAAGCTCCCGCTGAGGAGTCTGCTGAAGCTCCCGCAGAGGGCGGCGAGGCAGAGACTAACACTCCCGCTGACAACAAGGGCAACCCCGACACAGGCGTTGAGGGCATTGCAGTAGTAGCAGGCCTTGCAGCTGTTGCCGGTGTAGCATTTGCAGTATCTCGCAAGAGAAAGTAATTTAATGTCTCGATAGTTCAAACACTAACCAAGACCCCCTGCTTCGGCGGGGGGTCTTAAATTGTGCAAGGGATACGCTGATTAAAGCGCAGCGTAACAAAGTCCGACCCGCGAAATAGCGCATTTGAGCGGGTCGAATTTGATTTAATCAGCGTTTCCCCGGGATACGCTGATTAAAGCGCAGCGTAACAAAGTCCGACCCGCGAAACAGCGCATTTGAGCGGGTCGAATTTGATTTAATCAGCGTTTCCCTAGCTTACAGGAATGTAAGAAAAAAGGCGGTTTTGTAAGGTAAAGCGATTTCACAATTGCTGCGGATGTGGTATACTTATTTCAGAAAACAAACAGGAGGTAAAGCAATGGCAATGCTGCAAGTATCGGGAGTAAAAAGAGTATATACATCCAAGCTGGGCAGCAGCCGTGTTCAGGCGCTGCGCGACATTACATTTGAGGTCAGCCGCGGCGAGTACACGGCGATAATGGGCGAATCGGGCTCGGGCAAGACTACGCTGCTTAACATTCTTGCGGCGCTGGACCGTCCCACAAGCGGCTCGGTGGTGCTTAACGGCAAAGACCTTACAACGATTAAGGAGCGCGAGATATCGGCGTACCGCCGCGACAATCTGGGCTTTGTGTTTCAGGATTTCAACCTGTTGGACACCTTTACGGCAGAGGACAACATTCTGCTGCCGCTGGTGCTTTCGGGCATGAAGTACGACGAGATGAAGCTGCGGCTGATTCCGCTGGCGAAAAAGCTGGGGATTACCGATATCCTGAAAAAGTACCCGTACGAGATGTCGGGCGGACAGAAGCAGCGTACAGCGGTAGCACGCGCGGTGATTACAAAGCCCGAGCTGCTGCTTGCCGACGAGCCGACGGGCTCGCTGGATTCCAAGGCATCGGATGAGCTGCTGAAGCTGTTTGCGGAGCTTAACGCCGAGGGTCAGACGATAATCATGGTTACGCATTCCACAAAGGCTGCAAGCCACGCAGGCAGGGTGCTGTTCATAAAGGACGGCGAGCTGTTCCACCAGCTGTACCGCGGCGAAAGCACCAACGAGGAGATGTTCGCGCGTATAAGCGACACGCTTACGCTGATTTCTTCGGGAGGCGGCAATGAGTAAGATGTTTTATCCAAAGCTTGCCTTCGGTAATCTGGGCAAAAACAGGCGAATGTATATCCCGTACATTGCCGCCTGCACGATTACCGCCGCCATGCTTTACATGATGAGCTCGCTTGCCTCAAATCCGGGGCTTGAGCTGCTGCCGAAGGGCTCGAGAACGATTTCGGGCATTCTGGGCTTCGGCGTGTGGGTCTGCATTATTTTTATAGCGATTTTCCTTTTTTACACCAACAGCTTTCTTATCAAGAACCGCAAAAAGGAGTTCGGACTCTACAATATTCTCGGCATGGAGAAGCGGCACATTGCGCGGGTAATCGGCTTTGAAATGCTGTACACCGCTCTGATTAGCGCGTCGCTTGGCATTCTGCTGGGAATACTGTTTGATAAGCTGGCATTCCTGCTGCTGCTCAAGCTGTTTGAGGCGGAGATTCCGCTGGGCTTTACGTTCTCGGTAACGGGCGCGGTTACTGTTGCGGCACTGTATGCGGCGGTGTTCTTTCTGATATTCCTGAACTCTGTCAGACAGGTGCATTTCGCAAAGCCAATCGAGCTGCTGCGCGGCGGCAACACTGGCGAGCGCGAGCCGAAAACCAAGTGGATTATGGCGATTCTGGGCTTGGCGGCGCTTGCGGGCGGCTATATAATCTCAATTTCAACCGAGAACCCCGTAAAGGCGCTGTCGCTGTTTTTTGTGGCTGTTATACTGGTCATTATCGGCACATATTTTCTGTTTATTGCGGGCAGCGTTGTGTTCCTTAAGCTGCTGCGCAGAAACAAGGCGTACTATTACAAAACCAGTCACTTTATCGGCGTTTCGGGTATGCTTTACCGCATGAAGCAGAACGCGGTGGGACTTGCAAGCATCTGTATTCTGTCCACAATGGTAATTGTCACGATTTCATCAACGCTTTCGCTGTGGGCGGGAATGAACGATATGTTTAACGAACGCTACCCGCGCGATTTTTCGGTGAACTTCGCAACCGAGAAATATCATTCCGAAATACTTGACCAAACAAAGGCGCTGGTTGACGAAAAACTCAAGGAGCGCGGAATAGAGAGCTCCAACGAGGTATTTTACCGCTATGCAAATCACTGCGCGGTGCGAGACGGCAACGAATTTACCGGCAAATTCACCGAACAAGACGACCCGACGCAGATTGCGCAGATTGTATACGTTCCGCTGGAGGATTACAACCGCTGCATGGGTGTGAACAAATCGCTGAACGAGGGCGAGATTCTGCTTTATGCAAACCGCGAGAGCTACCCGCAGGATGAAATCATAATAAACGGTGTTGAATACAAGATAGCCGAAAAGCCCGACAGCTTTATGGTAAACTCCGAAACCGCTTCGCTGATATATACAAGCTACTGCATTGTTCTGCCGACGATTGAGGACGTTGCGGCGGCAGAAGCGAAATGCGCCGAAATCGAGGAGGACTATTGGACGGCGTTTATCGGGTGCTACTACGCATTTGATGTAGCTTACGAGAACGGCGAAAAGCCCGATTTAGCCGCACAGGAGCATTTGGAATATACGTTGTATAAAGAGCTTGGTTCCTTCAAAGGTGTATGGAGAGATTCCGAGGGCTACTCGGTCGGCGTTGAATGCCGCGCGGATATTGAGCAGGAATACAGGGAACTGTACGCGGGACTGTTCTTTATAGGCGTGTTCTTAGGCTTGCTGTTCAGCATTGCGGCGGTACTGATAATCTACTACAAGCAGATTTCCGAGGGCTACGACGACCGCGAGCGTTTTGTGATAATGCAGAGAGTAGGTCTGTCCCGTGCAGAGATACGCCGTGCTATACATTCGCAGGTGCTGACGGTGTTCTTTATGCCGCTTGTTGCCGCGGGAATACACATGGCGTTTGCGTTCCCTGCAATTTACAGGATACTCACGCTGCTGTGCCTTTCAAATATCGGATTGTTTGTGGGCTGTACGCTTGCGGTGTTCGGCGTGTTTGCGCTGATGTATGCGGCGGTGTATCTGATTACCGCGCAGAGCTACTACCGCATTGTGTCGGAGTAAGATGTTTTCTGCCCGCATACCCCCAAGTGCGGGCTTCGGGAGTATTCTGTAACACTTGGAGTGCTCCGTAAATACCAATAAGCGCGCTGTAATCGGCGCGCTTTGCGGTTTTGGTATTGAAATTATCGGGAGAATGGTTTATAATTAACCTACGGGGTGATTTGATGTACAGAATTTACATAGTCGAGGATGACGAGGTAATTGCGGGCGCGATATGCGCTCACCTTAAAAGCTGGGGCTACGATGCCCGTGCAGCTTCAGATTTCTCGCGGATTGAGGAGGAATTTGCGGAGCTTTCGCCGCAGCTTGTGCTTATGGATATTTCGCTGCCGGTGTTCAACGGATTTTATCACTGCGCGGAAATACGCAGGCTTTCGGATGTGCCGATAGTCTTTTTGTCGTCGGCATCCGACAACATGAATATCATCACGGCAATGAACGCGGGCGCGGATGATTTTATCGCAAAGCCCTTTGATTTATCGGTACTGCTGGCAAAGGTTCGCGCTATTCTCCGCAGAGCCTACGACCTCGGTGCGCGCAGCAATCTTATAGAGCACAACGGTCTGATTTACAATATTGCAGACGGCGTTGTAACCTACAAGGGCGCTTCCGCAGAGCTTACCAAAAACGAAAGCCGCATTCTGTCCGTGCTTCTGGAACGCCGCGGCGAGATAGTCAGCCGTTCGGAGCTGATGAACAGGCTGTGGGAAACCGACTGCTTTGTTGACGAAAACACCCTCACGGTGAATGTCACAAGGCTGCGCCGCAGGCTGGAAGAAATCGGCGCAGAAAACGTGGTGAAAACCCGCAAAGGAATAGGGTACATCATTGAATAGCGGCGGGGTGCCCTGCGGGGCGTTTTGGCTAGGACTGCTGTCCTATTATAAACCTGCGGTGGGCGGGTGAATCTAGGACTGGCGTCCTTGCAGAACCTGCGGTGGGCTTTTTTGTCGTAGACTTGATTTCTTATACTTGTATGTATGTTGCACAACTCTTGTGCGGGGGAGCAAAGGGACACCCCTTCGGGG
>JBJESB010000161.1:0-6763 GCA_051882575.1 Oscillospiraceae bacterium
TACGCACACGTCAGCCTTGCCTATGCCCTCCTCCGTCAGTATGTCGGAATCAATCTCCTCAACATACGAAACAGTCGCCTTTGGCAAAAGCTCCGAAAGCTCCTTGCAGCGCTTCTTGTCACATTCCAGTATCGTTACCCGCTTGCCGTCGGAAATCAGCCTCTCCGCAAGATATAAGCCTGTCGCGCCGCCGCCTACTATAAACACGCTCTTAACAGGCTTGCGGAGCATTCCAAGCGCTGTGAACAGCTTGCTCACGCCGCTGTACGGCAGAATTATGTTTACCGTGTCACCCGATTCTATCACAAAGCTGCCGTTGGGAATAAACACCTCATTGCCGCGCTTTACCGCGCCGATAAGCATCTCCGTGTCAAAGATACCGCGGCTTTCCAGCAGCTTTCTGCCAATAAGCGGGTTGCCCTGCTCAATGTCGATTCTCAACAGCACCACGTCAGCCGAGAAAAACGCGTCTGCCTTTGCAAGCCCCGGCAGTCCTATCTGCCTGATTATCTCGTTTGCGGTGTCGCGCATGGGATTGACTATATAATCAATGCCAAACTGCTTTTGCAGATATTCCTTGTCGCTGCCGAACTCGGGGCTTTTCAGCCGCAGAGCCGCATAGCGCGTGCCGATATTCTTCGCGGTCATGCAGGTCATAAGATTCGCCTCGTCAGAGGGCAGCAGCGAGATTACAACATCCGCCGTGTCCGCGCCCGCCTGCAGCAGCACCGACTGCGACGCTCCGCTGCCGCATACGCCGCTTACGCTGTATTTGTCGGTAACGGCTTCAACTCTCGCCCTGTCGCTGTCAACGATTGTAACGTCGTGATTCTCGCACGAAAGCCTGCTCGCAAGCAGCGTGCCCGTCTGACCCATGCCAACAATTATGATTTTCATTTTGTATCTCCCCCCTGCGCTTTCCCGAATCGCCGCGTTACGACAGTACTGCTTGCGCGCAGACGCGCCGCTTTATGCTTTTCGATTCTGAAATAAACTCCCTTTATGGTAAGACCCTGTACAATCACCGTGAAGAAAATCGTGATGTACGCAACGTTCATAAATATCAGATAGATGTCGTCGGGCAGGAATGCCTTTGTACCCATTGCAAGCGCCAGCGAAAGTCCGCCTTTAAGCGCACTCCAAGTCATCAGCGTTACAAATTCGGGCAGATTGTAGCCGCCCGGGATTGTCCTGCCAATGCAAAGACCCGAAACTCCAACGCCCACAAAGCGCGAGATTATCACAATGATGATTCCTGCGGGAATGAGAATCAGTATGCTGCTGCTGATTTGCGCGGAAAGCAGCGAAAGCCCAATCATCACAAACAGAACCGCATTCAGAATACTCTCTGCGGATTCCCAGAAGATGCCGTAAATATTCTCGGGGTCGGCAACGGCGCGCTTGCGCTGAATTTTGTGAAACTGCGCCGCAAAGTACATTCCACAGATAACCGACGCAATTACGCCCGAGAATCCGAAATGCTCGCAGATTGCATAGCACAGCGAAACATCCAGAATGCTAATCATAATATGCAGCACCGGGCTGCCCGTGAGCCTTACAAGCCTGAAAAGCAAAAACGAAACCGCAAGCGCCACAACAAACGCGCCCAGAATTTCCGTGAGCATAACGACGATAAAATTGCTTTCGCCGCTTCGTGCGACAATGCTTTTCACAAACACGAACAAAGCGACGCCCGTGCCGTCGTTAAAGAGGCTTTCGCTTTCGATAACCGAGGTTACGTTTTTGGAAAGACCGAGCTTGTTGAGAATACCCGTTGCGGCAATCGGGTCGGTGGGCGAGACCACGCAGCCCAGCAGAATGCACATCCAGATATCCATATTAAGCCCGAACAGTGCGGAAACACCCCAAAAGAGCAAGCCGTAAAAGCCCGAGCTAATCAGCGTTGTAAGCAAGGCAAGCAGGCTGATTGATTTGATATTCTGCCTGAACTTGCCCATGTTGACCTTGCCTGCGCCCGCGAAAAGCATAAAGCACAGCACCGAATCCAGCAGGTATTCGTCAAAGCCGAAATCGCCGACGGTTTGTGTGAAACCGCGCAGAGCCGAAAACGCGGGAATCTGCCCCAGCAGCAGAACGGCAACGCAGATTACCGAGGAGAACAGCACCAGAGCGATATCGCTTTGCAGGTGGAACAGGTTTTCGTTAATGACGCTGATAATGACAATCAAAAGAGCAATGAGAATCAGCATTGACATCAGACTCAAAAGACGCACTCCCTTTCAGTGAAGCTACATATATTCTAGCACATTCTGCGGAATAAATCAAGAGAAAAGCGGGGGGAATCGCGAGAGACAGCGTGAGATTTTGGGGCTGTCGCCCGCGCACAATCCGAGTAAATCTGCGCAGACCCTCGCCCACAGCCGAATCGTCAAAAATCTGCGCAGACCCTCGCCCTGTAACCGCGGAGCGTCAACGTTTTTGGCTACCTTTTGTCGGACAAAAGGTGATTAAGGTGGCGGCTACGCCGCTTATGTTCAGCCTTTGCCGTCATACGTCGGCAATTCCGCCTGCGGCGGAACCGCACGAACCAATGGGGGTGTGGGGGCAGCGCCCACCGCACTAGAGCGCAGCGACCAGCGGGGTAATAATTCAGCACCGACCGCACCGTAACACAGTGACTATTCCCCCCCCAAAAAAAGCGCTAAAGGGGGGACAGGGGGGAAAACAAGAGTTTCCCCCCAACAGCAACGCTTCGGCTTAATGAGGTGTTCCTCAAAAACAGTCCGGTGGACTGTTTCTTGACGTGCGATTGATAAGCTACGGCGGTACAGCAGAGGCTTCATGGTCGCGGTCGAGCGGTTATTTACGAATCCAGCCATGCGCGTACAGCGCCCGTTGTAAGCTCGTAATCGCGCTTTACCGCTTCAAAAAGAGCGTCTGCGCCCTCGGGCATTGCGTCGGTCTGCGGGCGCAGCAGCTCGGTAAGCTCCGAAACAGAGCTGCGCAGCCTGTTTATGCTTAAATTCGAGCAAACACCCTTGAGCGTATGCGCCGCCGCAAATGCCTGCTCGCGGCTGCCCTGCGCCATGGCGGTCTGCAAAGCCGAAAAGCTGCCGTCGTCCAAGAACTTGGTGATGAATTTCTTAATCAGCGCTTCACCGGGCAGACGCGTCATAACCTCGTCATAGTCGCCGCCAAACTGCTGATAGCATTCTTTAATTGTCATTTTCTTCTGCCTCATTTACTGTTATTTTTTCTGCGCAGCATGAATTTCGCCCGCAATCTCAACTCCCGAAATCAGCGTTTTTGCCCGCTTAAAACAGGATTTCCATTGGGCGGCAATAATACTGCAGCTTATCCATTTTACCACAAAATCCGCCAAAATGCAAGATAAATAGTGCATAAATATGACTGTTATTTTAGCATAATATCACTGCCGCAGAAGCCCGTTCACTGCATTCGCCCCCTGCTGTGCATATCGTGATTGACAAGCGCGGTGTAGTAGCTGTCAATCGTTGTGGGAGCGTTATACAGCGCGGTTATGAGATAGGCTCTGATGTTGCGGATACCCGTTGTGTTCTTTTCAAGCGCGGCAATCACATAGCTGATATGCTCCGGACCCAGCTTGAGAAACCGGCTTGTTACCACCTCGCGGGGAATATCCCCGCCGTTTACGCGAACCGTTTCTTTGCCCGAGCAAATCACGTCCAGCATAATCTCGACAAGCTCGTCAACCTTTGTTTTTTCCTCAAAGCATTCATAGCCGATATTATCGCAGATAACCTCGTGATATTCGCTGCGTGTATCGGCAGAAATAATCTCCGATTGATTATCTGCTTCATCAATCTCATCAATCTCATCCGCGCAGCTTTGGATTGATTGATTGGGATTATTAGCTTTAGATTTATTTATATAAGGATTTAAAGTATAAGGCGTATTTTCCTCCGACTTGTTGTCGGAAAAACCGCCGACTTGTTGTCCGTTTTCCGTACAGCTTGTCGGAGCTTTTTCATTCCGCTTTTGAGCAATCGGGTTAAGCTCGGTCATTTCCTGCTCGCCCAGTTCAAGATACCCGTACAGAATTTGAGCGTCATCCCGCACCCGAAAACATCTGCGCGCGGGTAAACCGCGTTTGCGGCATTCCACCAAGCCCGCCTCGGTCAGCACCTTAATCGCGGTGAGCTGCTTATCTTTTCCCATTGATGTGCTTTCCTGCAAATCCGCAACCGTCGAGTAGAAAAAGCCCTCCTCGTCCAGCATATCGTGCTGCGCGTAATAGACCTGCTTTGCAATCAGCGCGGAGTAAACCACCGCGGCATTAAGACCCAGCGCGTGAGCAACGGGTCGGCTGAACGAAACGGTATTTTTGGGGTTGAGCATATTCAGAATTTCCATATTTTCTGCTCCTTTCGTTTTTTGTTCAGCGTAACCCCAAACAAACTGCAAATTACTGCAAACCTGCACAGCCCGATTCTCGGGAGCGTTTCGGCGCGGCGAAAGGCTTGTATGCGAAAAATGCGCTTTGGCTTCAAAAAAACAGCCAAAAAATCTTGATTTTTTTGGTGAAAAATGATATAATGTTGTTATCCATATACTGCGATATAAAAAGATGAATTTTTTTACCAAGCCGCGTCTGTACGGCTGCAAAACGGTGCGATTATGAAAAGAAAGCAGACAATATATGGATAACTATGCAGCACGGCGGTCAACCCGCCGATTTGAAGGGAGAAAACATGAAAATCAAAAAAATCGTAAGCGCGCTGCTTGTGACCGCTCTGGCGGCAGGAATTATGAGCGGCTGCAGCGGCAGTACGCCGCAGGAAACCGATACCAAAACAGCAGACGGAAAAGAAAAGGTTACGGTTGCGCTCTGGGGCAATCAGATGCTGGAAAACTACACGCCGTATCTCTGCGAGAAATTCCCCGAGGTGGAATTTGAATTTGTTCTTGCCACCAACTCGCTGGATTTCTATCGCTGCTGCCAGAAGCACGACGATATGCCCGATATTTTGAGCGTCCGTCGTTTTGCGCTGAAGGACGCTGTGCTGCTGAAGGACTGTCTCTATGATTTGGGCAACACGGAGCTTGCTTCTACATACTACGGCACTTATCTTGACAACTACACCTACGACGACGGAACGGTGAACTGGCTTCCTGCCTGTGCGGAGGTGGACAGCCTTATCATCAATAAGACGATGTTTGAGGAATACAATGTGCCGATACCCACGGATTACAGCAGCTTTATCGCTGCCTGCGAAGCCTTTGAAGAGGTTGGTATAAGAGGGTTTGTTTCCGATTTCGCTTCGGATTTCACCTGTATGGAGGTTTTGCAGGGCGTTTCCAGCTCGCAGCTTCTCTCTATGGAGGGTCGCGAGTGGCGTCAGCAGTACGAGAGCGGTGCGACAAATCAGCTTTCCGAGGAAGTCTGGCTGCCCGTTTTTGAGAACTTCTTCGATTTTAAGGACAAGGCAGGTCTTGGCGCAGAGGACGCTGCATACGAAAACAGAGTGCCCAAGGATATGTTCCTTGAGGGCAAGGCGGCAATGTACCGCGGCACGGGCGCAGATATTATCACCTTCCCCGGCAGAGGCGAGGACGAGGTTATTCTTCTGCCCTATTTCGGCGCTACCGAACAGGATAACTGGTATCTCACCTATCCCGCATTCCAGATAGCCGCTTCCAACAAGGGCATGGACGACCCCAAAAGAGAGCAGCTCATTCTTGATATTATGACGGCTATGCTGAATCAGGACGGTCAGAATCATATCTCATACGGCAAGAATATGATACCCTACAACAAGGACGTAACGCTTGAGCTTCTTCCCGAGCTTGAAAACCTCAAGCCGTACATTGAAGAAAACAAGATGTATATCCGTCTTGCTTCAAACGATATGTTCCGAATCTCCAAGGATGTTGTACAGATGATACTCAAGGGCGAGGTAAAAACGCCGAAGGAGGCTCTGGACGCATTCAATACCGAAATGGCTTCCGATAACCCCGAGGACGAAATTGCGGCTCATATCGACACGGCATACTCCAACGACTTTACAAAAGAACACGGCAATCAGGCTGCCTCTGCCGTCTGCAATACCATAAGAGCAGAAGCGGGCGTTGATATGATGTTTGCGCAAGGCTGTTATATCGGCAGCGATATTTATGCGGGCGATTATACGCTTAAGGAATTGAGCTACTTAACAAAGAATGACGGCTGGGCGCCCCTGATAACGGAGCTTACGGGCGAGCAGGTCTATAAGCTGGTGGAAAGCACTCTTGCCCTCAAAGAAAACCGCGGCGCTGTCTGCAACGACAGTACGCTGTATGTGTCGAGCGGCTTTGAAATGGACATTACCAAGACCGAAAACGGGTATACCCTCAACGCTCTGACCAGAGACGGAAAAGAGCTTGACCGCAGCGCAGCATATTCCGTAATGATATACACCGACCGCGACTGGTATATTCCCGCAGTTAAAGAGGCTGTGGGCTTTGAAACAATGAACACAGATGTTCCCAAGGCAATAGAATACGTCAGAAAGCGTATCGTAGAGGACGGCGGACAGCTTGAAGCTCCCACCGATTACATCACTCTGCAGTGATACCCGCGCAAATCTTAATTTTACGGCGAGCAAACAAACAGGAGGAGAAAAATTAGATGCCGAAATCAAAAAAGACAACTAAATACCTTATGCCGACTTTGTTTGCCGCCGTATTGGTGTGCGCACTTGTAATGGGCGTTGCGTATATCAGGACATACCTTATGCAGCAGACGATACAGGAGCGCTCCTATCAGCTGGAGGAAATGGTT
>JBJESB010000162.1:0-6712 GCA_051882575.1 Oscillospiraceae bacterium
GAACCTCTTTAAGCTCCGGAAAATCGCTGCCGATAAGCAGCTCAACGGGCGCAAAGCGCGAAAGCTCCGATATTATCTCGCTTTGCAGCGTCTTGCCCGATTTTTCAAAAACGTGTACCTCGCCCGTGGAAAGGTCGGCGAATACCATTGACGCGCTGCCGCCCTCGGAGTGAATGCAGGCTATGTAGTTGTTGGCGTCCTCGCTTAGCATACTGGCTTCAATCACCGTGCCCGCGGTTACAAGGCGGATTACATCGCGCTCAACCAAGCCCTTTGAAGCTGCAGGGTCGGTAAGCTGCTCGCAGATTGCCACGCGGAAGCCCTTGTCAATCAGCCGCTTGATGTAGCTCTCGCTGCTGTGGTAGGGTATTCCGCACATGGGCGAGCCCGCGCGGGAGGTCAGCACAAGCTCCAGCTCGCGCGATACGGTTATGGCGTCGTCAAAGAACATCTCATAAAAATCGCCCAGCCTGAAAAACAGAATATATTCGGCGTACTGCGCCTTGATATCCTTGTACTGCTTCAGCATGGGACTTAGCTTTTCCGCTTCTTCCTTTGCCATTGCGCAGACCTCCTTTCGCGTGAATATTGCTTATCAGTGGCAGCCGCCGCAGCTTCCGCAGTTGCCGGAGCAGCTGGACTGCGGCTGCTCGGACGGGCAGGTCATGGGGTCCTCGCCCTCAAGCGCAAACGTGAGAATGGTGTTCACGCCGCTCATCATCTTGTCCATTTCAGCCTTTGCCATGGTAAACTGCGCCATGTTCTCGTTGGTCATAATCTCGCTGTATATGCTCTGCATCTTCTGTGTAAGCTCGGTGATTTTCTCCTTGCTCTGCTCGCTCTCGGGCAGGTCGTGCTGCATTGCAAGATTCTGGCGCACAAGATTGAACTCACCGATAAGCTGCTGAAGTCCCTCGTCTGCGTCGTTGAGCTGTCTCGCTCTGTTATACTCAATAAAACGCTCGTCCTCCTGAATAGCCTTTCCAAGCTGTCTTGCCAATTCAATTACATCCATGATAATTCTCCTTTTCGTTTTGTAGATTTCTGTCGAAATTCTACTGATTGTATTATATTATTTTACCGCGCAGCGCCCATGCAAGCGCCTCGGTTATCTCAACGGTCACAAAGCTGCCGATAAGCGACTTGTCGCCGTCAAAATCCACTATAACGTTCTGGGCTGTCTTGCCCGTAAGACCGCCGTCGCGCGTTCTGCCCGTGCCCTCGCACAGCACGCGCATTTTCTGTCCCACATAGCCCTTATAGCCCGCACAGCCTATTTCCGACTGCACATCCAGCAGCTCGCGGAACCACTTGCCCTTTTCCTCTGCGGAAATCGGGTCGGGCATTGCCGCCGCCTTTGTGCCCCTGCGGGGGCTGTAAATAAAGGTAAACAGCGAATCATACCGCACCTCTTTCACCAGCGACAGCGTATCGCAGAAATCCTCGTAGGTTTCGCCCGGGAAGCCCACCAGAATATCCGAGGTCAGCGAAACATCCGGAATGCGCTGCTTTACATAGCTGATAAGCTCCAGATACTGCTCGCGCGTGTAGCCGCGGTTCATCATTTTAAGCACCCTGCTGCTGCCCGACTGCACCGGCAGATGAAACTGCCTGCTCACCTTTTCGCACTGCGCAATGGTGTCGATAAGCTCGTGGGTGGCGTCCTTGGGGTGGCTGGACATATAGCTTATGCGGAACTCGCCCTCGATTGCGTTTATGCGCCGCAGCAGCTCCGAAAAGCTTGTGCCAAGCTCCTTGCCGTAGCTGTTGACATTCTGCCCCAGCAGCAGCAATTCCTTTGTGCCGCCGCGTATCAGCTGCTCCGCCTCGCGCACGATATCGTCAATTTCGCGGGAGCGCTCGCGCCCTCTTACCAGCGGCACGACGCAGTAGGTGCAGAAATTGTTGCAGCCGTACATTATCGGTATGCTCGCCTTGATAGCGCTCTCTCTTTTCAGCGGGATTCCCTCGGCGATAACGCCGTCGCTTTGCGGAATGGAAATCTGCCTTTTGCGCGTGGAAAGCGCGTCGTAGACTATCTTCGGCAGCGTGTGCAGAACATGAGTTCCAAACACGATATCAACATACGGAAAGCTCTTTCTGATACGCTCGGTAATATGCTCCTGCTGCACCATGCAGCCGCATACGCCGATTAGCATATCGGGGTTGAGCTTTTTATCCGCCTTGAGCGCGCCCAGATTGCCGAAAACTCTGTCCTCGGCATTTTCGCGCACGGCGCAGGTATTAAACAGCACCAAATCCGCACCGTCGGGCTTGTCCGAAAAGCCGTAGCCCATTTCGGCAAGCATACCCTTAAGCTTCTCGCCGTCGCTGACATTCTGCTGGCAGCCAAAGCTGTGCACATGAGCCACGGGCGGCTGCTCACGCTTGGCGTTAAGCTCCGCGACCCTTTGCATATATTCGTACATTGCCGCCATTTCAGAGGCTGAAACCTTTGATACCATATTATCTCCCTTATTCGTTCGTTAATTCGGTTTTTCTACATTTAGTTATATTTTGCGCTAATATTACCGATTGTTCGCATATTCGCACATCCGAGATATTACAGATTGTTATATATTTTCGTCAATATACCGTTCGTTTCGATTATACGGCGTTGTTGCAAAGACCGCTGCGCTTACTCCCGCAGCGCCCGCTTTTCTCAACTGCTCTGCTGCGGAGGCTAGCGTTGCTCCGGTAGTGACAACGTCATCCACTAAAAGTATATTTTTACCCGCAATATACTCTCGGTCGACAGCTTCAAACATATTCCGTGCGTTTTCAAAGCGCTGTTCGCGGGTCAGGATTTTTTGCTGGGCTTTGCCCTTTAACGCCCTTAACGTGCATTTCAGCGGAACAAACGCCCTTACCGAAATCCCCCGCGCTATTCTGCGCGAATGCTCGCCGCCCAGCTTGGCGCTGCGCCCGAAGCGCGTAGGAATGTAGGTTATCATATCAAAATCTGCCGCGTCCGCGCCGATACGCTCTGCCAGCATAAGCCCGAAAGCGTCTGCCGCAAAGCGATTTCTGCCCCGTTTCATTCTTAACACCGCCGCGCGCACTCTGCCCGAATACTCGGTGCAGACGTATATGCGGTCGATATTCTGCGGCAGCTCGCGGGAATCCGCAGACGGAATGCGTTCCTTGCAGCTGCGGCAGTAATACTCGGTTAATCCAATCGGCAAATTACAGAACGGGCAGATATTCGGCGAAAAGAACGCCAATACCGTTCTTGCTGCCTCGCCCGCCCTGCGCGGCAGGCTGCGGAAGAAATATGTATCAGACAAAATAATCCTCCAGCATGGTTTTAAGGCAGGTATTGCGCTGTGCGCGGCGGTCGTTTTCCACCATCATGCGAATTTTCTGCTCGGTGCCGATAATTATGAGCGTATTCCTTGCGCGCGTTACCGCCGTGTAAAGCAGATTGCGGTACGAAAGCCTGTCCATGCCGTTTGGCAGCGGTATGATTACCGCGGGGTATTCGCTGCCCTGACTTTTATGTATGGTTATGGCGTAGGCGTGTTCGATTCTGCGCAGCATTTCAAGGTCATAGACGGCTTTGCGCCCGTCAAAATCCACCGAAATACGGTTGTTCGCCTTGTCCGCCGAGCGTATTACGCCGATATCGCCGTTGAATACCCCGTGACCCTTTTCGTCATTTCTGCGCCACTCTACGTCATAATCGTTCTTGGTCTGCATGATTTTGTCGCCCACGCGGTACAGGGTATTAAAGCTGTTAAGCTCAGCTCTGCCGCCTGCGGGCGGATTGAGCGCCAGCTGAAGCTCGCGGTTGAGGCTTATCGTTCCCACCGTGCCCAGCTTTGAGGGACACAGCACCTGAATATCGTCAAACGCTGAATAGCCGTAGCTCTTGGGCAGACGTGTGCGGCACAAATCCACAACCAGCCGCAGGGTTTCCTCCTCGCTTGAGGTCGGCATAAAGAAGAAATCGCTCTTGCGGTCGTTGAGAATCGGCATCTCACCGTTTACAATTCTGTGCGCGTTGGTTACGATAAGGCTCTCTGCCGCCTGACGGAAAATCTTTTTGAGCGCAACGCCGGGCACTCTGCCGCTTGCGGTAAGGTCGCGCAGAATATTTCCCGCGCCAACCGACGGCAGCTGGTCGCAGTCGCCCACCATAATCAGCCGTGTGCCGGGCTTTACCGCTTTCAGCAGCGACGACATCAGCAGCGTATCCACCATAGACATCTCGTCGATAATCAGCACGTCGCACACAAGCGGGTTGCTCTCGCAGCGGCGGAATGAATTCACCGAGCCGCCGAAATCCACCTCAAGCAGGCGGTGTATGGTCTGCGCCTGTGCGCCTGTGAGGTCCGCCATGCGCTTGGCGGCTCTGCCCGTAGGCGCGGCAAGCTTGATTTTCATTCCGCGCAGCCTGCACAGCTCTATAACGGCGTTGAGGGTTGTGGTTTTGCCCGTACCCGGTCCGCCCGTAAGTATAAACACATGATTGTTAAGACAGCCGTTGATAGCCTCCCGCTGAAGCTGCTCGTACCGGATATTGTACTCCCACTCTATGCCCTCAATCTCCTTGGAGTAATCATTCTCGCCGATATCGTCGCGCTTTATCATCTCGGCAAGCTTGGCGGCAATACAGCACTCCGCGTCGTAGTACTCCGTGAGGAAAACATAGCGATAGTCAAAGCGGTCGGTTATTACCACCTCGCCGCGCTGCGCCGCCATGCTTAACGCAGCCCCGCACAGGGATTCCTCCACCCCCAGCTTATAGGCGCACTCGGCGGTAAGCTCGCTTTCGCGCAGGCAGGTATGACCGTCTGCGTTGCCTCTGCGCAGCGTCCATATAAGCCCCGCCATAATGCGCTCGTCGCTGTCGCGCGGGATTCCCATTTCAAGAGCCACGCGGTCGGCGTCCTCGAATGCAAGGTCAATTCCCTGCTCGCACATAACATACGGATTCTGCGAAACAACCTCTATCGTGCTGCCCTCAAACCGCTTCCAGACCGCTGCGGCGGTCATGGGGTGTATGCCGTATTTTGCAAGATAGGTCATTGCCTTTCTAAGACCCGAAATCTTCTTGAATTCCGCGCTGATTCCCATTGCGCGCTCGGTGGTTATGCCCTTTATTACGGCAAGCTTTTCGGGCTGATTCTCGATAACCTCAAGCGTGTTTTCGCCGAACTGCCCAACCAGCCTGCGCGCCATTGAGGGTCCAATGCCCGCAAGAATACCCGAGCCGATATATTTCTGAATATCCTGTGCTGTTGTAGGCATGGCGCGCTCACACGCGTGAGCCTCAAACTGCCTGCCGAACTTCTGATTATTGACATACTGCCCCGCAAGCGTCAGCCGTTCGCCCTCGCGAATATCGCCCAGACAACCGACTGCGGTTACCATTTCGCCGTCTACATCCAAATCCATAACGATATAGCCCGTTTCCTCGTTGCGGAACACAACACCCTCAACTGTGCCCTGTATTGTCTGTATTGTTTCAATTCCGCCGATATCCACCGTTTCACCGCCTTATCTGTGCGCCACGCGCACGGCATCGTACTTCCTTGCAATTATCTCCGCTTCCTTTTCGGAATCCTCGTTTACTATCAGTGTAATCACGCCCGCACAGCCGGATTTCCGCACAAGGCGCACAAAATCATCTGCGCCGCTTATGTCGCTGCCGATATCCACAGTGATATCAAACACGCTGCGCGCGCCCGCAAGCAGTGTTCTGAACAGAATGCCCAGCAGCATTGCAAGCCCGAACACCGATAGGAAAATCGCCGAAAAAACATACGCAAACTCCATATACACCGCCCCTTCAAGCTGTTTGCTTACAGGCAGTATATGCGTGAAAAGGAATATGCGTTAATCCTGCTTGAGCCTAAGCAAAATGCAGTTCCAGCCCTCTTCGTTCTTTGAGGAAATCATTTCAAAGCCCGCAGTGCCAAGCGCTGCTGTTACCTCGTCAAGACGCTCGTCGATAATACCCGAAACGATAAGCTGCGCGTTGGGCTTCATAAAGCCGCCAAACAACCCGCTCATGCCGATTATTACATCAGCGACGATATTTGCGCAGACAATGTCGTAGCCCGCGCCGAGCTTTTCGCGCAGCGGTTCATCCTCAATAATGTTGCCGCAGAACGCGCGGTACTGCTCCCCCGTGATGTGATTCTTCTCTACATTCTCCGAGGCTGTGGTGACGGCGTTTTCAAAAATATCGCACATGGTAATACTTTGAGCGCCCAGCAGCATTGCGGCAATCGAAAGAATACCGCTGCCGCAGCCTAAGTCAAGCACACGCTCGCCGCCGCTTATTACGCTCTCCAGCGTTTCCATAACCATTTTTGTGGTGTGATGCTGACCCGTACCAAACGTAGAGGCGGGGTCGATTTCCAGAATTTTGTCGCCCTGTGCGGGGGTTACGTCCTCCCACGAGGGCTTTACGATAATACTGCTGCCCACGCGGAAGGGCTTATAGTATTTCTTCCAGTTGTTCGCCCAGTCCTCCTCGCGCACGTTGGCAAGCTCCATGCGGATATTGCCGTAGTAGCCGTCGGAATTGTTCTGCTTATAGCTCTCAATCAGCGACTTTATTGCGGCGAGCATTTCAGCACCCTGCGCGTTGTCGTGAATGTAAATCGTGATATGCGGCTCGACGGATTTAAGTCCCATAAGCTCGTCGTCAACATAGTCCCAGTTTGCGTTTTTATCTGCGAGAAAGCTCTCGAAATCTGCG
>JBJESB010000163.1:0-6689 GCA_051882575.1 Oscillospiraceae bacterium
CTTTCTTGTACATTTTTTGCACAACAACGGATGCAAATAACATATAGCACGAGATAAGTGACGTAAATACAACTATTGGGTCCTCGGAATATTTACCATTGTTTCTCACACAGATGAACGGAGAAATGATATCTCGCTTTAGTTGGCGTATGATCGGTAACTGACGCTCAAGATTAACACAAATCCTATCAATACGCTGTATATTATCTATTGAATCATAGTCAAAGCAAGGTACCTTTTCTGTGCCAGAATAAAGGAAAGTATATATACTGTGTATGCTCTTTAAGATAGTATAGTGATATATTGGCTTATAATCGCCCATTATGTGGCTGAATTGGAACATTTCACCTATTGCCTTAAAGGTTTGAGTTACTCTTGATGTTAAGATCGACATGTCAGCCGTCCTCCTATACTTTTAGCGATTTTTGTATGCAATAATTATACACCATTTTAGAGAAAAAAGCAAACTTTTAAAAATAACTAAAACTTCGAGATAGTTTTTTTCATCGCGCTATGATATAATCGGATTACCATCAAAACCAAAGGAGGTATCAATATGAACGATATAATCGTTCAGCATACAAACCGAAACACCAAAACCGAAAAACAGGTGTCAGTCTCATCCTCTATTTACGAGGTCGTTGGGATGAACAAACAAGTCAATTTAATGATACACAGGAAATTCAAGCATTGGAACACCGACACCGACACAAGTCTTTATCACTCTATGTTCTTACACGATGGTTCAAACAGAACGAAAGTACACTTTGAAGGAACTACTTGCGATTTAGCTTGCTATGGCACTTTCGAAGTAGTAGGCTGCGAACACAGACTACATTACAAAGAGCAGCCAAGCCCCCAAAACCTGTATGTCAATTTACAGATTACAACACCGGCGCGAGAACAAATCTCTGTATCGCTGCCCATGGAATCTTTCAGAGACATTCCATCGCTAATTAAAACATTAGAGGAAGCTCATATATCCATTGATAAAAAGTACCTGAAAATCTGGCTTCGTGACAATGTACCGAAAATTGAAGAATTTACTCCCACAACAAAAATGATTGGCTGGTGGCGAGATGAGCACGAAAAGTTGCTTACGGACAACGAGGAAGAATTCAGAAAAGGTTATGATAGCGGTTTAAATTGGAGGAGGATACCGAAATACCTTGGTATATTTCCTGACAACCTCATGAACTGCCAAGCTGTTCTGTTTGCATCAGCACTCTTAGCTGACGATCTCATGCCAATGCTAAAGACCATGGAAATATCAAATTTGGCAAAAATATGTATCCGGGTCAATGACGCTTCGGAAACCGTTGAAAAAGCTAAGAAGCTCATGCAAAATATAGTGCATATACAGGCAAACGACAGCGATTCGGATTCCGGTCAATGCCCGGTTATCCTGATAGACTCCTATTCGACATATTTGAAGAACAAACTGCTTTCACAAGTGGATACTTCGTCCGACAACTTTTCGATTATTATTACTGAAAAGCATTTCAGTGACTTATCTAATGATTTAGCCGACCGAGTACTGTGCCTTGATTGCGCCGAGTTTCATCTGAAAGAATATGTGCCTTTACGGAGCTGGTTCGTCGTAAAAATGCTTGATAATGTGGTCTATATAACCTCACTGATGAACAAGTACGGTAAGTATTTCGAGCGGTTAAAAGATTTTGCAAAATCAAGCATAGCGAATACAGCGGCGCTGCTAATGGCAATATCTGAAACAATTCTGATAAATCTGGAAGAAAGCTGGCGTACAAAATTGATGACCGAACTGGAGGAGTACATTATGCAGGCACTTGATGGAAGTTTCGCCGACGCTTCTGCGGCTTTCACGGATTATCTTTGTACAAAGAGGGATTTCCCTGTTGTTACAAAGAAACAATTCGATGAAAGTCAAGAGCAGCTGTTGGTGATAGACGATGATGTTTATTTCACGCGCCAGACTATGCAGCATATTGCAAAGCAGCTCAGAATGGGTACTAAATTGCTCTGTGACACACTCAAGAATAAGAATCTGCTTCAGGCAGAAAGCGGCTTTCAAAAAGCGGTAAATGTGAACGGGAGGACATTCAGAATGTACAAACTAAGACAAAGCGACATATTCCGGAAAGGCGATATAATGTTTGAAATTGACGGTTTTTCTGACGCCGAACCTCAGCTAAGGCTGAATTTAGGCAAAAACAACACTACCTCTGTGTACTACGCTGTCAATGCTCTTGACGGTTCCGAGAACGGTCATGCCATGATAACCGGCAACACCCGAACAGGTAAGAGTACATTTCTCACAAATGTAGCCCGGCAGGCAAACAGGGCAGGAATTAAAGTGGTCTGCATTGGCTCAACATACAGCAGGCTATCGCTGTCAGGCGATGAGGTAAGCGTTCACCAATATTTCGACGAACCGCAATCCTACTTGCTGTCAGATGTCTTATCGGGTATAAACAAGGAATACCTGATCGACGAGGAACGAAACTGGCTTGAAATGCTTATGGAAGAAGCCGAAAACGGCAAGCAGTATTCATCATTGGCAGAATGCGAACACGAGATTTTGTCTATGATTGATAACAATGAATGTTCAATGCTAATCAAGCAGGTAAAAAATATAATCGATAGCGAGGCAAAAAGAGTGGATTGGAACGAGGTATTAACCGACAACCGGATATCCATAATTGAGGTGGCTGACGAGGTAAATCCCGACTCCGCTCTCGCAGAATTTTACACTCACAAGGTAAGACTTGGTGACAATACACCGTGTATCCTTATTCTCGATGAATGTCAGGAGTTTTCAATGAACAGCAAATCGCCGCTTGTGAAAGTGCTGCGCCAAGGCGCAAAGCACGGAATTATGGCGTTTCTCTCAACGCAGTATCTCAGCCAGGACAATGGCACAGACGCTGTGAAAATACAGTCGCTTTTTCAGACAAAGGTTGTATTCAGACCTGTCAAGACTGTGGACGCGCTCAAACAGCTTGGTTCAAGCGCTGCCGACAGCAAACTGAGAGAGCTTCTTGACTCGCTTGGCAAAGGCGAATGTGTGATTATGGGCAGCATAAGCACCGATAAATGCCGTATAGACTACCCAGTAAAGGTAACTGTTCCCGTACAAGTCTGACAGGTAACAGTCCGATTGCTCCGTGATATATTATCATAAGGAATAAACTGCCATGCCCAAGGAAATCATAACCGTTAAGTGAAAGGAGGTGCCACATGAGAGCGGACATAAATCACGACAAAAAGCTGATACTGGTCTGGAAGTCCACACAGGAAGCCGACCTGCCTATACCTGACGAGCTGGAGCGCGAGATTGCGCCGCTCCGACAGAAGAAATACAAGCTGATAATCATGAAATCCGGTACCGAGGACTTGTTTGAACCGACGCTGTACCTCTTGAAGATGAATCGCATGAAGAAGGCAGAACAGGAGGTCAAGGCGGAGAAAATCGCCGGGCAAACGCCCGAACCGGCATAGAATACGGAGCGGCTCTATATGGGCCGCTCTGATTTTGTTCTGGGTACTTGCGTTTGTTGTTTTGGGGTAAAATAAATCTCTACAATGCCTTGACAACGCTTACGATATGGTATATAATGCCATTAGAGGTGAGAAACATGACTCCTAACGAGCAGACAAAAGCCGCTCTTGCTGAATATGACGAGATGAAAGACAAGACCGGGAAATATAAGCGGTACAGCTCTTTTGACGAGCTGTTAAACGAGGTGCAGAACGATGCTTGATATCCTACCTTCAAATCAATAGAAATTGGAGCAGGTTTTTGTGCCTGCTCCTTATTATTTTATTGGTACTTGCATTTCTTTGTTTTTTGTGGTACAATATTGTATATAAGTATTCCGAAAGGATGTGATTACATTGGAAAGACTCAGCATAGCCGGCTACTGCCGAATATCGGTTGACGAGGAACTCGACAGGGACAACACCTCAATTGAGAACCAGAAAGCCATAATCGAGGACTATGTACGAACAAAGTTTCCGGAGGCGGAGCTTACATTCTACGCGGACAGAGACCGCTCGGGCTACACCTTTGACCAGCGCGAGTTCTATCAGATAATGCGCCGAAAGCTCATTCGCGGCGAACACCAGATACTTGTTGTCAAGGATTTCAGCCGTTTCTCCCGCCGCAACAGCAAGGGGCTTGTTGAGCTTGAGGATTTGCGGGACAGCGGTGTGCGTATCATAGCTATCGGCGACGGTATTGATTACCCCACCTGCGACGAGTGGGTGCAGATACAGTTCCGCTTCCTCATCAACGAAATGCCCGTCACCGACGCCAGCAAAAAGGTCAAGAGCGTAATCCAGAACCGTCAGCAGGAGGGAAAGTGGCTCTGCGCTGTGCCTTATGGATACCGTCTGACGAGCGGCAAGAACCCGACTATCGAGGTTGAGGAAGAATGCGCCGAGGTTGTCCGCAAGATATTCCGGATGTATTCCGAGGGCAACGGCTACCGCAAAATAGCTAACTACCTTACCGACAACAATATCCCCACCCCGCGTATGCACGAGGAGCAGCGCCGCATTTCCGAGGGCGAAGATGTCAAGACCCGCGCTAAATCAACATGGAGCATAGTTTCCGTGTCGGAGATACTGCGCAACGACTTCTATATAGGCACTTTCAGACAGGCAAAGTACAAGCGGCGCAAGATAAACGGCGCTGATTTCAAGACGGACGAAAGCGAGCATATCGTTTTTGAAAACCACCATGAACCTATCGTTGATTACAGGCTGTTCAGCACAGTTCAGAAGCAGCTTGAAAGCCGCACAGAGGGTCACTACCGCGGCGTGAAGAAATACGATAATGTCTATTCGGGATTTATCTTCTGCGGCGACTGCGGCGCGCCTATGTTCTCTATCAGCAACCCCAAGCGTGACCCCGCCTACACCTGCGGAAGCTACCACAGGCGCGGCTTGCAGGGCTGCACCTCTCACCACACCAAATGCGCCGTGCTTGACGAAGCGCTGAAAGCGTATATCAGAATGGTGCGGGATAACTCGCAGGAGATGATTGCAAAGCTTGATGAAGCGCTCAAAGAGGAAAAGGTAGAAACCACCCAGACGAAATCCACCGTTGAGATACTGCGCGACAGAATAGAGGACGCAAAATCCGAGATGAAGCTGCTCGCGCGGCAGAAGATAAAGGAGATAGCCCGAAACCCCGAAAACGAGGCGCTCTATGACGAAACCTACGGCGAAATGCTGGACGACCTCGCTAAGCAAATCGACTCCCTTGAAAGCCAGATAGGACTTCTTGCGGAAAAGCAGAGTGCAGTAGTACGGGTCAATCGGACAGCCAAAACCGCTATCGACATCTTCAACGACATTATCGAAAAGGACGCTCTCACCCGCGCCGACCTTGAGGTGATAATCGAGAAGATACTCGTCTATGAGGACAGAATCGAGATAACGCTCAAACCGAACATTGACGCACTGCTAAGACTTGAACCGCAGAAAGGTCTTACCGCAAATTTTAACTGTGACACGGTTAATATCGAATGTACAGTCACCCAGAAAAGTTCCAACAAAAGGGACAAGGTTATCCGTGTCAATGTGTTCAGTAAGGGCGACCCTCTTGAAATATACACCAGTCCCGAGGGAGAAGTCATCTTCAAAAAATACTCTCCTGTCGGTGAGATATCCGGAAACGCTTCGCAGTATGTTGATGTTCTGTCAAAGGTAGGAGGCTGTCCTGCGGTCATCTGTGACCGAGACCATGTTATCGCCGTATCCGGTATGTCGAAAAAGGAAGTTATAGAGCGCCGCGTTTCCGGTTCTCTTGAGGACCTTATTGAGCAGCGCAAGACTCATATCTACAAAAGCAAGCAGGATAAGCAGCTTAATCCTATCGAGGGCATTGACAGATACGCAATTGCCTGTGCACCCATTTTGTCACAGGGCGATGTAAACGGCGCAGTCATCATGCTTTCTGGCGAGAATAACGAATATGCGACCAACGAGCAGAGCGCGCTTGTACAGGCGGCTGCCATGTATTTCGGAAAGCAGATGGAGGAATAATCATCTGTAAAATGAAAAGTACGGCTTGTTATAATATCGTCAACTGCCGACAGCTTGAATAATAATCCCCCGGCGCACACTATCGGAAAGCTTTAGTGCTGCACCGGGGGATTTCCTGTTGCCTTGCATCCTGCCGTTATTCTGCAGCACAGCAGAATAATCCCCCGAAACCGCTGCTGTTTTCTGTTGCATCGGGTACGGGGGAGAGGTGTATCAAAGATTTGATTCGAGAAACACTTTCAGTGCTGCTGCGGCTTGTTCCTCGTCGTTTCCGCGCACGGTGACGGAGATTGTATCTCCGCATTTTATCCCAAGTCCCATCAGCGCGATAAGCTTTGTACAGGCTGCAGTCTTTGTTCCTTTTGCAATAGTGATTTCGGAGCTGTAATTCCGGGCGAGCTTTGCCAGCAGTCCTGCCGGTCTTGCGTGGATACCGAGTTCATCCTTTATCGTATATTCAAATATTATCATAGTATCGTCCTTTCCTGTCACAGTATATCATTGATGTCGGATTTCAGCACATCTGCCTTTGGACCGTACACCGCTTGAATTCCTGTTCCGTTTTTTACCAGCGCGAGTGCGCCCTCGGCTTTCCAGCTCTGCTCGTCCGATACAAGCCCGGGGTCCTTTACAGTGATACGAAGCCGCGTCATGCA
>JBJESB010000164.1:0-25744 GCA_051882575.1 Oscillospiraceae bacterium
ATACGCAGAGCGAAGCACTTCTTGCCCAGCAGAACGTTGCCGCCGTAAGCGGAGTTGATAGACCAGATTGTATTGTCCTCGGGGAACTGAACGATGTATCTCTTTTCGGGGTCAACGTCAGCCTTGCTGTGCAGACCGCGTACGAAGTCGTTGGAGGTATCGCCGAGGTTCTTGAAAGCGTCAGCGCCCATTCTTGTCATAATGTTCATGTTAAGAACAACGTAGATAGAGTCTGTAATCTCAACGCCTACCTTTGCGAGAGGCGAGCCGATAGGACCCATGGAGTAGGGGATAACGTACATTGTTCTGCCCTTCATTACACCGTCGTACATGGGTGTAAGCATTGCGTACATTTCCTTGGGGTCCATCCAGTTATTTGTAGGACCTGCATTTTCCTTTTCGCGGCAGCAGATGAAGGTTCTGTCCTCTACGCGTGCTACGTCATTGGGGAGTGTTCTGTGGTACAGGCAGCCGGGGAGCTTCTCCTGATTGAGCTTGTACATCTTATCGGGGCAACCCTCGGGAAGTGCGCAAACCTCTTCGGTGAGAGCGTCGAGCTGCTCCTTGGAGCCGTCAATCCAAACTACCTTGTCGGGCTTTGTGAGAGCAATCATCTCATCTACCCACTTGATAACGTTGGGGTTCTTTGTCATGGTCTGTGACATAATAGTATCTCCTTTACTTTTTTTCTTGAAGATAAATACAGCGGCTGTGCCTTGCTATAAACCATCTTCCACAAATACCATTATACATGATATTTTGCAATAAGTCAAGAACAAATATTCATTTTCCGTGATTATTTTCCATATTTACAGGCTGTCGATAAAGGCGCATCTGCGGTGTCAACGGCATATCGGCAGGCACAAAGCCTAGGGATACGCTGATTAAAGCATAGCGTATCAAATTCAGACCCGTGAAATAGCGCATTTGAGCGGGTCGAATTTGATTTAATCAGCGTTTCCCTAGCCGATATGCCGTTTCCTAGCATCTGCACCTTTCTCGCCAACCTGATTATCTCACTTTTTCGGCAATTATATTTCACGCATAACGCGATAAAGGGAATTTTTGTGATGAGCGAATTTTTTTCTTCTGCATGAAAAGAATAATACAGCGCACAAAAGCGCACAAAACGCGAGGAGTGATAGTATGCTGTATCCTTTTCCGGACGAGCGCAGCCGCCACCTTATTGGTTCGTGCGGTTTCGCCGCAGGCGAAATTTTGGGCGAAGCCAAAAAGGCTGAACATGAGCGGCGCAGCCGCCACCTTATTGGTTCGTGCGGTTTCGCCGCAGGCGAAATTTTGGGCGAAGCCAAAAAGGCTGAACATGAGCGGCGCAGCCGCCACCTTGAATGTGATGACGATTTCTTTGACTTAAACGCTGCAAGCGGCTGCGACTGCACGGGATTGATACCTGCGGCGGCGGTAACGCAGGATGAGTTTGACAGCTATGAGGAGCTTTATGACTTTTTGCCGCCAAAGCCTCCGCGGGAATAAAAATTGTCCGGGCTTCCGAAAAACTGAAGCCCGGACCTTTGATTGGCGGATTTTTACGGGAAATCCTTTGGTATGCCGTATTTCAAATTAATGTAACAATCCGTGGGAAATATTCAGAATTCCGGCTTATCCTCGCGGTTGTTGATTTTCTTCGCCTTAAGCACTGCGTAGGTAAGCAGGTACAACAGCCCGCATATCAGCAGAGTAAGCGCGATTGCGACCGAAATATTGGCAATATTCTCGGACAGCACAAAGTCCTCGGAATACAGCCCGCCCGCTGCCAGATTAAGCAGTGTGAACGGGTTGAAATCATTCAGCCCCAGCATATTCAGAATAATCTGCACAAGGCTTATGCCGATAAACACCGAAACTGTTGTAATTGCGGGGTGACTGGTGCAAAGTCCGATTGTAAGGTACACCACAATAATAAACGCATTGAAAAGACCTGCGCACAATGCTGTGAGCACCAGCAGCTGCGGTGCTATCGGCTGAACAAACAGCAGGTTGCACAGCGCGCCCGAAATAAGCGAAGCCGCAATCGAGCCCGCCAGCGTAAACAGCGGATAGATAACGAATTTAGGCACAAGATACCCGCTGTATTCCAGTCCGCCGGTAAACGGGATAATGGTTGCGCGCTTTTTCTGCTCGCCGCCCGCAGGGCTCATAAGTATCAGCATAATAACCAGCAGCAGCGAGCTGCATATATTCGCCATGCTCATGCTGTGAATCATGGGCGCGGTCATAATTTCGTTGTAGAGGTTGCCTACCTCTCCGTAATCGTAGCCCATTTCTTCCATCATCTCAACCATGTATTGGAGCATTCTGTACATAATCGGGTCTGCGACGGAAAAGGACAACACAGCTATCAGTATTCCGCCCATTCTGAACGTGCGGATAAAGTGGTAAAATTCCTTGCGGAAGCCGTACTTAATTTGCATAGCCTGTCACCACCTTCTGATATACCTCGTCAAGAGTTGCCGTTCCAATCTTAAAGCTTGATGGGATTATTCCGTTGTCGCTCATCAGCTTTATCAGACGCGCCGCGCATTCCTGCGGGTCGTCCGTGCCAAAACGGAACAAGCCTATCTCGTTATTGTATTCTGCGCGGGCAAAATCCACCGAAAGCAGCTTGATTTTAGCCTCGTCGGTAAGATTAAGCACCTCAAGCTGGATTACATTGCCGCCGTGCTTGCCGAGTATTTCTTTAAGCGTGCCTTCCTCGGCTAGTACGCCGTTGTTCATAATGCCGATTCGGTTTGCTACCCTTTCAACATCCGACAGAATATGCGTTGAAAGCACGATTGTGCTGCCAAGCTCATGCAGACGTCTGATAATGGCAATAACCTCCGCTCTGCCCTGCGGGTCAAGCGCAGAGGTGGGCTCGTCGAATATTACAAGCTGCGGGTCGTTGATTATTGCAGCGCCCATACCCAGACGTTGAGTCATTCCGCGCGAGTAGCCCTTTGAACGCCTGTCGGCGGCATGGGTAAGCCCGACAATATCCAGAACCTCGTTCACGCGCTTCGGTATATCCCCCCGATACTTGCAGCAAGCCGCGATATACTCAAGGTATTCGCGCGCTGTCATGTACGGGAAGATTGTGGGGCTTTCGGGCAGATAGCCTACCTTTATCTGCTCTGTGCCGTTTCCCAGCTTTATCGTGCCCTCATCCTTCGGGATTACATCGGCAATGATATTCATTGTTGTGGTTTTGCCGCAGCCGTTGTGACCCAGAAATCCGTAAATGTCGCCGTTTTCGATATTCATATCAAGACCGCGCAGCACGGAGAACGAGCCGTACTTTTTGTACAGTCCGCGTATTTCTACCATCAAATCACCCTTTCTTTACAATAGGAACAGCAAAATGCTGATGTAATTAGTTTACTCCAAAACACAGAATTTGTCAATAGCTGCCGTCAATCTGTCCGCAAACTTGCTTTCCACAAATTACTTGAACAAATTTCGCAAAAACATTTGACAAATCGTGCGAAATATGAGAAAATATATATACCCCCTTTTACAGATACAGACGAAATAATGAGGAAAGCTATGAGTATTAACAAAAAACTGCTTAAAAATTCAACAGCCGCACTGCTTGCAGCGGCAATGCTTGCCTGCGTTTCTGCCGCAGGCTTTGCCGAAGCTTCGCCCGAAGCGGCGGGGAATGAAACCGTGATTATTGAGGCGCTGCCGGAGTACAGCGACGATTCCGAAGCCGATGCGCCCCCGGGAAGCATTTCGCCCGAGGAAACGGGCGACCACAAGCCCGACAGCGGCGTTGACCTTACCGATACCGATTATACGCCCGTTGACCTTACGGGCTATGAGCAATGGAACGGAAAAACCAAGCTTAATCCCGATACCGATTATTATATAACGGGCAAGGTCAAGCTTTCAAAGAGCTTTGCGCTGCCGCAGGGAAGCCGTCTGGTGCTTACCGAGGGCTCGGAGCTGCTGATGTACAAGGGCTACAAGCTCAATGTCAAGGGCTCGCTGCTGGTTGAAAAGGGCGCAACGCTTACAATGTCGGGTACGATTTCGGTTTTCGGCGGGGGCTCGCTTGAAAGCTACGGTACGATTGCCGCAACAAAAAGCTCTGTTGTAAACATAATGAGCGAGTACATAATCCGAAGCGGCACAAAGGCTACCTATTCGGGCAGGGTTAATATCTATAAGGACGGTCTGTACCTGAACTACGGAACAACTGCGTTTACGGCAAATTCCGAGGTTGTTGTAACGGGCGAGTTTCAGAATCCGGTCGGCGGACGTCTGCTTTCAAAGGGCAAAATCTCAATTTCGATAAGCGGCAGAACCACACAGGCGGGTATGTTCTCGCTTTCGGGTACGGTTGTAAACAGCGGTTTGTTCGTGTTTGAAAGCACAGCGAAATACTACAAAAGCAAGCAGGCAAAATTTGCCGTATCCAAAAGCAGCCGCCTTATCGATTACAGATACAACAACGGCAATTACCGCCCGGGCGATGAAGACAGCGAAATTGTCACGGACAGCGGTATCAAGGGCATTGATGTATCCTATGCGCAGGGCGCGGTAGACTGGGCGTCGGTTAAGGCTTCGGGCGTTGAATTTGCCATGATTCGCGCTTCACGCGGCAGGGTAAGCGATAAAAAGCCCATGGCGGCTGATACCACTTTTGAGTACAACATCACCGAGGCGACCAAGTACGGTCTGCACGTCGGCGTTTATCACTACCTGTATGCTTCCACTGTCAGCGAGGCGAGAAAAGAGGCGCAGTTCCTCATCAAGACCATTTCGCCGTACAGAATCGACTATCCGGTTGTGCTTGATGTTGAGGAACAGTATCAGGCGGATTTGGGCAGGAAAAAGCTTACAAATATAGTCAAGGCGTTCCTTGACGAAATCAAGGCGGCGGGCTACTACGGTATGCTGTATTCCAACAAGACGTGGCTCACCAAATACATAGATATGTCGCAGATTTCCGAATATGACGTATGGCTTGCGCAGTGGAATTCCGTTCCGACCTACGACGGTCCGTTCGGAATGTGGCAGTACAGCAGCAAGGGTATTGTTTCGGGCATTGACGGCTACGTTGACCTGAATATTTCCTACAAGCGCTACAATATTCTGCTGAAAAAAGAGGGCTGGAATCATCTGTAACGCACAAAAAAGCTGAAATAACAAACCCCGGCAGGGCAATCCTGTCGGGGTGTTTCTTTCGGGTGACTCCATCTGTAAGCCGGGTTCTGTCGTGTATGACCATCTATCTAGCCGCATTGTCGCCAATGCGGTCAAGCCACCTTACAACGGGGCGCGCCGAGCAGACGCGTTATCCCCCGCACCAATCGGTGTTGCATCGGACAGGGTTTACATGGCTGCGCAGTTACCTGCGCACCGGTGAGCTCTTACCTCGCCTTTCCACCCTTACAGCGCCCACAAAGTGAACGCTGCGGTATATCTCTGTTGCACTCGCCCTAAGGTCGCCCTCGGCTGACGTTATCAGCTGCCCTGCTCTGTGATGCCCGGACTTTCCTCATTACCCTTGCGGGTCCCGCGGTCATATAATGAAGTCTATTGTATTTTATCACACTTTGCCCAAAATTGCAAGGTTTTTCTTTCAAAAATATATGATGCCGAAAAATTAACAATAATTCAGTATCTAGTTGAAATCTTATGGGGTTTGTGTTATAATAATAGTGTATGTATAATTCTGAAAGAGCAATTTGTTCCGTTTATTTACAGGAAAGGAAATATAATGTCAAGATTTACACACAAGCTGTGTCCCGTTTGCAAAGCGCCGTTCGGCGAGGACGACGATATTGTTGTATGCCCCGAATGCGGTACGCCGCATCATCGCGCGTGCTGGGAAAAATCCGGAAGCTGCGGCGTACAGCAGTATCACGCAGAGGGCTTTACATGGCAGGGCAGGCTTCCCGATGAGGAGACTGCGCCCGAGGATACCGCCGATAATTCCAAGCGCGATATGGCGCAGGTGCTTGAGGAAATGAACCGCGAGCGCGAGGAGAATACCGACCCGCATCACGCCGAATATCCGCAGGGTACGCCGATTATGGAAGAACCGGTAGATATGAACAAATTCGCCGAGGAGATTCTGGAAAGCAGCCGGAATCCGTCTGATGAGCGCGGTGAGGACGGGGTAAGTATGCACGAGCTGTATAGCTATTCGGGCGGAAACCTGCACTACCTTAGCGCATTTTCGCTGTTCAGACTGAAGGAAATGCGCAGAACTCCGCTGCGGAATATAAGCGTAAATCTGTGCGCGGGGCTTTTGCAGCCGCTTAATCAGTTTTACCGCAGGCTTGACGGGCTGGGAGTATTCCTCACGATATGGGCGTTTGCCTCGGTTGTGCCGTCGGTTATGATACAGCTGGGCTGCTGTGCGGATAACGCCGCGCTGCTTAACGGGCTTTCGGCGCTTCAGCTGCTGCTTAATATCATTAGTTTTCTTCTCACCGCTGCGCTGTGCCTGTACGGGGATTATTTCTACTATCTCACGGCGGTGCGGCGAATAAAGCGAATACGCGCGGCGTACGACGACGGCAGGGCGGAAGGCTATTACGAAAGGCTGGAAGAAAAGGGCAGACCCTCAATTCTGCGAATGATAATTGCGGTGCTGGCAATCTCAATAATCACCGCTTGTATTACGCTGTTTGTTCAGGGTATGCCTGCAATGAATGCCGTATCAATATAAATATGAAAAGAAGGAACACCACAAATGAAGCTGATAATACAAATACCCTGCTATAACGAAGCAGAAACGCTGGATGTAACCATAAGGGACCTGCCGCGTCACATTGACGGAATTGATGAGATTGAATACCTTGTAATTAACGACGGCTCTACCGACGCTACCGTTGAGCGCGCAAAAGAGCTTGGAGTTCACCATATTGTGAGCTTTGTGCACAACCGCGGTCTTGCAAAGGGCTTTATGGCGGGAATTGACGCCTGCCTGCGGCTTGGCGCGGATATTATCGTAAACACCGACGCCGATAATCAGTACAGCGGCGCGGATATTGAAAAGCTGGTGCGCCCGCTGCTTGAGGGAAAGGCGACAATGGTAATCGGCAATCGCCGCACGGATACCATAGAGCATTTTTCGCCGCTAAAGAAGAAGCTGCAAAAGCTGGGCAGCAGCGTTGTGCGTCACGCAAGCGGCACAGATGTTGCAGATACCACAAGCGGCTTCCGCTCATACACGCGCGAGGCGGCTATGCGGCTGAATGTGCTCTCGGAGTACACCTACACGCTGGAAACCATTATTACTGCGGGCGCGGACCGCAATAGGATAATGTCGGTTGATATCAATACCAATCCCGAGCTGCGCAAGAGCCGCTTGTTCAAGTCAATGTGGGGCTACATCAAGCGCTCAAGCGGCACCATAATACGCAATTATGTAATGCGCAAGCCGCTTAAGACGTTTTTGTGCATTGCTGCGGTGTTTATTCTGGCGGCGCTGGCTCTGGGAATACGGTTTATCGTGCTGATGTGCATGGGCGAGGGCAGCGGTCATATTCAGTCGCTGGTGCTTATGTCCATGCTGGGCTTGACGGGCATACAGACGGGTATCTTCGGGCTGATGGCTGACGCTGTTTCGGGTGTGCGCAAGGTAGCGGATGAAACGCTGTTCCATGTAAAGAGAATCGAATACAACAATACAAACGGTAATTACACCAACTATAATTGCTGCAGTTATACTAAAGAGGAAATTAACAAGTAATGGATAAGAAGCAGGAATCGTCGAGAAGAATCGGCGCAGAGAAAGCGGCAAATCTGGGTGAAAAGCTCCGCGGCTTTTTTATGGATAAAAGCGGAGTGATGTTTCTGTTATTTGCAGTGTCGGTGGTAATCCACGCGATACTGGCGGTACAAATGGAGCTGCCCGCAGTAAATCCCGACGAAATGGGCGTAGCTTCCATTGCCGTATTCTACACGGGCGGCGACTGGTCTGAAATCATGGCGTCGATAGGCTACTATTACGGATATGTTCAGGCAGTGCTGTACATCCCGTTGAGGCTGATTATAAGCAATCCTTACGCGCTGTATAAGGCAATGCTTATCGTCAACGGAATTATCATCAGCTTTATACCCATGATTGCCTATCATCTTACCGAAAAAATCGGCGTGTCGCGTGTATGGCAGAGAATCACGATAGCACTGTGCTGCGGCTTTTACACATCCTATATTGCGCATTCAAAGTTTATCTGGAACGAGGCAATAGCAAGCCTGCTTCCGTGGCTGCTGGTGTGGTGCCTGTTTATGGCTTGGGACAGAAAAAGCAGGCATTCCCGCTTTACCTTTTCGGTGCTCACGGCGTTTTTGTGCGCGGTATGCTACGGCGCGCATTCCAGACTTATTGCGTTGGTAATCGCATTTGTACTGACGCTGCTGATTGCGCGGATTTTCTTTAAGAAGAGCATTGTAAATCTGCCGGTATTTTTTATCACGCTGGGCGTTTCGTTTGTGTGCGAGAATATGTTCAGGCAGATAATAATAAATAATGTATGGGGCGGCTCGATAGCAGAGAACTCCGTTGAAAGCGGCGTGGGCAGACTTAACGGGCTGTTTTCTGCCGAGGGTGTGAATCACCTGTTTGCAACGCTGTTCGGACATCTGTACACCTTTATCACCTCGACGGCGGGGCTGGGAATAATCGCAGTTGTAGTATTCGTCACGATAATTGCTGCAAGAATAATCGAGTGGCGAAAATACCGCAGGGAAGTCAGGGCGGGCGGCAGTGATGCAGAGCCTGCGCACGCGCACAGCCTGAAGCTTGTGGTATTCTCGATTTTTACTGCGCTTACAGTGGGCGGCTCGCTGATGCTTTCGGTGCTGTTCAAGTTTAACAGCGACCTGCTGGAAAGCGTAAAGGACCTGTCCATGTTCGGCAGATATACCGATAATGTTGCGCCGCTTGCGATATTTTTAGCGCTTATCTATCTGTTCAAGCACGGGTGGAGTCTTAAAACGGGGATATTCAGCGCGCTTGCCTACGGTTATGTCTGCTATGGCTTTGCGACTATGACGTTTCCGATTATCGACGGCGCGCGCACCTACCGCGAAAGCCCCGTGATTGGCTTGCAGCCGCTGCGATTCACAGAGGATATTACAAGCAAATTTACTGCACAGAGCTTTGTGATAATGTCGTCGGTTGTGTTTGCAATGCTGGCGCTGATTATAGTATTCAGCACCTGCTCAAAGCATTTCAAGACGCACCTGTCTGCGGCAATGTATCTGCTTACAGCGGCATATACAACCGTTTACATAGGGACTGTTTATCTTCCTATGCGAGTTGATAAGAACATTGCAAATACAACGCCTGCAAAGGCAGTTGTAGCGCAGCTTTACAACGACCCGCAGTCTCCGCAGATTGTCGCATATAAAACGGGCTCGCGCGTGGCGACTCTGGTGCAGTTTTTGCTGCCGGAATCCGATGTTGCGTATGTGCGCAGCTCAAAGGGAGTGCCGGAAAACTGCATACTGTTTGCCGAAAAGGATATCGGTCTGCCGATGAAGGCGGATAAGTATGAGGTTGTGGGCGAGACGGACAAATACAGAATCTACGCCTGCGGCGACGGCGCAAAGGATTATATAAGATTCAAGCATTCAACAGACACGCAGCCTGCTGCTGTTCTGACGGAGGGATAGAATGGAGCCTAATGATATTCATACTGCCCGAAAGCGCGGGTTTGTGCGCAGCGAAATGTTTGTTATGCTGTGCATATATTTCGGTGTGCTTCTGATACACTGTCTGATGATTATTCCCACAACGATATTCAATCTCACCCCGGACGAGTATGTTGTTGCGGCATACTCTGCGTATTTCAACGGGCTGGATTGGTCCTCTACGGTATCGCAGGGCGGATATTACGGATATTTTCTGGGCTTGCTGTATACGCCTGTGTTTGCGCTGATTCGGGAGCCGCTTGCAAGATACCACGCTATGCTGGCGGTAAACGGCATTATAATGAGCTTCGTGCCCGTTATTGCTTACTATCTGTGCCGCAGAGCGTTTGATGTGAAAAAATCGGCTTCGGTGCTGTTTTCGCTGATTTGCGGAATGTACCCCTGCTATATGCTGCTGACAAAATTCACATGGAACGAAACCATGTGCGATATTCTGATATGGGTATTTCTGCTGCTGGTTTACAAGGCGTATAATACACAGGGCGGCGAAAGAAGCCTCAAAAAGCAGCTTTTCTCTGTTGCTGCGGGACTAACTCTTGTTGCGGCGTATGCAACCCACGGCAGAATGCTGGCGCTGCTTGCGGCGGGAATAGTGCTGGAGCTTGTTGTTCTTATCGCAATGCGCAGGCGGATTTTCTGCTTTACGGGATTTTTTGCAAGCATTGCGGCGTCGTTTGCTGCAGACAGCATGATTAAAAAATTCTTCCGCAGTGAGCTGTGGATGCTGGGCGACAGCAACAAGATGCCGATAAACACAATCGAGAAGATGCTGTCGCGCATTGCAGACCTTGCCTTTGAAACCGTTGACGGCGCAAGCGTTTTCAGCGGCGAAAAGCTTGCGGAATCTATCGGCAGGCTGGCGCAGACGCTTGTGGGGCATTTCTTCTATTTCTTTTCGTCAACCTACGGCGTAGGAGCGCTTTGCACGGTTGCTGTAATCACCGCAATTGTGCTGTATTTCCGCAGGCGGAATCAGCAGAAAAAGGACAGCGCTGTTGAAGCGTATGTTGACGACAACACTATGCTTTTGTGCCTGTTTACACTGCTTGCAATGGGCGCAATATTTGTTGTAAGCGTGGTGTTCAAGGGTACGTCAACGCTGTTTTCGGAGCGTTCCGATACAACGATTTACGGCAGATACACCGAGATTTTCTATCCTGTTGCGATTCTGGCGGGGCTGGTGCTGATTTACAAGCAGCGTGTTACGCTGTCGCAGACCCTTGCGGCAATTACTGCGGGCGCTGCGGTATGTGTTATGACGATATTCTTTGTGATGCCGACCGTAACGGGCGGAGACCGCTTTGTAAGCGCAATGATAGTGGGTATTGCGCCCATGCGCTACGGCGAAGGCATGAGAGACGCGATAACCTCCGACAGTATGTATAAGATTGCGTTCACCATGATGATTCTGCTGTTTGCAATAGTAATGATATGGGTAATCCGACGCGGCAGGGAAACGTGGTATATTACAGGCGCTTCGCTTGGAATACTGCTGGTATACACCAGCATCTACGGAATGGCAAACTACACGATACCTCAAAGCAAGAACGCATGGGCGGGCGCTGCGTATATGCAGACAGCTGTTGATACGGTGCTCTCTGCGGGCTTTGACAGTGTTACGGTGTTTGATATTTCCAAGGACAGATACATCAAGGCGCAGTTCCTTTACCCCGAGCTTAAAATCACGGTTACAGACAACGCAGCGGAGCTTACTAAACTGGAATCCCGCCCGGAGATTATTCTTTCGGAGCGCACGAACAATCTTCAGCTCTGGCTTGACGGGGTGTACCTTGTGGGGGATATCAACAGCAATATAAACATCTATGCCTGCACAGAAGAAGCGGCACGGGCGTTTGAAGAAATCGGCGTTGAGGTTTGCAGGGAATCCGCTGTAATATACGACGCAGATTCTATTCCCGCAACTACCTCGGTAGGCAGGTACGAAACTGCGGTATTGCCCAACGGCGCTTCGGTTTATACCAATTATTTCAGCACGCTGCGCGCTGACAGATTCTATATTACGGTTACGGGAAGCAATCTCCTGCCCGACGAAAGCTGTACGCTAACGCTGACCTCGGACAAGGGCACAAAGTCAATACCTTACGAAATAACGCAGAGCAGCGGCGACAGGCTGACAATTGCATTCACACTTACGCAGAAAACCTCGGATATCCGCTTTAAGCTTACAAACAACGCAACGCAGGTTGCCGAGGTAAGCGCGCTTGTAATCGACCGCGAAACCGACAAACCGTATGCGGTATTACCCGCAGCGTAAACGAAAGGAGCAGTATAATGGACAACCGGGAAAGCTTTATGCTGGGCAAAATCAAGATGTATGTTTCTGATGACCACCGCTTCGGTACAGACGCATTTCTGCTGGCGTACTATGCGGGCGCACGCCCCGACAGCATTGTGTGCGACCTTTGCACGGGCTGCGGAATTGTTCCGCTGATTCTTTGCAAGAATGTAATGCCGCATATCGTGTATGCGGTGGATATTCAGGAGGAAGCAATTTCGCTGCTCCGGCAGACGGTTGACGAGAATCACCTTGAGAACACCGTACAGCCGCTGCTTGCAGATTTGCGCGATATGCCGCAGTCGCTTATCGCGTATGAAAGCGTTGATATAGTCACCGTAAACCCGCCGTATATGACAGACGGCTCGGGGTTTGAAAAGCTCTCGCGCCCTCAGGCAATCGCAAGGCATGAGCTTATGTGCAATATCGGTGATGTATGCAAAACTGCGGGCAGGCTGCTGAAATACGGCGGGCTTCTTAAAATGTGTCACCGCCCCGAAAGGCTTGCAGACGTAATTTGCGCAATGCGCGAGAACAAAATCGAGCCTAAAAGCATTACCTTTGTACATAACGGAATCAACGAGAAGCCGTGGCTGTTTTTAATCAGCGGCAAAAAGGGCGCAAAGTCGGGCATGATAACAGAAAAGCCCATGATACTGCGCAACGACGACCGCTCCTACACGGAGGAATATACAAAGCTATATGATTGATACCACAGAAAACGGCAGACTTCTGATAGTCGCAACGCCGATAGGCAATCTGTCGGATTTCAGCCCGCGCGGTATTGAAGCGCTTGAAAACGCCGATTATATTGCGTGTGAGGATACCCGCGTAAGTCTGCGGCTGCTGACGCATTTCGGCATAAAAAAGCCGCTTTTAAGCTACTACAAGCCGCATGAGCAGGAAAAGAGCGTCAGGATTCTGGAGCTTCTGGCGCAGGGCAGCACGGTTGCGCTGGTTTCGGACGCGGGTATGCCGTGTATTTCGGACCCGGGCGTGTATCTGGTGCAGAAATGCTGTGAGGTCGGGATTGAGGTTGAGGTCATACCGGGATGTAATGCGGCGGTTGCGGCGGTTGCGGTTTCGGGCATAGATACGGCAAGATTCGCGTTTGAGGGCTTTCTGCCCGTGCCGAAAAAAGAGCGGCAGTCAAGGCTTGCTGAAATCAAAGCGCTGCCGCACACGCTGATATTTTACGAAGCCCCGCACAAGCTGCGCAATACCCTTGCAGACCTTGCGGAAGCTTTGGGCGGCGGCAGAAATGCCGCAGTGTGCCGCGAGCTCACAAAGGTACACGAGGAGATAATCCGCGCCACGCTTGACGAGCTGAACGCATACTACACCCAAGCCGAGCCGCGCGGCGAGTTTGTTATTGTTGTTGAAGGCGCGGGCGAAATCACCGCAGAGGAACTGACGCCCGAACAGGCGGCAGAGCTTGCGCAGAGCTTTGTTGACGGCGGAGAGCGCCTGTCCGACGCCTGCAAAAGGGCGGCGGATATCTCGGGCGTTTCTAAAAGGGAAATATACCGTCTGCTTACAGCGGACAAGTGATGTATCTGAAAGGAGAATTTATATGAAGAACACAGAAAACAAGAAGCGCGTAGGTCCTTACGCAAACATTATTATTCCGATAATCGGCGCGGTAATCGTTGTTGCAACGGCTGTTGCGTATATCTGCCTTAAAATCACAGACGAGCTTACCGACAAGGCAAAGTGGCAGGACTATGACGAGTGCGGCTGGCACTGATAATTTGCGGTATAGGTCGGACAAATGAATTTTTCGTATCAGCAGAGCCTTGATTATCTCGCGGGATTTTCAAAGCAGGGCGCGCCCGTAAAGGACCTTTCGCGCTTTGCGGCGCTTATGAGAGAACTGGGCGACCCGCAAAATTCTCTGCGATTTATTCACATTGCGGGAACAAACGGCAAGGGCTCGGTGACAGAGCTTTGCGCAAGAGCGTTAACGGAATGCGGCTATGCTGCGGGGCGGTTTACCTCGCCGTATATAATAGATATCCGCGAAAGAATAGAGCTTGACGGGCAGTTTATTTCCGAGGAGGATTTTGCGCGGCTTATGCATGAGGTAAAGCTTGCGCAGGTACGGTGTGACAATCGGCAGTTTTCGCAGTTTGAACTGCTGACTGCGCTGTGCTTTTTGTACTATGCCGAGCAGCGCGCCGATTTCGTCTGCCTTGAAGCGGGAATAGGCGGTACGCTGGACTGCACAAACCTCATTCCCCGTCCCGCAGCTGCGGTTATAACCTCGATAGGGCTTGACCATACTGCAATTCTTGGCAGAACAGAAGCGGAGATTGCCTGCTCAAAAAGCGGGATAATCAAGGGCGGTAAGGCGGTTGCCGCACACGGAATATCTTCGCAGGCTCTTGCGGTGATAAAATCGCGCTGTGATGAGGTGGGAGCAGAGCTTATTGTGCCCGAACAGCCGCGCATTCTGTCGAGTGATATGAGCGGCAGTGTGTTTGAATACCGCGGTACAGAGTATCACACCCCGTTATGCGGCGCTCATCAGGTTACAAACTGCGCAACTGCAATCGAAACGCTGAAATGCGTTGCGCAGCTTCCCGTTGACAAGGTGCGGCGAGGCTTTGACAGGGCTGTTATGCCCGCAAGACTGGAGCGTTTCGGCTTTTGCGGCACGGATGTGATTCTTGACGGCGGGCATAACCCGCAGGCGATTGAAGCGGCAAAGCAGGTGATAAGCTGCGATAATCGTGCAAAAACCGCGCTTATTGGCATGATTGATACCAAGGACTTCGAAACCGCGCTTGCGTCACTGCTGCCGTGCTTTGAGCGGGTGATTTTCTGCGACGGTTTTGCACCGAATGCAGTTTGCGCGGACAGCCTGTGCGGCATTGCAAATCGGCTTGATATACCTGCGGAAGCGGTACATGAGCCGCAAAAGGCTCTGGAAAGAGCAATTGAGCGCAGCGGCAAGGATAATCTGCTGTTCTGCGGCGGTTCGCTGTACCTTGCGGCTGAAATCAGAAAGCTGCTGTTGAAATAACACCGCAGACAGCGGACGGAAATTGGCTGAAACAGGAAATTCTGCTATTTTTCGATAAAGGTTGACATTTCTCTGAATGTGTGCTATACTTTTATAAAAAAACTAAAGGCAACACCGCACAATTAACGGCTACCGCCTTTAATTATGCGGTATTGCCTAAAGCCTCGGGAGGAGAAATTATGAGATATAAGGTATTGATTCTGTCACAAAAGCCTGCCCTGATGAAAGAGTTCTTTTTGCAATCCTCATCCATACTGGAATGTATGAGCACTTCTGACCTTATTTCCGACATTTTGGAGCATATCAAGGTTTTCCAGCCGCATTTCCTGCTTGTATTCCTCACCGGAAACGATGAGGGTACATATTCGCTGCTTGCTGATATCAGAGAAGCGAGCGAGGTTGAAGTGCTTATTGCGGCATTCGGCGACTACAAGGCGTGTGAGGATATGGAAAAAAATCATGCCGGTCTTGCCGATGTGTATCTGCGCCGCCCGCTTACCTCATCAGAGGCTGCTATGATACTCTCTGACCATGCGGCAATGCTTGAAGCAAAAATGCGCGCAGAGCAGGAAGAAGCGGATTACCTTGCCAAGCTGCGTTCGCCCGATTATAATTCTAAGGAAGAACCCGAGCCAGAAGCAGAAGAACAGATGATTGAGGTTTCATCGGGGCGCAAGCGTCTGCTGATTATTGATGATGACAGGCAGGTTCTTAAGGTGCTTAAGCTGGGACTTGAGGGCAAGTATGACGTAACCACCATGGCAAACGGCAAGGTTGCGGAAAAGTATCTTGAAAATCACACCGCCGACCTTATCATTCTGGATTACGAAATGCCTGTTGTAAACGGCGCAGACGTATTCAAGCACCTCAAGGGAATCAAGCACGCCGCAAATATCCCCGTGGTATTCCTGACAGGCGTTGCGGATTCTGCTAGGATTATGGAGGTTATGGCGCTTCAGCCTGCGGGCTATCTGCTTAAGCCCATTGATATGGAAAGACTGTATGAGACTATTCACAAGGTAATAGGCTGATTTTTCTCACAAAAAAGTGACCGGCACCGTTTCAGACGGCGCCGGCAGCTTGTCGAAAAAAGTATATTGTTTGTTTTTCGGGCATTTAGCCCGAAAAACAACTGGGGGAAAACTCTTCGTTTTTCAGACACGCTTCGCTTAGTCTGCCCCGACCCAGACCCCTTTAGCGCTTATGTGGCGTAATAAGGCGCTTCGCTTTAGTCGTGGGGGCGCCGCCCCCACACCCCTGCTACCTTTTGTCCGACAAAAGGTAGCCAAAAACGTTGACGCTTCGCGGATGATGCACGACTTTTTTGACGGTCTCCCGGCACCGTTTCAGACGGCGCCGGTTTTCTTTATTTACAGAGCGCTTTTCCAATCCTCGGCGATTTGCGCGCAGACATCAATATCGCAATCCTTTGCGGCTTTTTTCAGCTCCTCGAACAAATCCTGTGCATAGCTCTCAAATTCGTAGTTTGCCATTTTTTCCACAATCTCATCCAGAGCGAGCGTATCAAAGCATTCCAGAGCCTCGGTAAGCTCGTCAAGCAGGGCAAGCGTGGTTTCGGTATCAGCGGTTTGCTGCTGCTTTTCTGCCATCAAATCGGGGAATACATTCTTCAGAATATCACGCACGGCTGCGCATTTTTCCAACAGTTCTCCGTGGTGCTTGCGAATAAACCTTTCGTCATTTGCTTTGCCCGCTTTTTCAAGCTCAAACGCTAGCTCGCCAAGCTCCTCTGCGCCAATCTGTCTTGATGTGCTCTTAAGCGAATGCACATCAATCGTGTATCCGCCGATATCGCCGCTTTCCAGCATTTTTGTCAGCGTTTGCGCGCGGCTGTCGATTGAAAGGTAATACTCCTTAAGCACCTGCATGAACAGTGTTTGATTGCCCAGCAGCTGAATTGCCTTTTCGGTGTTCAGACCCTCGATATGTATTATTTCTTTATCCTGCGGTTGGACTGATTCCTGTACGCTGACGGGGATTATCTTGGCTGCGGGAAGCCACTTTCGTACCATTGCAACGATTTCCTTGGTTTCGATAGGCTTTGCCACAAAATCGTTCATACCTTCGTTGAGGAACATCTCCTTAGTACCGCCGACAGCGTTTGCGGTAAGCGCAATAATCGGGACGTCCTCATAGCCTTCAATCATGCGGCGCACGATATGCGTGGTTTCAATTCCGTCAACCTCGGGCATCATGTGGTCCATAAAGATAATATCATACTTTATGGATTTTACCTTTTCCAGAGTTTCTGTTGCGCCGCCCGCTGTATCAATCTGCATTTTAAGCGGTTCCAGAATACCGCTTGCAACCATAAGATTTACAGGGTTGTCATCAACAATCAGAACATGAGCTTCGGGCGCTGTGAACACAAAGCTGTTGGTCTCTGTGCCGTTTGTATCAATCTCGCCCGACAATCCCAGCGCAGAATACAGCGATACGGAGTACACGGGCTTTTTAAGCACACGAACATTTGCAAGGCTTATATCATTCGGGGCGTCATACGGCTCTATCACAATGCATTTTACATCAGTATTCAGGGTTAAATATTCCTTGACCGCGCCGTCAAACAAAGCTCGGTCGATAATAAGTACAGCCTGCTTGTTGTCGGATATTGTCCCGGTTTTCCCGAGGTCGGTGTACGGAATATTTTTTCTTTGGAGGTCGCGCTTAAGCTGATGCCGCAGATAGTCGTTCTGTATCATCATAGCAACCGAAACCTGCTCATCACCGGTTTCGGAAATCGGCGTTGCACTGATAATCTTCTGCGGAAGCTCGACGGTGAAGGTGCTGCCTTGCTCGTATACGCTTTGTACGCTTACGCTGCCGCGCATAAGATTAAGCAGCTGCTGTGTGATTGCAAGACCAAGTCCCGTGCCCTCAACGTTGCGGTTGCGCTTGCTGTCCACCTGCTGAAAGGAATGGAACAGCTTGTCCATATCTTCTTCCTTAATGCCCAGACCTGTGTCTGATACCTCTGCTTTAAGCATTACAGTGTTCTCGTCAATCGGTTCGGAGTACAGTTTTAGGCTCACGCAGCCCTGCTTGGTGAATTTTACCGCATTGTTAAGCAGGTTAATAAGAATCTGATGCAGTCTGATATTATCGCCGAACAGCTCGCACGGCAGGTCGGGTGAGAGGTCAACCGTAAATTCGAGGTTTTTGCTGCCTATGCGGTTATTGACGATATTTGCAAGGTCGTTTACCAGCGAAAGCGGCTCGTATACAACCTCGACAATGTTCATCTTGCCCGATTCAATCTTGGAGAAATCGAGAATATCGTTGATGATAACCAACAGATTCTTGCCCGAGGAGCGAATCTGTTTTATGTACTGCTGCGCCTGCGGCGACATTTCCTCGCGCAGGGCAAGCTCTGCCATACCCAGCACTGCGTTCATAGGTGTACGGATTTCGTGGCTCATGTTTGCAAGGAAGTCGGATTTCTGCGTTGCCGCCTGCATAGCCTCTCGGCTCAACTCGCGCGAGCGAAACTCCTTGTATGCCATATCCGAAAGAATGCTTGCAAAATCGAAAATAAACTTTGTGGAACGCTCAATAGCAGCCTGCGGTACAATTTGAGTCTTTTTTGCCGCCTCGATAAACGCTTCTTCGTCTACCTCAATTTCGCGCGCAATCTCTCGCATACGCTCAATATCCGGCGGCTCGCTTAATACCTGACCGCCGATAAAGCTGCCAATCATTCGGTTGCCGAGCATAATCGGCGCGGCAAAATCGACGAGGTTGGCGTGGCAGAAATACGAAACGGGGGTCTGGGTTTCCATTACCCTCACCGCGCCCATTTTATCGCATTGCTCACAGCGCGCTCTGCCGATTGGCGATTTGCGGCAGAACTCCGTGCAGAATTCCGAAAAGTTTGTACCCTTGGTAACAGGCACGCCGTTTTCGTCGGTTGTCAGCGCCGCCATTCGCGCCATAGCAGAAAACGAGTCCTGCATTTTCTGAAGAATACTCACGTCAATAAGCTCGGTCAGCTTTATGGTTGCAGCAATGTTTTCGATTTCTTTGCTCATTTTGGCAGCCTTCTTTCTAAAGTGATTATAGTGAATAATTATATTATATCACTATTTATCTAAGATGTCAAACAGATACAAAAATCCCGCCTGCCGAAAAAGCTCCGACAGGCGGGGAATAATTATTTCAGCACCGAAACAGCATCGGAAATCGTCTTTTCCATAGCCTCGTTGCCATACTTATCAACCTCTGCGCGGTTCTTTTCGCCGTGAGTAAGGCATCCTGCGCCGCCGATACAGCCGCCGACGCACGCCATGCCCTCGATAAAGTTAGCGTTGAGAACATTCTTGCTCTTTTTAAGCAGAGCCGCACGGCAGGCTTCTATTCCGTCGCAGACTGCGGGATTAAGCGCGAAATCATCAAGTCCCTGCTCCTTAAGCGACTGCGCAACCGCGTCGGAAAGTCCGCCGCTGCGGGCGAAAATTCTGCCGAAGTAAGAGGCATTGTCCAGCACACCGTCGGGCAGTGTTGTTATGTCGATATCGCGGCTGTCAAACAGCGCCTGAAGCTCCTCAAACGTGATTACCGCGTCAACATAGGGCTTTACGGAATCCAGCTGAATCTCTGCTTTCTTTGCGGTGCACGGACCTATGAAAACTACCTTTGCATTCTCGGTGGTATCCTTGATGTACTTTGCGAGTGTTCCCATAGGCGAAAGATTGTGCGAAATATTGGGCACAAGCTCGGGGAATGCGGTTTTGATGTAGCGTACAAACGCAGGACAGCATGAGCTTGTAAGGAAGCCCTTTTCTGCCAGCTCCTTGCCCTCTGCAAGCGCTACCATATCTGCGCCCAGAGCCGCCTCTATTACAGTGTGGAAGCCAAGCTCCTTCAGTCCGGTGATAACCTGCTCCAGCTTTGCGTAGTTGAACTGGCTGGAAATTGACGGCGCAACCAGAGCGTAGGTCTTGTAATTCTTGCCGCGCTCACCCGCCTTCAGGATATCAATAACGTTGAGTATGTAGGACTTATCCATAATTGCGCCGAACGGACACTGATAAACACACGCTCCGCACTGAATGCACTTGCTGTTGTCTATCTCCGCTGCGTTGTCCTCATTGATTGTGATTGCCTTAATCTTGCAGGCATTCTGGCACGGGCGCTTGCGGTTAACGATTGCTGTGTAGGGGCATACCTTTGCGCACTGACCGCACTCAACGCACTTGGATTTGTCGATATGTGCTGTGTGGTTGTGGTCGAATGAGATAGCGCCGCGCTTGCAGACGCTTTCGCAGCGGTGCGCCAGACAGCCGCGGCAGGAGGATGTAACCTCATAGCCGGCTGCGGGGCATTCGTCGCAGGCTATTCCAATGACCTCGATTATATTCGGGTTTTCTTTCTGACCGCCCATTGCGAGCTTTACGCGCTCGGAAACAATTGCGCGCTCTTTGTATACGCAGCAGCGCATTGTCGGGGTTTTGCCCGGGATGATTATATTGGGTATATCGAGGATATTTTCCAGCAGGGAATCATTCCAAGCCTGCCTTGCTACCTCGCGAAGCACCTTGTATTTGAGGTACTGTACTGCGGTATCGAATTTTCTCATATTTCACCGTTCCTTTAGAAATAGCTGACCTTGATGTGCTTGCCCATCTGCCGCAGGCACTTTGAAAGCTCCTCGACAAGATTCATCTTTATATTGAAATTTATCGGCAGGTCGGGGTTCTGATGCGCGGGGTTAACCGCTCTGCCTACATAGAAGTTGATGTCGGTAGCTTCCTCAAACAGAAGCTGGCATATCAGCGAAGCGCCGTCGCGCTTGAAGCTCCACCGGTCGTAAAGCTCGTTGCTGTCAAGGTAATCCTTTGCGTACTCCAGCACCTTGTTTACGGTAATTACGCCCTCTGTAACAAGGTCTACGCCCTCGATTTCGGCAATGGGCGGTACGTCGCTGCGCTCAAAGTTAAGGCTTGCCTTAATGGGCTTGCCAAGATATTTCGCCGCTATTGAGGATGTTGTGCCGCCGCAGATTATGTGCTTGCCCTCCTTTGAGAAGAACAAGGACATCATTCGGTCAGCGTCGTCGCGGTTTGAGGGCGGACCGAACAGCATATTCATCGGTACGCGCTTTCTTATGCGTACAACACAGGCGGTGGCGTCGTCGCCGGGCTTGTAGCCGTAAAGCTTTGCGCATTCATCAACAAGTATTGTCGAGAGCGTTTTCGCTGTGTAGCCCACAGGCGCAAGCGCCTCCATAAACTCGCAGATTTCCTCGCGTTTCCAGCCGAAATTGTACGCCGTGCCTATACCTGCGTGAGGGCAGCCGTCGCTCATGGCGATAAAAATGTCATCCTCCTGCAGCTTAATCAGGGATTTGTATATCTTCTTTCCGTCGATATTCATTTCGGTTTTGGGATAGTCCCAGACCGCCATATCGCGGATTACGATAATATGCGGGTTGTCGTACTGAATCAGCTCGGCTGTTTCGTTGTTTATCAGATGAATTATTGTGAATGTGGAGTACGCAACTCCGCGCGCCTGGTCCACAGGCAGAGTAGCCGCGATAGTATCAACGCACTCCTCAAGCGAAAGCCCCGAAGCCATCATGGTGGAAATAATCTTTGAGGTCAGCGTTGAAAGGATGCTTGCCTTTACACCGCTGCCCAGTCCGTCGGCAAGCACAATCACCGTCGAGCCGTCGTCGCGCTCCACAACATCAACATGGTCGCCGCAAAGCTGCTCGCCGTAATGATTGACGCTCTTGTAGCCGATATCTGCGCAAAGGTCATTCATCTTTTATCGACTCCTTTAGCTTTGAAAGAGCAATCTTAGTTTCTGCGGCAGTTTCGCCCAGCAGCGAAGCTATCTCCTGAACAATTCTCATCTGCTTGTCAACCACCTTGTCCGCAACCTCTATTGTCTGGCGGCTGATACTTTCCTTGCGTTCGCGCTGGGCTTCCTCGTCGGTAACGTCGCGCATTATGCATATCAGCAGTCGGCTTTCCTTGTCGTATACAACCGTCTGCTCAACATAGCGCTTGTATTCTGCGAGGTATTCGCGCTGGTTGTATATGCCCTGTCCGCTGTTAAGCACGCTTAAAAACGCGCGGGGATTGAGTATTCTGACCACCTGCTCGCCCAGAACATCCGAAGCCGCGCGAATATTCATTATCTTGCGGGCGGCGCTGTTTATCTGCTGAACCTCCAGCTTTTCGTTAAGCACGATAAGTCCGTTGGGAGTATTCTCAACTATTGTGTCCGAGAAGCTTTCTGCCTTATCCATAAGGTACGGCAGGCACATTGAAACCTCTGCCTTGCCCTGATAGATAGCAATAGCCTTTTCGCGGCAGGTATTGTAGCCGCACGAGCCGCAGTTGAGCTCCTGCGAGGCGTGAATCTTGCCCATCTGGCGAAGAATATCGGATATCTCCATATCCGTGGGCATGGGTGCGCGGCGGTCGATATATTCAAAATGCTTCTTCATATTATCGGGAGTGGGCTGCGGGGTATCAAAATCGTATTTGCCCGCATAATCCGCAATCGCCTTGTAGTCCTTGAGCACAGAGCGGTGATGCTTTTCCATAACGGGTCCGCCTATGCAGCTGCCCACACACGCGGACATCTCGATAAAGCACTTGTGAATCTTGCCTTCTTCAATTTCTCTAAGCGCGGCAATGCAGTTTTCAGTGCCGTCAATGGCAAGATAGGTATAATCGGGCATATCCTGCGCCATGGTTTTAAGTATGCCGCCCGTGGTCGGGAAATAGCGCGCGCGGCTGTTTTCGTCGGAATCAAGCTCTTGGTTAAGCTCAATTCTTTCATCTGCAAGCCATGCTGTCAGCTCGTCAAAGGTAAGCACAGCGTCAACGATTCCCTCGTAATGCTCTGCCTCGTCCTTTTTTGCCACGCACGGACCGATAAACACGCATTTTGCGCCCGGTACTCTTTTCTTTATATCCATGCAGTGCGCCTGCATGGGAGATACGATATCGGCAAGGAACTGCATAGCGCCCGGAAAATACTTCTGAATAAGCAGGTTTACCGAGTGGCAGCAGGATGAAATAAGGATATCCCTGTCGTCCTCCCTGAGCATACGCTCGTACTCGGTTTTTACCATTGTAGCGCCCAGCGCGGTTTCTTCAACGCCTGCAAAGCCCAGCTTAAGCAGAGCCTCGCGCATGGAGTTTATGCCAACGCCCTCATAGTTTGCGATAAATGACGGCGCAAGGCTTACATACACGGGATTTCCGCTGTTAAGCAGCACCTTTGCCTTTTCGGTTTCGTCTGTAACCTCTTTAGCGTTTTGCGGGCATACAACAAAGCATTGTCCGCACAGTATGCACTCGTTGCCGATTATATGCGCCTGATTGCCCGAAAAGCGAATGGATTTTACAGGGCAGTGGCGAATGCACTTGTAGCAGTTTTTGCAGTTGGATTTTTTTAGAGTAAGGCAGTTTGCCAACTTGGTCATGCCTCCTTTGTAGGAATAAGCCGATTAAATCGAAGCGTATCATAATCGGTTTTGATTTAATCAGCGTTTACTTAAGTACAGCGAGGACTTTTTCCTCAAAAAACTCCCTGAAATTTTCCTTTGTCACGCCCGTCACAATTTCGTCATCAACCTGAACAGTCACACCAATACGATTACACTTGCCGATGCAGAAGCTGCCGGCAAGTGTAACCTCGTCATCCAGTTGATATTTTTCTACGGCGTGCTGTAAAAGCTCAACTACCTCCTCGGAGCCTTTAAGGTGGCAGGAGCTTCCTACGCATACCTGTATAATCATACCTTAGCCTTGATTTCCTTCTCAAAGAATGCCTCAACGTTTTCGGGAGTTACCGAATGGAATGCGTCGTCAACCGTAACGCATACGCCCTGCTGGCACTGACCCATGCAGAATGTTCCGCCGAGTTCAACCTTATCGCCAAGCTTGTTCTGTGCAACCAGATACTGAAGCTGCTCTACCACCTGACGCGAGCCCTTGATATGGCAGGATGAGCCGATACAAACTGTTACTTTCATTGTCAAATCTCCCTTCGATTACTCGTAGTCTACAACGTCTACCCAGCTAAGCAGGAATTCGCGCTCTTTCTGGTTGCCCTTTACGGACTGCGAAGCTGCTACAATAGGCATCCACTTCTGAACGTACTGCTTGGCGGTGTTGCTCTTTTCGCAGAACAGCTCAAGATACTTGTCTGCGTTTTCAATCTCGCCGTTGAGCCAGAACAGAAGATATGTTCTGGCAGCGTCGGCAGAGGCGTTGCCCTGTGTAACGTGCGCCCAGTCGATTATATAGGGAGTGCCGTCCTCGGCAATGATGATGTTGGAGGGGTTGAAATCGCCGTGGCATACCTTGTTGTGCTTGGGCATACCCTCAAGGCGTGTGTGGAGGTCATAGCGGGTGGTAGCGTCAAGCTCTGTCTGGCTGATTTTTGCATTCATCTTATCCTTCAGCTTGCGGAGCATGGGGCAGGTCTTGCTCTGAACCTGCAGCTGAAGCTCTACGAGAATATTGAGATACTCGTCGTTCTTATCGGGGTTCTCCTGCATGAGCTGCGCGAGGGTCTTGCCCTTGATAAACTCGGAAACGATAGCCCACTTGCCGTCAACCATTGTGATTTCAAGAACCTTGGGTATATTCAGACCGATTTCCTCAATACGAGCCTGATTGAGCGCCTCGTTGAGAATGTCGGACTTTGCGTAGCTTTCGTCAAACACCTTGATACATCTGTCGCCGTCGCGGTATACTGTCTTGTTGTTTCTTACTGCTATTACTCTGTCAAAACTCATAGTGATTTACCTCCTTACTTCTTCGCCTTGCCTGCGGACTTCTTGGCTGCTGTCTTTGCGGGTGCTTTTGCTGCTGTCTTTGCGGGAGCCTTTGCGCCGAGCTGAGCCTCTGTGGGGTACTCTGTTTCGGTAAAGGTCTTGCCATAGTATGCGTTTGTGTACATCTGCTTGATTTCGCTAAGCAGCGGATATCTGGGGTTTGCGCCTGTGCACTGGTCGTCGAATGCCTGTACGGTCATCTCGTCGAGTCTGTCGAAGAAATCCTTCTCGTCGATGTTGTAATCCTTGATTGTGGGCTTGATGCCAACCTTTGCCTTAAGCTCGTCGATAGCCTTGATGAGGTTTTCGAGCTTTTCTGCGTCATCCTTGCCCTTGATTCCGAGGTAATCTGCAACCTCTGCGTAGCGAGCGAGAGTGTGGGGGTAGTCATACTGCGGGAATGTACCCATCTTTGCGGGAGTTGCGGCAGCGTTGAAGCGAAGTACCTCGTCTATCATCAGCGCGTTTGCAACGCCGTGGGGCAGGTGGTGGAATGCGCCCAGCTTGTGAGCCATGGAGTGGCATACGCCCAGGAATGCGTTTGCGAATGCCATACCTGCCATTGTTGCCGCATTAGCCATCTTCTCGCGAGCCTCGGGGTCGTTGGGACCGTTGTCGTAAGCGCGGGGCAGGTATTCGAAGATAACCTTGAGTGCGCGCAGTGCAAGACCGTCGGTGTAGTCTGTTGCGAGCATGGATGCGTAAGCCTCAAGCGCGTGAGTAACAGCGTCGATACCGGATGCTGCCGTAAGACCCTTGGGTGCGCTCATGTGGAAATCAGCGTCAACGATTGCCATGTTAGGCAGCAGCTCATAGTCTGCGAGTGGGTACTTAACGCCTGTCTGCTCGTCTGTGATAACCGCAAACGGTGTAACCTCGGAGCCTGTACCTGCGGAGGTGGGGATTGCAACAAAGTAAGCCTTTTCGC
>JBJESB010000165.1:0-25526 GCA_051882575.1 Oscillospiraceae bacterium
CGCACCAACGCCGTGCAGACCGCCCGATACCTTATATCCGCCGCCGCCGAACTTACCGCCAGCATGAAGCACAGTAAACACGAGGGTAGCCGCAGAGATACCCTCTGATTTGTTCACAGCGGTAGGAATACCGCGTCCGTTATCTACAACCCTGATAACATTATCGGGAAGTATGGAAACATCAATTTCCGTACAATATCCGGCAAGAGCCTCATCAATTGCATTATCTACAATCTCATATACAAGGTGGTGCAATCCGCCCTCGCCCGAAGAACCGACATACATACCCGGGCGCTTTCTTACAGGGTCAAGTCCTTTCAGAACCTGAATATCATCTGCACCGTATTCTTCCGTTACGGTAGTATCTGCCGCATCCGATTCAATCGGCTGTGCAATCAGTTCTTCATTTTCAATTTCTGCCATCAGTAACCTCCGTGCAAAATTTCCGTAGATTCGTACAACTCTACATTATTATAAAGTATACCCTTATTATATCATAAATAAGCACTTTTTGCAAGGCTATTTGGCTTAATTTGTGGATAATCACCAACAAAAAAACAGCATAAGAGCGCGATTTTCCGGCTGTAAAAAGTCGATTTCGCGCTCTTATAAATATATATTTATACAATTTGTAATTTATTTAATAATATTACAATAAGTTATTATTTCTCTTGTTAATTGTATCATTTGAAACATTTGAAATATAGGTTTTATCCGATAAAACTACAAAAGATTTCGGCATATCCTCCGAAACATTTACAATTTTACCTTTTCTCTGACATTCTCCAAGAAAATCAACCGTGGTTCGGCTTACGGAGCAGTCCTCCAAATTAAAGATTCCGATTACATCATTGCTGTTCACCGTAACGTTACCTCCAAGAAACAAAAACATATCATATCTCCTTAAAGCTGCCATTCTCGGTCAGCCACGTCTTGCCGTTTCTCAAGGCAGAGAGGTCATCAATATTACAGCAAGTAATAAATACCTGAGAATTATCTATATTGTTAATTACAAAATCTCTGCGCATATAATCCAGCTCACTCAAAATATCGTCAAGAATGACCACAGGACACGTTCTGTTCTTTCGGCGTATAATTTCCGCCTCAGACAGCTTAAGCGCAAGAGCGGCGCTTCTGAGCTGCCCCTGCGAGGCAAAATCACGAGCCGCCATACCGTTTATAAAAAAATTCACATCATCACGGTGAACGCCCGCGCAGGTGTATTTCAATTTCATTTCGGTATCAAGATTATTTTCCAGCTCGGCAATATATTGATTATACAAATCGTTTATATTATCAAATATTATACTTTCGGTTTTGAATACAGAACTGAAATATTCCATCTCAAGCTGTTCCTCGCCATTAGTCAGCTTCGAATAAATCTCTGCAGCATATTCCTTCAGAAAAGCAAAATATTTTAGCCTGCCGTACGTTACATTTATACCCTCTGTTGCAAGAACATTATTCCAGCTTGCAAGCTGCGCAGACAACTCCTCACGGGAAACAGAGGGCTTGCAAAAGGTTAGTATATTATTACGCTGTTTAAGCCCCCTGTTATAGCGCGACAATTTCTTCAGATGAGTTTTAGTCTGCATTACAGCCACATCATCAAGATAAGCCCTGCGAAGCTCGGGAGCGCCTTTTATCAGATTTAAGTGTTCCGGTATAAAAACAACATATTTTAACACTCCGTATAATTCCGCAGCGTCATTCATTTTCATACCATTGTAGGTAATATTAACTTTATTATTACTGATTGTATATTCAATGATATTTTCACGTTCAGTAGAATTATCATCGGTAAAGCACAATCTTATAAATACCTCTGCCTCGGGATTATTTTTCGGCAGATACTGCGAAAAACGCACATGGCGAAAGCTGCCGCCTAAACAAACGGATACAGCCTCCATAAGATTGGTCTTGCCCTGTGCGTTTTTTCCCACAAAAATATTCAGTTCCTTATCAAGCGTCAGGTCGGCTTCCTTAATATTGCGGAAGTTTCTGACGTAAAGCCTTGTAATAATCATTCTGTCTGCGCAATTTCAGCGTTTTCATCAAGAACTACCTTGTATTTCTTGCCCTTATAAGTAATTGTATCACCGGGCTTGATTTTCTTGCCGCGCTTTGTACAAAGCTCGTTATTTACATCAAATTCACCCAGCTCAATCAAAATTTTAGCCCTTGCTCCGGTATCGGCAAATCCGAAATACTTTGCAAGCTGGTCCAGCTTGATAAAGGGTGTCATAATCTTAAGCTCTTCCATAGTACCTCCAGAACAGAATAATATTATTTAAGACGCATAGGCAGCACAAGATAAATAAATTCATCTCCCTGCATAGGCTTAATAATAATCGGGTCCACCTTTGAACCGACATACATCTTGACGCAGTCGGTATCGCAAGCCTTAAAAGCGTCAAACATATATTTTGAATTAAAGCCGACAACCGCTGTCTCGCCCGAATACTTAACCGCAATCTTATCATTGATTTTACCCAGAGCGGTTTCACAGCGAATAGAGATTGAATCCGCACTGAACTCACAGCGAAGCGGAACCTTATTCTTCTCGTTTACAATAAGCATAGTACGGTCAAGCATAGTAACCATCTCGCGGGTATTAACCTCTGCAAAGCTGGGCATTTCCTTTGTGATATGACCCATATACGGCGGGAAATCACCGTCAATAAGGCGGGATATCATTATATAATTGTCAACGCCGAATGAAATCTGATTTCTGTCTATGCAGATTACGGTATTTTTATCATCCTCATCCGAAAGAATATGCACAATTTCATCAAGCGTTTTCAGCGGAACAATAAACTTGATATCTTCAAACTGAATAGGCTCTTTTCTCATTGCAATTCTTACGCCGTCTATTGCAACAACATACAGAATATTGTCCTTTACCTCAAAAAGACATCCCATAAGTACGGGCTTTGTATCGGAAACCGCTGCCGCAAATTTAGTCTGAACAATCATATTTTTAAGCAGCTTCTGAGATATAGTAAAGCTCTTTTCGGGATTTACCTGCGGCATAAGGGGATAATCGTCAGCGCTGATGCAGGCAAGAGAAAATTCTGTTGCGCCGCAGGAAATAACAGCAGCATTATTATCAATTTCTATTGTAAGCATACCCGAGGGCATCTTGCGGATAACATCACCCGAAAGCTTTGCACTCATAACGATAGTGCCGTCAATTTCACCCTGAACGTCAATAACAGTCTTTATACCAATATCAAGATTATAACCGGTAATTGAGAGCTTATCGCCCTTTAATTCCATAAGCAGACCCTCAAGCGCGGGAATTGTTGTTTTAACGGCTGCCGCCTTGGCGGTTGTAAGTACCGCATCAAGCAGCGAATCCTTCTGACAGCTGAATTTCATAAATTTGCTCCTTTCGGCAAAAGCCAAACAGATTTTGATTTATAAAAAAGAATAAATAAATATTTAAATATATAATAACAATAATAAGGGGTGTTGATACTGTGGAATACTCCGCAGAATCGCACTGCAAAGCCATTTTAACCATGTAAATATTCAACCTGTATATGTTGATAAAAATTGAAAAATTCTAAAAACTTTTTCAACAGTCTGCATTGTATAAAAAATGTTGAAAATCATGTGGAATAAGATTATCGGGCAGTGTTGAAAACTTACTGGTTAGCCTTGATATTTTTGATAAGGTCATCAATGATAGACTGGAAGTTGCTGTCCTCCATCATCTGGTCCTTTACATTCTTGATTGAATAAACAATCGTAGAATGGTCGCGTCCGCCGAATTCCTTACCTATATTATCATAGGAAAGACCCGTTACCTCCTGAATAACATAAATGGCAACCTTGCGCGCGTTTGAAACATTTGCCGTGCGCTTGCCCGAACGCATTTCATCCGGAGTAACATTGAAAATATTGGCAACCTCGTTGATTATCTTCTCAACCGTTACGGGAATCGGCTGGTGGTCGGAAATTTCGTCTTTAATTACCGACTGAGCAACAACAATGGAAGGCTTTGTCTGCGATACTACATACAAAGCGTTCATTTTGGTTACAACGCCCTCAATCTGACGAATGTTGGATTTCAGCTTGGAAGCAATAAAGTCCACAACATCATTCGGAAGCTTAAAATCGAGCAGCTCTGCCTTGCGGCGGATAATTGCCATTCGGGTTTCATACTCCGGCGGCTTTACATCAGCTGCAAGACCGGAGGAGAATCGTGTTTTAAGTCTGTCGGAAATAGATTTAATCTCCTTTGCGGGACGGTCGGAGGTCAGAACAATCGGCTTATTGAGCTTGTACAGCTCATTGAAAATATGGAAGAATTTCTCCTCCGTCTGCTCCTTGCCTGCAATAAACTGAATATCATCAATCAGAAGTGCGTCCGCGCTCTTGTATTTCTGGTCAAACTGTTCGGTTGTATTGGCAGAAATTGAATGCAGGAACTCATTTGTAAAGGTTTCTGCGGATATGTAGATGATATTGCTTCCGGGATAATTATTTGTCATATAGTGCTGAATTGCCGAAAGCAGATGTGTCTTGCCAAGTCCCGATGCGCCGTAGATAAACAGCGGGTTATATTTGTCATGCTGCTTCTGAGCCACAGCCTTTGCAGCTGCGAATGCAAGATTATTTGAAGGACCGATAATAAATGTCTCAAAGGTATAAGGGGTTTTGCCCTTGTTTACAAGATTTGTAATTTTTTCGTCGTTATTATTATTTACAATGCTTGTATCAACCGTGTGAGGTGTCTGAAAAAGCTCGGGCTTAATAATGAACTCAACGGTTATATTCACGCCCATGATATCCGAAAACTGTGCAGCAAGCTTTTCTCTGAAGATATTATTGAGGGTATCACGCTGAAAATCCGACTTGGTTGCAAGTATTACCTTTTCACCCTTTATGTCAACCGGAATCAGCGGGTCAAGCCACAATTCTCTCGCCTGAGTAGAAATATCATATACCTCCACACATTTATCCACAACGAGATTATACATATCGGATAAAGAAGAAAAATCCATTCTGTTCACCATTCCATCCATAAAATAATACACAGCTGTCTGCCGATAATTACTGATATTATCAAAAAAGACTATATAAAAATAATACCACAAAACCTCAAATTTTTCAAGCAAAAATAAAGCTAAATATTCAACAACATTCTGTGAAATTTAGACAAATGATACAAAAGCAATCAGCAGAATCAACGCCGAAAACAGAGCACCTGCGGCTGCTGAAGCCAGCATACAGAGTCTGTTGTGTTTTCTGCTGCGTTTTACACATTCCGGTGCGGTTTTTCCCAGCATAACCGCCGCCTGCGCTTCAAGCTGTTCGGGGGATAGCGAGCAGTTATCGCGAAGAATAATTATAGCTTTTTCAAAATACTCGCTGCTGCGCGGATTCACTTCAATAATGCTTTTGGTAACACCCTTTATCAAAAAAATCACCTCGGGAATATTATTCTCGGAATAAATTTCTAATATTCACGGAGGTATTCGGATTAAAATAAATTTTCAACTAAAGCAATTTTTAATTTATTAACAAAATCAACAGAGTTTTCAACAGTTTTGTGTTGAAAAGATAAAACAAACGGTATAATTGGTTAAAAACCTGCTTAAACTGTTGAAAACTCGGTTGAAAGTGTTAAAAAATCCGATTTTAATCCCAAAACAAAAAAATATTTTTCCACAGCTTGTTCCGGATAATTTATTAAAAACCTGTTAAAACGCTGTGGACAGCTGTTAATTATACACTTTGTAATTTTAACCGCAAAATTTGATGAAAATGCGGAAAATGCGCATTTTTTACATAAAATTTCATAATTGAAATATTAAAAACTATTTAACAATTCAATATTAAACAAGTTTTAATCATTAGTTTTCAACATTTACGCGGTTAAAAACGCTCTGATATGTTGAAAACTCGGTTGAAACTGTTAAAAATGTGGCTGAATTATTAGCATTTTCAAAATTGTTGATAAAAATGAAAACCTGTTGAAAACAGGTTTATTTAATGGTGAAAGCCTGATATTTCAACAGTGACCTGTTGAAGGTTGAAATTAAAACTTACTTTTTGCTCATACTATATATGAGTATTGCGGTACTCATAATTGCAGGAAAGAAGGTGAAAAATTGGGATTATTGGGTAAAAAGAAAAAGGAATCCGCGCAGCAGCGCATTGAACGCCGCCTTGAGGATTTCAAAGCGTTATATTCACCCAAAACAGACCCGCAGGGAATGTACACCGGAGTACCGGAAAATCCTTACGAGGAGCCTGTGCAGGATGCAGATGACCTATAAATAAAAACAGCCCGAGACTTCAAATGCAGTCCCGGGCTGTTTGTGTGCTGAAAAATTACTTGATGTAAGACTTAATTTCCTCGAGGAAATCATTACAGTTGTCGGAGTGGATATTCAGAGTAAGCTCCTTGGAAAGGTCGAGGCTGAAAATACCCATGATAGACTTTGCGTCGATTGCATATCTGCCGGAGATGATGTCTACATCATAGTCGTACTTGGTTACGATGTTTACGAAATTCTTTACGTCGTTAATGGTATTGATTGCGATTTTTGCGGTTGTCATAGCTGATTCTCCTTTTCTGACGATTATCGTCTGTCGTGCTATATTGGAATAATTATGCTCTGAACTTTGCTGTCTGCTCCAGAAGCTCATCTGCCTCGCCGTTGTCAGCGTGAATTACCAGCTTAAGCTCCTTGGACAGGTCCAGACTGAAGATACCCATGATTGATTTTGCGTCAACTGCGTATCTGCCGGAGACGAGGTCACAGTCAAATGCTGCCTTGTTAGTCAGGGCTACAAATTCCTTGACGTCGTCAATGGACTTTAACATTACCATACATTCTTTCATATTGATTGCCCCTTTCTGTTTTGTCTGTTGAACCGATTTCTCTTTTGTTCTGCGGAAGCTTTTTGCTTCTCACAATACTAATATAGCAACAAAACAAAAAAAAATCAAGAGCTTGTTGCAATTTTCGGAAGATTAAAGTATAATATAAATATATGCAAATCGGTTTTTGGTTAATTTGTACATAAAATATGGTGGAATTTGATGAAATATGCTGTATATACTTTAGGGTGCAAGGTAAATTCCTGCGAAAGCGCTGCGATTGCGTCAGCCTTTGATACAAAAGGCTTTGAGCAGTGTCAGCAAGGTGAGATTGCTGATATTTTTGTCATAAATTCATGCGCTGTTACAAGCATGAGCGTCAAGAAGGCGCGTCAGCTTGTATCAAAGTGCAGAAACGAGAATAAAAATGCTGTAATTGTGCTGTGCGGATGCTTTCCGCAGGCGTATCCGAACGAGGCTGTAACGGTTGTTGGCGCGGATATTATCTGCGGTACGGGCGGCAAGGCAGAAATCTGCGATAAGGTGCTTGAATTTATCGAAAACAAGCGCCGTATTCATAACGTGGAAAAACCCCCGCGCGACTTTGAGGAAGCCTCTGCTGCTGCCGATATTGACAGAACGCGGGCATTTATTAAGATTGAAGACGGCTGCGACAGCTTTTGTACATACTGTATTATTCCCACTGCGCGCGGCAGAGTTCGCTCGCGCGGCGTTGATGAGATAGCTCGTCAGGCAAAGCTGTGCGCCGAAAGCGGGCATAAGGAGATTGTTCTCACGGGAATCAATCTTGCCTGCTATGGCAGAGAGTTTGGCAAGACCCTTGGCGACGCGGTTCTTGCTGCGCAGGCTGACGGTATTGAAAGAATACGTCTGGGCTCGCTTGAGCCGGAGCTTATCACGCAAAGCGAGGTTAATAAGCTCAAGCTTTCGGACAGGCTGTGCCCGCATTTTCATCTGTCGCTGCAAAGCGGCTGTGATAATACTCTTGCCCGAATGAAGCGAAAATATAACACCGCGCAGTTCACCGAGGCTGTTTCGCGTCTGCGGGAGGCATTTCCGGGCTGTTCAATCACTACGGATGTAATAGTGGGATTCCCGGGTGAAACAGATGAAGATTTCTTGCAGAGTCTGGACTTTGTGGAAAAAACGGGCTTCGCAAAGGTTAATGTATTTCCGTATTCTATAAGAAAAGGCACGGTTGCCGCAGAAATGGACAATCAGGTTGTACCGTACATCAAAACCGAGCGAGTGAAAACTATGACAACACTCTCAAAGGTGCTGGAGCAGCGATTTTTTGAAAATCAGATTGGTACGGTACAGTCGGTTCTGATTGAAAAGAGAACCAATCCTGAATATGTAAATGGATTTACAGCAGGTTATATTCCTGTAAGAATATACGGTGAGAATATTGAAAGGCATTTGATTGTAAATGTAAAAATTACCGATTTTACCGATATCTGTTGTATTGGCGAATTGGTGAAATAATTGCCTTTTGATGAAATCGGCAGATATTTTGGCTAAAAACAGCCCGCTATTGTTCAAAAGGAATACATATTGCAAAGCGGCGCGGGAAATGTCGATTTTATAATTGACATATCAAAATTGAGGTAGTATAATAATAAAGTATTATTTATATACGGAGGTAACTATATGGCAGTTTATCGTATTTACGTGGAAAAAAAGCCGCAGTTTGCGGTTGACGGCAGCGCGGTGCTGTCCGATTTGACCGTTGCGCTTGGCATTTCTTCCGTAAAGGATGTACGCGTAATCAACCGTTACGATGCAGAGGGCATAAGCCGCGAGGATTTTGAGAAGTCAATCCCGACAGTATTTTCCGAGCCGCCCGTTGACGAGGTTTACAGCGAGCTTCCCGAAATCGGCGCGGACGAGCGTATGTTTGCGGTGGAGTTTCTGCCCGGTCAGTTCGACCAGAGAGCGGATTCTGCGGCGCAGTGTATTCAGATGCTCTGTAAGGGCGACAGACCCACTGTAAAATATGCGAAGATATATATTCTTAAGGGCGCGGTTTCGGATGATGAATTTGCAAGAATCAGACACTATCTTATCAATGCCGTTGAAGCGCGCGAGTGCGGTTTTGAAAAATATGATACTCTTGAAATAAAGTATGATATTCCCACACAGGTAGAAACTCTTGAGGGATTCATTAAAAAGACCGACGCAGAGCTTGCAGATTTCGTTGTAAAGTACGGGCTTGCAATGGATAACGACGATATCAAGTTCTGCCAGAACTATTTCAAGGGCGAGAACAGAAACCCGACTATCACCGAAATCCGCATGATAGATACCTATTGGAGCGACCACTGCCGTCATACCACATTCGGTACTATCATTGATGACGCTGACATTAAGGCACCGTGGGCAGCGCAGACCTTTGCGCAGTATAAGGCTGACCGCAAGGAGCTTGGCAGAGAGAACAAGCCGCTTTGCCTTATGGATATTGCAACTCTCGCGGCAAAGAAGCTCAAGAAAGACGGTCTGCTGCCCGACCTTGACGAGAGCGAGGAAATCAACGCCTGCTCGGTAAGAATCACGGTTGACGTTGACGGCAAAAACGAGGACTGGCTGCTGATGTTCAAGAACGAAACTCACAACCACCCGACTGAAATTGAGCCTTTCGGCGGCGCTGCAACCTGTCTTGGCGGCGCAATCCGCGACCCGCTTTCGGGACGTTCGTATGTATATCAGGCAATGCGTGTAACGGGCGCTTCCGACCCGCTGCTGCCCGTTGAAAAGACAATCAAGGGCAAGCTTCCTCCCAGAAAGATTACTACCACTGCTGCCGCAGGCTATTCAAGCTACGGCAATCAGATTGGTCTTGCAACAGGTCATGTTGCGGAAATATATCACCCCGGCTATATGGCAAAGCGTATGGAAATCGGCGCGGTTGTAGGCGCTGCTCCCACTGAAAATGTACGCCGTGAAAGACCCGCACCCGGTGACATTATTATTCTGCTGGGCGGACGCACGGGCCGTGACGGCTGCGGCGGTGCAACAGGCTCCTCAAAGGCGCACAGTGTCGAGTCGCTCGATACCTGCGGCGCAGAGGTACAGAAGGGTAACGCGCCCGAGGAAAGAAAGCTCCAGCGTCTGTTCAGAAACCCCGAAGCAACAAGGCTTATCAAGCGCTGCAACGATTTCGGTGCAGGCGGCGTTTCGGTTGCAATCGGCGAGCTTGCAGACGGTCTGGAAATCGACCTCAACGCAGTTCCCAGAAAGTACGACGGACTTGACGGCACAGAGCTTGCAATTTCCGAGTCGCAGGAGCGTATGGCGGTTGTAGTTGCACCCGAGGATGCAGACAAGTTCCGCGCACTTGCTTCGCTTGAGAATCTTGAAAGCACACCCGTTGCCGTTGTTAAGGCAGAGCCGCGCCTTAAAATGACATGGAACGGCAAGACAATCGTTGATATCAGCCGCGAGTTTCTGAATTCCAACGGCGCAGAGAAGCACACAACCGTATCTGTTCCCGATGCAAAGGTAAGCTATTCTACCGGCAGAAAGAACACAGCGCAGGACTGGGAAAGCCTTGTTTCCGACCTCAATATCTGCTCGCAGAGAGGTCTGGTGCAGCGCTTTGACAGCACAATCGGCGGCGCTACGGTGCTTATGCCGTTCTCGGGCAGATATCAGCAGACTCCCGTTCAGGCAATGGCTGCAAAGCTCCCTGTTCTGAACGCTTCCACAAATACAACCTCGATAATGGCATGGGGCTTTAACCCTGCTGTTTCTACGCAGTCGCCCTACCACGGCGCTGTCTGCGCGGTAGTAGAAAGTATCGCAAAGGTAGTAGCTGCGGGCGGTACGCACGAGCAGTGCTGGCTTACCTTCCAGGAGTATTTTGAGCGCACACAGGGCAAGCCCGAGCGTTGGGGCAAGCCTTTCTCCGCTCTGCTGGGCGCATACAAGGCACAGCTTGAAATGGGCTGCGGCGCAATCGGCGGCAAGGACTCCATGAGCGGTACGTTTGAGGATATTGACGTACCTCCTACTCTGGTTTCGTTTGCTGTATCTACGGCAAAGGCGCAGAATGTAATTTCTGCGGAATTCAAATGCCCGTTCAGCAAAATTGGCTATATCAAGCCGGATTATGATGAAAACGGTCTGCCGGTATTTGAGAGCGTTAAAAAGGTAATGAGCGTTGTTGAGGAGCTTATCCACAACAAAAAGGCTGTTTCGGTATGGAGCGTTGCAGGCGGCGGTATTGCAGAGGGTATCTTCAAGATGTCGCTTGGCAATCACATCGGCGCAAAGCTGATTGAGCTTACCGACGACGAGCTTTTCTCACCGGTTTACGGCGCGTTTATTCTGGAGCTTGACGGCGATGTTAAGGAAGAAAACGGAATCAGATTTATTGGTGAAACTCTCCCCGAGTACGAAATCACCTGCGGCAGCGTCAAGCTGGATATTGGTTCTCTTGAGAAGAAGTGGGACGCAGTTCTTGAGCCTATTTTCAGACAGAAGCTCCCCGAGATGCCAAAGCCCGAGATTATTGCATACAACAGCGGCTGCGAGCTGCTTGAAACACATACCAGCCCCAAGCTTGCAAGACCGAGGGTTCTCATTCCCGTATTCCCCGGAACAAACTGCGAGTACGATATGGCGAATGCATTCAACCGTTACGGCGGCGACAGCGAGATTTTCGTTGTGCGCAATCTTTCCGCAAAGGATGTTGAGGAGAGCGTAAACGAGTTTGCACGTCTTATTGACAACGCGCAGATGATTGCAATTCCGGGCGGCTTCAGCGGCGGCGACGAGCCGGAGGGCTCGGCAAAATTCATCAATGCATTCTTCCGCAACCCGAGAGTTGCAGAGGCGGTTGAGAATATGCTCTACAAGCGCGACGGTCTGATGATTGGTATCTGCAACGGCTTCCAGGCACTGATTAAGCTGGGACTTGTTCCGTTTGGTCATATTGTTCCGCTTACAGCCGAAAGCCCCACGCTTACCTACAACAAAATCGGCAGACACCAGTCGCAGCTTACTCTTACAAGAATCTGCACCAACAAGTCACCTTGGCTTATGCACTGCAAGACAGGCGATATTCACAACATTCCGATTTCTCACGGCGAGGGCAGATTTGTCGCAAGCGACGAGGTAATCAGAAAGCTTATCGAAAACGGTCAGGTAGCCACACAGTACGTTGACCTCAACGGCAATCCCAGCATGGACACAGCGTTTAACCCGAACAGCTCAATGTACGCAATCGAGGGTATCATCTCACCCGACGGTCGTGTGCTTGGCAAGATGGGTCACACCGAGCGTCTGACGGATTACGTTGCGAAGAACGTTGACGGCAACAAGGAGCAGCTTCTGTTCAGAGGCGGTATTGACTACTTCAGAAAGTAATAATCAATAAATTATCCGCTCCCGATTCTATTTGGGAGCGGATTTCTTATTTCTTATTCAGCAGCCACTGAAAGAAATCATAAACAGCAAAGCGCACTTCTATTTTCTGCGGCTCACTGTTGGAGTACATCTCTTCCATGGCAGCGGCGCTTTCGGAATCAACCTTTGCTGCAGCGGGCAGGCACAGCGGCGGGAACATAATGCACCACCAGTTATGCCCCTCGCCCGTTCCGAGCGTTATCCGCAGAGCGTCGTAGTTGCCTGCGGGCATTGTGATATCGTCGTACACGCGCGTTGTGAAATACATATTCACAAGCTGTGCTTCAGCGGAATAATCAGCTCCGCGCTCTTTCAGAAATGCGTTGCAGGCTGTTTCAATATCCGGCAGAAGTTCGGCTGTACGCCTTTTGGCATCTTCCGCAGAGCCGCACACGCTCAATTCCGTGCCGAATTTTTGCAGAACAAAGTCGCGAAGAGCGAGCTTTGTTTGTTGGTCTGTACCGCTGTCGGAATTAGCCATAATGTGCAGCCTTAGTACGTGCTCGGGCATTTGCTCGCAGGTCTGTGCAAAGCCTGTAAAGCTGTTGAAGAAAATTGCAAGCGCCGCGCCAAATGCCATGAGAATATCAATAATATACTTTTTCATGTCTGTCACTCCTTTGCTGTTGTAGGGAGTATTGACTGTAATCCAAGCAATAATCAAAAAAGCAGGACAAAATGCCCTGCTTTTTATAAATATTCAGCTATTTTCCGATATTGCTCCAGCATTTCGGCTTCTGTAATGGTACGGTTTGCAGGACTTGTAGAGGGCAGCGGTATTACCACATGGTCATCATTAGGAAAGAATCGCCTGTACAGATTGCAGGCGGTCTTACCCGTAGTGAAAACCGCTTGAATATCCGCTGCCGAAAAAATCTCATCAAGCCTGTTCGGTACGCCGTTTTTTATCGAAGCGTCCGAAGCGCCGCTTATTTCGCAGCTTGCAAGAACATCCCACAGCGCGATTTTGTTTGCAAGGCACAGCGCCCGCCTGCCCTCAACACTCTCGGGTACATTCTGATTTAACACCGCGCAGAGCATTTTCCAGAATCTGTTCTGCGGGTGCATATAGTAAAAGCCCCTCTCGCGGGATTTTGGCGAGGGCATTGTTCCGAGAATAAGCACGCGCGAGCCTGCATCATACACCGGCGCAAGCTCATGCTTTACTGTATCAGAATTCATAATCGCAGCTTACGGACTGGGTTCTGATGGTTTTGCAGAAATCCGAAACAGCAACATGAAGCGGGTTTACGCTGTAAGATTTCAGCGCATCCATGCTGTCAAATTCAGAAACGAGAACAGCGTCAAAGCTGCGCTCGGACGGGTTGATGTTAATGCCAACCTCCATTGCGCGGATTTCGGGAATCTGTTCTTTAAGAGCGAGAAGTCTGTCGCGGAAAACCAGCATATTATCATGTTCGCCTTCCTTGAATTTCCACATAACGATATGTCTAATCATATAGCATTCTCCTTATGCTGCGTCGGCAGCTGAATTTATAACACCGTCAATATAAACTGCGGCTTCTTCAATGTATGTCTTAAATTCCTTGTCAGGCTCCAAGCCGTACTGATTCCACGGCAGAACGCCGCACCAGCCGTTGTCATAAGCCCATTGATAGCATTCCGAAAGCGATTTTGCGTACTTTTTGACGGTGATACCCTCGCTGCCGCATTCGCCTACAACAAAGGGCTTTGAGGTATCAATTCCGAACTCCTCGGGTGTTTTTAAGAACATAGACGAGAACCACGGAAGCTGCCAGTCATAATAGTGTACCGACCAGAAATCGCAGTATGCGTTCTTGTTGTCATAGCAGCTTTGCAGGAACTCATCCGAGCCGTAATTACCCTCATACATATCGCTGTTATACTTGATAATTCCAAATCCGATTGTTACCAGAATATCATCGCTGTGCTCGTGAATTGCCGCCGCAGAGCGCGCAAACAGCTCGCCCAAGCTGTTCCATGGGAGCTTGCCGCACTCCTCGTTTTCGTAAATCCAGTCGGGTTCGTTGCACAGGTCAATGCTCCAGAGATAGGGGTTATCGTCGTAGCGCTCGACAAGCGGAATTACATAGTTGTTCACAAAAGAATCCATTTTATCGGATTCCTGCGCTATGGCACGCCATTCATCCTTGTTGCTGTTCTTAAAATGGTCAAAGGAAATCAGCGTTGCCATAATGTATATCTGGTTTTCCCGCGCAATTTCAAACAAGGAATCAAGGTCATTCCAGAACTTTTCGGTCATTCCCGTTATTTCGCCGCTGTCGTTAAATTCAAAGCCCGTAGTACCCGTGCAGGTGAGCCAGACACGCGCACTGTTCATGCCGTCTGCGTGCATTGCGCCGAATACCTCGCGCCACCATTGAGCGTCATAGCCGCCGCCGAAATCATCCCATTTGTGCCAAGGCGTGTTCATGCCGTTCATCCAGATTTTTTCTCCGCCTACCTTGAATACGCCGTCCTCTATGTAGATTTGTAAATCTGCTTGTTCATTGCCCGAAACCTCGGGTGTGCTTTCTGCGGTGGTATTTTCAGCTGCAGAGCTGTCGCTTGTCGAAACGCTGTCATTTGTAGGCGTCCCGCCCGAACAGCCCCCGCAGAGCAAAACTTCCGCAGAAATCAGCGCAGCGAGTATCTTCTTATATATGTTCATTTTATACTCCTTGTAATAATCTTAAAATAATATACAAATCAGAGCAATATCAGCTTATGCAAAGTCCGTTTACATAGAATGCGGCGGTCTTGTCGGTATCAACGGGCTTAATTGCAACAGTATGCGCACCGGTTTCTTCAAAGGAAATGATATCTGCGTATTCGGTGTAGCTGCCCCAGCCGCCTGTGAAATCAGCGTCAACAGTTGCGGCAAGCTCGCCGTCAACGTAAATCTCTGCCTTGGTGAAATTCTTTGTCAGCTTGCCGTACAGGATTCCGATATTCTTCGCCTCAACCTCAAACACAAGCGCACTGTCGTCGCCGAAAACTCCGTCGGAGCTTTTTGCAATCCACGGGAAGGACACATTGCCGAACATTGCTTCTTTCAGTTGAAATGCGCCGAGGCTTGCGGGCTGTGTATTCTCACAGGTAAGCAGCGAGGCGTTTTCGTATTTATCGCCGTTTTCGCCGGGCTGAATTGCGTTAAAATCGGTTTCTGCGCCTGTTATGGTATCAAGCTTGTTCTCAACCGACTGTATAAAGCTTGTGATAAGCTGCGAAAGAACCGCATGACCGGGAACATTGGGGTGAATGTTATCATCGGAAATATCGGTCCACTGAATGTAACCCTTGTCTATAACATCAAGAATCACAGCGCGGTAGTTTATCATGGGTATATCGTACTTCTTTACGATTTCGCCGTGATAATCAATAAAGCTGGTACCGTCCTGCTGGGTCATTGCTATGGTGACAATTGCGGGTGAAGATTCATGCTTCCACAGCTTGCGCAGCAGGCTTTCGTAGGAAGCCATGTTTGTAGCTGTGCGCTCGGTTGTATCGTTTACGGAAAAGTCAATAAATACAAGGTCGGGGTTATGGCACAGAACATCACGGTCTGCACGGTGAACACCAATGTAAGAGCCTGTTGCGCCGATTCCTGCGCGTACATAGTTGATTTTTGCCTCGGGGTAATGCTCCTCAAGCCAGTTGGTTGTAAGACGCGCGTAGCAAAGGTCGTCGCCCGCAGAGGAGCCCTGTGTGATTGAGCCGCCGAGGTATGCAACAGTGACTTCCCCGCCGTTTTGCAGCTTTTTAATCACGTTGGCAAGCCTTACAAGATTGCCCTCGTTGTAGACTGAATTTGCAAGCATAGCGGGAGTAAGCTCGCCGCCAAGAGTATAGGGAATTTCCTCAATCTCGGGCTCGGAGTTTTCGGCTGAAGCAGTATCGTCTGTTGATTCCGCAGCAGAGCTATCTGTCGAAACCGAGCTTTCAGTTGTCGAAACGCTGTCGGTGGCGCTTGATGTGGACGAGGTATTTCCGCTGCATCCCGCAAGCGAAAGAACAGAAGCTGCTGCAATAAGTGCTGCAAGTTTTTTCTTCATAATGTTTCTCCTTAAATCAAGTTATTTACCTAAATTTTAGGGTTAATTTGCTTTACTTCTTTATTATATCAGCGTTAAAGTGCTTTGTCAAGGGATTCAGAAAAATAAGGGCATACATTTCTGTACACCCTTTTGCTATTCAGAAGATTGAAATACAGCAATGATTACCATATTCAAGAACGGCGCAGCGTATTTTGTCGCCGACGGTGATTCCTTGGTGAAGTACGGAGAAGCTTTCCTGATTCATCAGCTTTACGGTGTTCCCGCCGAAACATAATATAACCTTGGGGGAATTGTAATATTCGGTCATAAATTTTACAGAGTCCTGTGCAGAAATTGACGTAACACGCGTGATAATCGGCGGTGAAGGGTTGCGGCCGTGTCTGGGTATATAGGTGAACATACCTTCCACGGTAAACTCGTAAGCGTTAATCTGACCTTTTTCAATATTTGGCGAGGTTGCAATGCCGTAGATACCGTATGCTGAAATCACAAACCCGGGAATCGCAAAGCAGGCTGCCAATATTCCCATAACAGACGGAAACTCTATACCGATAATTACTCCGATTACTGCGCCGAAAAATGCAAAGCCAATACCTGTCGCTACGGTAATCCATGATTGTCTCTTTTTTTTCTTCGGACTGAAAATCGTTATCAGCGCTCTGCGCTCGTCATTGGTCAGCTTTATGGGCTTGCCCTGCTTGGCGTTGAATTTACTCAGCTTAATTCCGGTAGCACCGTCGCAGGGAAGCGGCGACGCTGTATTGGCTGAAGCCTGACCGGATAACAGTTCTTTATTCATGCTATGTCCTCCCAAAGAGATTTTTCGGAATTATCTGACATTTTCTATTAGAATTATAACACATAGGTCTTATGATTGTCAATGTTTTCATAATGTATGCCAAAAAGTTGTCCGCTGTCTGTCGTCACATAATATGTTTTATTGATGAAAAATTGAAATTGGTATTGACTATTTCGGATTTTTATATTATAATAGATAATTGGTATAGACTGCATTATTATACACAACAGTAATATTGAAACGGAGTGAAAAATAATTGAAGAGCAGAATTACTAAACCTGTTTTCTTTATTGTCTTTCTTCTTATCGTTGCCTTTGCTGTGCTGTCAACAATGGGTGTAAGCACCCGTTACGGCGATACAAAGACTTCGATTATCTGGGGTATTGACGATATAAGATGGGGAATTGATATCCGCGGAGGCGTAAATGTTACCTTTGGCATTCCCGAGGATTACGCTGCCGAACACGGAATCACGGAAAATGACCTGAACTCGGCAAAGGCAATTATCGAAACACGTCTTGTTGATAAGAACATCAACGACTACGATGTTTACACGGATATTGCCACCAACACCATTATCGTACAGTTCCCGTGGCAGGCTGACGACAACAGCTTTGACCCCGAGGAAGCGGTAAAGGAAATCGGTGCAACCGCACTGCTTACCTTCCGCGAGGGTCACGAGGTAGACGAAAACGGTCTGCCCACAGGTCAGTCCGAGAAGATTGTACTTACAGGCTCTGATGTTGAGAGCGCATCTGCGTGGTACGACAACGAGAATAAAGAGCATATCGTAAGACTTGAGCTTAAACCCAGCGGCGAGGAGGCATTTGCCGACGCTACGGAGCGTCTTGTGGGCGACTGCATCTCAATCTGGATGGATGATATCTGCATTTCCTACCCGAACGTAAACGAAAAGATTAACGGCGGTACAGCGGTTATTTCGGGCAGCTTTGACGCTGACAGTGCAACGGCGCTTGCAAACAAAATCAACGGCGGCGCGCTTCCGTTCAAGCTTCAGGTAGAGAATCTTTCCACTATTTCGCCTATTCTGGGTATCGGCGCGCGTGACGCCATGGCTTTGGCAGGACTTATCGCATTTATCGGCATTTCGATATTTATGATAGCCTACTATCGCCTGCCCGGTCTGGTTGCGGTAATCGCTCTTGCTGGTCAGGTTGCGGGAATGTTTGCGGCAATCACTGGCTTTTTCGCATTCAACAGCGCGTCCTCGCTTACTCTGCCGGGCATTGCGGGTATTATCCTCTCTATCGGTATGGGCGTTGATGCCAACGTTATTTCCGCAGAGAGAATCAGAGAAGAGCTTAAAGCAGGCAGAACAATCGACGGCGCACTTAAAAACGGCTTCCAGCGCGGCTTTACGGCAATCCTTGACAGTAACCTTACAATTATTATTGTTGCGGTAATCCTTATGGCGGTATTCGGAACATGGTTCGGCGCTTCCACAGAGGGTACAATTTACTCGTTTGGTTACACGCTGCTCGCGGGCGTTATTATGAACTTTATCATGGCTTGCTGGGCAACAAGACTTATGACTACTTCCCTGTCCAAATTCAAGCCGTTCAGAAAGGCTTGGCTGTACGGCGGCGACAAGTCTGCTGCCGCAACGGTTGAAACAGGCAAGGACACTGTTCAGAACATTGATATCGGCGCAAAGACCAATATCGACTTTGTAGGCAAGCGCAAGATATTTGTTATTATTTCAGCGGCTGTAATCGCACTTACGGCTATATTCACCTTTGTACTGGGCGTAGATGTTGATATCCGTTTCAAGGGCGGTACAATGGTAACATACAGCTATTCGGGTGAAATTGATACAAATGATGTAAAGGCAACGGTTGAGGCTCTCGGCACTCCCAGAGCGACGGTTACTACGGGTACAAGCTTTACGGGCGGATTGAATACAATCGTGCTTTCGTTTGCGGCTGATGAAAAGATGGATGACGATATGCTTGCAAGCATTACCGATACAATGGTTGAGAAATATGCTGCAAACAATATTGAGAATCTCGACACAACAAACGTAAGCGCATCCTCGGGCTCGGCATTCTTTATCTCCTGCCTGATTGCGGTTATTATAGCGTTTGTACTGTTGATTCTGTACATTGCGTTCAGATTCCAGAAAATCGGCGGATGGTCCGCAGGTATTATTTCAATTATCTGCCTCATCCATGATGTAATCATCACTTACGCAGTGTATGTATTTGGCGGTATGGCACTGGATTCCAACTTTATGGCGGTAATTCTTACTCTGCTTGGCTACTCAATCAACAACACCATTATCATTTACGACCGTCTGCGTGAAAACCGCGCAAAGCACGGCAAGAAAATGGACGATGTTGCGCTTGTAAACCTCAGTATCAACCAGACGCTTACTCGTTCGGTTATCACAACTGCGACAACGCTGCTTGCAATGATTTGCATTTCTGTGGTATGTGCGGCAATGGGTGTTACCTCAATACTCTCCTTCTCTATTCCGCTTGCAATCGGTATGCTGGTAGGCTTCTACAGCTCGGTATGCCTCGCAGGTCCGCTGTGGATATGGTGGAGCGGCAGAAAGACAAAGACTGCTGCCAACGGCGAGTAAATTTTATTGTAATATTATTCTCACAGACCGGAATTTATTTTCGGTCTGTTTTATTTCTTAAATAAATCATAAATCTGTTCCTGTGTTATTGACATAACAATTTGCCTGTGATATAATCACATTGTAAGTATTCCGGTTTGTGCATAATTCATATTTTTGGCTTGGAATTTTCTACACATAATTTTCGGAAATCTTTTAAAATATGTGCAACATTTGCGAGTGTTTTCTTGTTTTATATATGGGGAGCTAAAGCTGCCCTGTATTTGTTATACAAAAGGTTTTTACAAATTGTATAAACCAATCATAATTCTACACGGAGGGGAAAGTATGACTTCTATTGCAAAGAAAATCACTGCGGCTGCTGTTTGTGCGGTACAGCTTGCAGCCTGCTGTATGATGTCTGTTCCGGCAGCTGCGGCGGCTGCGGATATCCGTACGGATACGATAGCGGTTGGAACGAATCACTCGCTGGTGATTAAGTCTGACCTGACGCTATGGGCGGCAGGCGATAACAGCTGCGGTCAGCTTGGTGCGGGCGATACAACCACAAGCTCTGATGGCGAGAAGATACTCACAAATATCATTGCCGCATCTGCCAACGATAATACCAGCTTTGCTATTGACACAAACGGCAATCTGTACGGCTGGGGCGAAAATTCCAACGGACAGGCAGTACCCGGGTCGTCGGACAGCTACATATATAAGCCGACAAAGGTTCTTGAAAATGTAATGTCCGTAAGCGCGGGCGCAACTCACACTGTTGCGCTTACAACCGACGGCAGGCTGTACGGCTGGGGCAGCAATTCCTGCGGTGAGCTTGGCTTTACCAAAAACGGAATCAGAAACGACAAGACTTTGCTGGCTTCCGGAATAGTATCAGCGGCAGCGGGTGATAATTTTACCGTTATGGTAAATAATGAGGGTTCTCTGCTTTCCTGCGGCAGCAATGAGTATGGTCAGCTGGGACTTAACAGCACGGCATCAGTACGCGCGTATGTTTCTACGGCTATGGTTTCTGGCGCAGCAATGGTTGCAGCGGGTAATCAGCATATACTGGTGCTTAAAACCGACGGCACCGTATGGGCAGCGGGCAGAAACAACTGCGGTCAGCTTGGCAATGATTCCGATAAGAATTCCGCGTCATTTGTAGATACGGGGCTTAACAATATTAAGTCGATTTTTGCGGGCGGAGATTCCTCAGGTGCTGTGAATACAAGCGGCAGACTGTATTCATGGGGTGATAATGCAAGCGGTCAGCTGCACAATGGAAAATCCACAAACCAGAGCGAGCCTTCTGCGGTTACAACGGGCGTAGTTTCAATTGCTTACGGTGAGCATCACTCGGTAATGCTGCGAAACAACGGCAATGTATCTGCTGTTGGCGAGGGCTCAAGCGGTCAGCTGTTCTACACCTCTAATTCAAGCGTACTGAAGCCCGAAAAGGTGTTGTCCAAGATTACCGCAATTGCAGCGGGCTCGGACCACTTTGTGGCAATCAACGAAAGCGGTAAGGCATTCACTTGGGGCAACAACGACTGCGGTCAGCTGGGCACAGGTGATTTCAAAATGAGAAGCAAGCCTACACAGCTTTCGATAGGCGGTACGGTTACGAAGGTCTGGGCAGGTAATAAGGTAACGTTTTTGCAAATGGAAGACGGCAGAGTATATTGCTTTGGCGATAACTCCAAGGGTCTGCTCGGCATTTCTTCTTCGGAAAAGCGCGTTTGCACTCCCTTGATGAATATTTACCTTGCAGACACCAAGAACATTGAGCAGATTTGCGTCGGCGATGGCTTCTGTATTGCATTGATGGATGGCAGCATATACGGCTGGGGCAGCGGCGGCACAGGCAGACTTATGGACTTTACAGGCTTTGTCGAGAATCCGCGCGAGCTTGATACATCAATGATAGGAAAGATAAAGCAGATTGCCGTTGGTGATAATCACTGCTTTGCGCTTTCCGAAGCGGGTCAGCTTTATGGCTGGGGCGGAAACTCCCTTAAGCAGCTTGGTATGGAAACCGAGGAAAGATATCTCAGCAGCCCTATTGAAATAGAGGCAAAGGACAAAAACGACTCTGCGATTATGTTCAGCAGCATTGCGTCTGCGGGCGCACATAGTATTGGTATTGCAACAGACGGCAAATTATGGGTATGGGGCTCAAATGCGTATGGTCAGCTTGGAACAAGCTCTTCAAGAATAAAAGCCCCCACGTCAATTTACAGGTCAGCCGAAACGGTAGTTGCAGGCGCAAAGGCTTGCGGAATTATCGACAGCAAGGGCTATGTACTTATGAGCGGCGATAACAGAAACGGCGCTCTGGGAATCGGCAATACCCGCAGTGTATCGGAGTTTACGGATGTAGATTCCTACAAGGTATCTCAGCTTGCAATAGGCGATGGCTTCGGCGGCTATATTGATGATAATAACGATATGTTCTGCTGGGGCGACAACACTCTTGGTCAGGTAGGCAACGGCAAGGGCGGCTTTGAGGCTAATCCCGAAATTGTATTCAAGGACGGTCTTTGCAAGGCTCTTGTATCGGCGACAGCAGTAACTCTTAACAAAACCGAGATTACTCTTGCGCCTAAATCCACACAGAAGCTGATTGCAACAGTAACTCCCGGTGACGCTGTTAACAAGAGTGTTTCGTGGAGCAGCTCCAATGAGAATGTTGCAAAGGTAGCTGCCGATGGCACCGTAACGGCTGTTGCAGGCGGTACAGCGGTAATCACCGCAAAAACCTCAAACGGAATTACCGCAAAGTGTAATGTAACGGTAGCAGTTAAGGTAACCAGCTTCTCAATCTCGCCCTCAAAGAGCAAGACGATTGCGGCAGGCAGCAGCTTTACAATCACAGCAAAGATTTTCCCTGCCGCTGCAAGCGACAAGACGCTGTTGTTTGAAAGCTCAGACGAGAGCGTAGCAAAGGTAGACGCTAACGGCAAGGTTACGGGTGTTGCTCCCGGCACTGCGGTGATTAAGGTTACGGCGAAATCCAACACCGAAAAGACCCGTACGCTGACGGTGAACGTAAAGCCCCCCAAGACCAAGATAACCTACAAAAAGTCCACCAAGAGCGGCATTGTGCTTAAGTGGAACGAATCCGAGGGTGCTGACGGTTACGCAATTTACAGGCGTAAGGGTAACGGTGAGTACAAGCTGATTGCTTACACCGACGAGCTTGAATTTACAGACGGAACCGCTAAGAAGGGCACTTCTTATTACTACTATGTAAAGGCGTATGTCGGTGACGAGAAAAAGGTGTTCTCAAGCAAATCCGCTGCTGTAAAGGTTACGGATAAGTATTAAGGTGAAATACGCGCCGCGAGCGGTGCGGTCATAACGAAATTAAGCCTGAGAAGATTGCGGTCTTCTCAGGCTTATTGTTATCTCACAGCTGAATCGGAGGTTGTTGTCAATTCCATTCTTTTTTTAGGATTGCATACTGTATCGTGTTTTCATATCGCGGAGTTCCGTCCTCGTTATTGACAAAGGATACAAACTCTCTGAAAAATCCCTCTCTGCGCATACCTAGTTTCTCACAAAGGCGCTGGCTCGACAGGTTATAGTCCTCGGTATAAGCGTAAATTCGCCTTGCGCCCTTTTCGCGAAACAAATAATCAAGGAAAGCATAAGCCGCTTCATACGCATAGCCTTTTCCCTGATATGCACTGTTCAGCATCCAGCACGGACTATATGTATCTAATGGCGAAACCGTATCATGTGGTTCACTATGCTCCGGATAGGCGTCTATCTCGCCAATTACCTTACTATTACTTTTCAGAACGATAGCAAAGTAGTATTCTGTTTCACCTAATCGCCTTTTCATTTCTTCTTTGGCTTCCTCCGGAGAGTTCAGTTTCATACCGGCAAAACAGTTTACGGCAGGTTCTTTCAAATACTCATACACATCCGCCGCATCATTTTCAGTAAAAGGACGCAAAATCAATCGTTCTGTTTCAATAATCATAAGCTTTACTCCTTTGCAATTTCCTACTTATTACCTTGTTCATTATAACAAAATCATCAGCAAAAGTCAAACATAAAACCGAAAGCGGCTTTTGAAATTACAATCAAAAGCCGCTTTTAATAACATACGAGCGTTTACATTACCGGACACCCATAAAAATAAAATGCTGCATAGCATTGTGCTCCGGTCAGAATATTTTTGTGGGAATCAGAAGAATGTCTTTTCTTCAAGGTAAGCCTTTACCTCGGAGATAGGCAGTCTTACCTGCTGCATGGTGTCGCGTTCGCGGATTGTTACGCAGCCGTCTGTTTCGCTGTCGAAGTCGTATGTGATGCAGAACGGGGTACCAATCTCATCCTGACGGCGGTAGCGTTTGCCAATCTGACCTGCGTCGTCGAAATCAACCGTGAAATATTTGGAAAGCTCGTCGTAAAGCTCGCCTGCCTTTTCGGAGAGCTTTTTGGACAGGGGCAGCACAGCCGCCTTAACGGGAGCAAGAGCGGGATGCAGATGCATAACCGTTCTGCTTGTGCCGTCCTCAAGAGTTTCCTCGTCGTAGGCGTCGCAAACGATTGCAAGGAACAGACGCTCAACGCCAAGCGACGGCTCGATTACATAAGGCACATATTTCTCATTTGTTTCGGGGTCGAAATACTCAAGGCTCTTACCGCTGGTCTTGATATGCTGCGTGAGGTCATAGTCGGTTCTGTCGGCAACGCCCCACAGCTCGCCCCAGCCGAACGGGAACAGGAACTCAAAGTCTGTTGTAGCCTTGGAGTAGAAGCAAAGCTCGTCCTTATCGTGGTCGCGCAGTCTGATGTTCTCTTCCTTAAGACCGAGAGCAAGCAGGAAGTTCTTGCAGTATGTGCGCCAATAATTGAACCACTCAAGGTCCGTGCCGGGCTTGCAGAAGAACTCAAGCTCCATCTGCTCAAACTCGCGTACGCGGAAGATAAACTGACCTGGCGTGATTTCGTTACGGAAGGACTTGCCTACCTGAGCAACGCCGAAAGGCACCTTTTTGCGGCTTGTGCGCTGAATATTCGCGAAGTTTACGAAAATACCCTGCGCTGTTTCGGGGCGGAGATATATCTCGTTTTTGCTGTCCTCTGTTACGCCCTGGAAGGTCTTGAACATGAGGTTGAACTGGCGGATATCCGTGAAGTTAGCTTTACCGCAGTTGGGGCACTTGATACCCTTCTCGCGGATGTACTCCATCATTTTTTCATTGCTCCAGCCGTTTGCGTCTGTTTCGCCGAAATCCTCAATCAGCTTATCAGCGCGGTGACGTGTTTTGCACTCCTTGCAGTCCATCAGTGGGTCGGAGAAGCCGCCCACATGACCAGAAGCCACCCAAGTCTGGGGGTTCATCAGTATTGCGGAATCAAGTCCTACATTGTACTTGCACTCCTGCACAAACTTTTTCAGCCATGCCTTTTTGATGTTGTTCTTCAGCTCAACACCCAGAGGACCGTAGTCCCATGTGTTTGCAAGACCGCCGTAAATCTCACTGCCGGGGTACACAAATCCTCTGCCGATGCACAGCGACTTGATTTTTTCAAGTGTCTTTTCTGTGTTGTTCATAGTTGTAATTCCTTTCACGCCCTGCGTGGCTTGCAGGGACAATAGTAGAGCCTTTCGGACTGCCCGTCGGGCTTCCGAAATCAGCTATCTTTAATTATAAATCATATTTCCGATTAAGTCAAGTATTAAAGGTGCTAAATTTCGCACGTCGGCACAATGGCTTTTGAGAATAACTGCTATATTTGCGCTTCGGCGGTGGTTTCGGCTAGGACTGGCGTCCTTGCAGAACCTCTGCGGGGCTAATGAATCTAGGACTTGCG
>JBJESB010000166.1:0-25526 GCA_051882575.1 Oscillospiraceae bacterium
GGTGTCAGTGTCCGTGTCCGTATCGGTGTCTGTGTCGGTATCTGTGTCCGTATCCGTATCGGTGTCTGTGTCCGTGTCGGTATCGGTGTCTGTGTCCGTGTCGGTATCCGAATCAGTATCTGTGTCCGTATCGGTATCTGTATCAGTGTCCGAATCAGTATCGGTATCTGTGTCGGTATCCGTATCGGTATCTGTGTCCGTGTCGGTATCCGTATCGGTATCTGTGTCCGTGTCCGTATCGGTGTCTGTGTCTGAATCAGTATCAGTGTCCGTATCGGTATCAGTGTCCGTATCGGTATCGGTGTCTGTGTCTGAATCAGTATCAGTGTCCGTATCAGTGTCTGTATCGGTATCAGTATCTGTGTCCGTATCGGTATCTGTGTCCGTGTCTGTATCTGTGTCCGTGTCAGTATCGGTGTCTGTGTCGGTATCGGTATCTGTGTCGGTGTCTGTGTCAGTGTCGGTGTCTGTGTCCGTATCGGTGTCAGTGTCAGTGTCCGTATCGGTATCGGTGTCCGTGTCGGTATCGGTATCGGTGTCCGAATCAGAGTCCGTGTCTGTATCGGTATCAGTATCTGTGTCAGTGTCCGTGTCAGTATCTGTGTCGGTGTCGGTGTCAGTATCCGTATCGGTGTCTGTGTCCGTGTCAGTATCGGTGTCTGTGTCGGAATCGGTATCTGTGTCCGTATCAGTGTCTGTGTCGGTGTCCGTATCGGTATCGGTGTCTGTGTCCGTGTCGGTTTCGTCGTCGAAATCGTAATCCTCGTTGGTTACCTGATGAATCTCACCATTCTTATCCAACGACTTGGTAACAACCGCGCCGTTGATATTGCACGAATTATGTACGGTAGCCTTAGGAGCAATAATAATACCGCCCAATTCGTTGGTATAAATATCACCGTCAAACGAACCAAAATTGAAAATAACATTTGCACATGACTGCAAGAAATTGACATTGCCGATATTACCAAACTGTACGCTTCTTGTGCCATCGGTGATTACATTTATCAGAACCCTTACTCCGCCGTTCATCTGAAGCAGCTTCTCAATGTTCTTTTCTTCGGAGTAAATATCTTCGGCAGCAACATTGACAACCAGAGTCTCGCCGGGCTTTACAGTGCCGCCCATAATTGCAGCGACCGCATTGCTCAATGAATTTTTGGAGTTGGCTGCGTCAAAATCGACCGCATTAAGCATAGCCTCGCCGTTTTCTGCGATAGTACCGAGTATTCTGTCAAAATCCGCATAGGTTTCTTCCGCAGGATTATATGCGCGAATTGAAACCGTAGACGGGTCGCCTTCAATATGATACTCCCTGCCCTGCGCAACGAAGCCGATTTTGTTTCCGTTGTCCCAGCGGATAGGCATAAAATCGAATCCCAGAACCAGCTCGTACTTTGTGTCGTTTACAGGCTTAAGCTTAAGTACAGGATTCTCAGGTGCTTCGCCTATATAGCAGACATACTTGCCGCCCTTGTTTGTCTGAACATAGTGGTCGTTGTATACATCCAATTCAGACATTTCGCCGACGCAAACATTAGCCTCAAAATGCCCGGGATTGTTTACTGTCTTTGCATACGCTGCGAAATTCTTGACCTCATTCAAAGAATTAAGGAATCTTGCTGCGGCAGCCGAACGAGCGGATGCAACATAAACATTAGCGCCGGCAGGAGTATATGCAGGGTCGCTGCTTACACCCAGCGCATCCGTTGTGCCATTAACAGAATCCGGACCAAGCGCCTCGTCCTCAGAGGTCTGTGCAGAAGCAGCAAGTGCCGTCGCGCGTGAAGCAAGAACAGTTACCGCAAAAGCAAACATAAGCGCAGTTTTACGCTTGTTAGGTCTGCGTTTGTTATCGCTCATAATAATTCACTCTCCTATTAGATAATAAGCCCGTTTTCCCTCTTTATCTAATTTCAAACCACAAAAGGGTATAGTTCCCCTATCTATACTTGAAAATATTATACCACAGCATTTTCCATTCGTCAACATATTTTTTTGCACAAATTTCAGGTGTGAAAACTATAAAACCTTATAAAAAAATTAACAAATATTACATCAAATTAAACGCTTGCGCATTATCTCGGGGCTGTAAGCGTATTCAACGGCAGTTTCTGCGGTGATTATGCCCTTTTTGTACAGCCCCATTATGCAGTTATCCATTGTCTGCATATTCGGTGCGGATTGAAGTATAGTGTCAATCTGGTGAGTTTTTTCTTCGCGGATGAGCGTTCTGATGGCGCTGTTCATCATCATTATCTCAAACGCAGGAACCATTTTGCCGTCAACGGTGGGAAGAAGCTGCTGTGATACTACGGCATTCAGCACGGATGAAAGCTGTATGCGTATCTGCCGCTGCTGATTTATCGGGAATACATCAATTATTCGGTCAATAGTGCTTGCGGCGCCAAGCGTATGCAGCGTTGAAAGCACCAGCTGACCTGTTTCCGCAGCGGTCATGGCAACACTGATAGTTTCGTAATCACGCATTTCACCCAGCAGAATTACATCCGGTGATTGGCGCAATGCCGCCCGCAGCGCGTCAAGATAGCTCTCGGTATCAATATTAAGCTCGCGCTGGCTGATAATGCACCGATTATGTCGGTGAAGGAACTCGATTGGGTCCTCTATTGTTATTATATGCCCTTCGCGCGATGCGTTGATTCTCTTAATAATACATGACAAGGTTGTGGATTTACCGTTGCTCGCAGCTCCCGTAACAAGTACGATTCCGCTCTTGGCGTCTGCAAGGCTCATAACCTGCTCGGGGATTCCCAGCTGCTCGGCGTCGGGAAGCTCAAACGGTACATAGCGCAGCACCGCCGCATAAGAGCCGCGCTGACGATATACATTTGCTCTGAATCTACCGATTCCGTTTATGGATATAGAGAAATCCATTTCGGATTCCGGCATACTGTCTTCCTTTTGAGGCATTCCCGCGCAGTCAAAAATCTGCAGAACAAGCCGCTTGGTTTCAGCGGGAGTCAGCGGCTCGTCAACCATTTTCCTGAGTCTGCCGTGCGCCTTATAGCTTAACGCTGCGCCCGAAATAATGAAAATATCAGCTGCGGATTCTGCTGCTGCTTTTGTAAGAATATCAATTAGCTCCATAATAATCCTTTCGTAATATCAGAACGTGCCGTCCCATACATTCAAATGACCGTCATCTTCACCATCGGTCTGTGTGCCGCTTTGCCAGCGCTCTATACGATATCTTTCGCTGTCGGGCTTTGAGAGAAACAATACAGCCGCATACAGTCTGCTGCCGCCGCTGATTTCTTCGGAATATTCCACGCGCACACCCTCGGGCGTTTGTGAAATTTTCATATCCGAACGCACCTTTGCCGCAAGCTCCGAAAAGCTTTCCTCAAAGAATACCGAATCAGCTTCCAGAGCCGCCTCGTCAAGCGCTGCAAGCGTATTTTTCGCGCGGGAGTCCGCGTCGTAATATTCCGCGGTGTATTCCGCGCTTTTCTGCGTAAGAACAATGTCCGAGCCTGCCGCCTGAAAACTCAATACCGCAAGCATTGTAAGCCCGATTACAGCAAATATCAGCATTATCGAAACATAGCCTATTCCCAATCCAAGCGTACGCGCATTCTTTTTCTTAATCATCAGCCGCACCTCCGATTGGTTTATACGCCGAACAGCTCATACCGAACAGCTCGCCGCTTTCGGATGTAAAGCAAAGTGTCAGCTCCGACAATACGCCCGCTGCTGTTATGCTGCGGTTTTCGCTCATAGTGAGAGTAATCTGCGGCGAGCTTGCCTCGGGCGTACAGCTTTCGTCAAGCAATACAACATAGCCGCTGCTTTCGCTTTGCGGTGCAATACCGAACACCCGCTTGCAGGCTTCCTCGGCATTACCGCTCACAGAGTACGCCTCTGCCACCGACTGCGCGCATAATATCGCGCTTTCACGCGCAGAGTTTTCTGCGCTTCGCCTGTGAGCCGCAGCAAAAACCTGTAAAATCACTGCTCCCGAGATGCTGAAAAATGCCAGCGAAGCTATCATTTCAACCATGAACAGATTGCCTTTTCTTCTGTATTCCAGCGCTCTCACCCTTTCCTGACCAATACGCGATTTTCTTCGTTATCATACGTTACCGAAACAGTATACAAGCTGCCGTCTTCTGTCACCGAAAGCTCCGCCGCGCCGAAAATGCAAGTCCCGCCGCTCATTTCGGGCGTTTCACCGCTGCTTATATTCATCTCATAGATTCCGTCGGCGCCGCTGTATATCACGCTCGTTATTCCGCCGTTCACCACTGCTATTCCCTCGCCGCCGCCAAGAATCTCCGCGCTGTCGGCGCTGCGCAGCTTGTTTGTGACGTATTTCAGCGAGGCTGACGAGGTAAACGACTGCTCATAAGCCGAGCTGATTCGCGTGTAAACACTCGCCGCAGCGCCGATAATAATCAGCATACACGCAGCGAACAGAGTAAACAGCAGCATACTTCCCGCCGCTTCAGCAATATCCGCAAGACTTTTTGAGGTGTATTTTCTCATAAATCTGTCCTTTCCAAAACGGTAATATCAGGGCGGATATTTGCGGCAAAATAGCCGTAATGGACGATATAACGCTCGCTGTCGTACACTACACCGTAGCTTTCCGTAAGATACTCCAGCGAATCGGGGTACGCGCCCTCTATCGCATAGCACAGCGTTACGCCGTTTTCCACGCTGCTGCGCACCGCCTCCAGCTTCTGCGCGGAGTTCGCAGTCTGCATATTACCTATTGCCGCTGCCAGCCATATCACTAATGCCAGAAAAATCGCAAAGCCGGCTATGGTCAGCGGCGAGATTTTTTCTCTCATATTGTTCTCCTTAACCCAGAACAGACATAATGTTCATCAGCGGCAGCATGATTGTCAGCAGAATTGCGCCAATCATCGTCACCAGAACAACAATCAGCGCAGGCTCAACAAAGCCCAACAGCGCGCTTACAGTGTCTGTTGCCTCCTCGCTGCATTTTTCGCTGATTTTTCGCCAAGCCTGCTCAAACGAGCCTGCCGAGTAGGCTATTCGCAGCGAACGCGCAAGCAGCGCAGGGAATATTCCCGCGTCGCCAATTACCTCTGCGAACGGCTCGCCGTCAATCACGCGCTTGTGACATTTCGCAAGCTCACCGCCAAGACTTGTATCCTCCACCAGCTTTTCCGCAAGCTCAAGCGCCTCGTCGGTTGAAATTCCCGCTGATACCATAACGGACAGCGCGCTTGCAGCCTTTGCCCGCGCGAATTTCAGCGAAAATCCCTTAGTCAGCGGAAATACCGAGCCAAATCTGCTTAATGCCCGACGTGCAGACGGAATCTTTGTCAGCAGAATCACCGCCAGCACAGCCGCAATCAGCACCAGCAGCACTATCATAATCACAACGCCCGTGTTATACGCGAATGTAACCGTGCTGCTGACCATTTCGCTTACCGAGCTGTCAAACTGCATGAAAATGGAATTGAACATAGGAATAACCAGTATTATCAGCACTATAATCACCACGGTCATCATCACCAGCAAAATCAGCGGGTGAAGCACTGCCGAGCGCACCATTCGCATTGTATCCGCGCGCCCCTCATAATACTCGCGCAGACCGTTCAGCACGTCCTCCAGACGACCCGTTACAGAGCCGATTTTTACCATCTTAACGGCGTATTCGGGAAAAACGCCGCACTCGTTCATGGAATCAAAAATTGTTTTGCCCTGCTTTACGCTTTCGGAAATCTCCGCGCAAGCCGCTTTCAGAGCCTTTTCATCAATATCTCCCGAAAGTATTTCCATTCCGTCGCCGATATCCATTCCCGCATTGAGCATAAGCGCAAGCTGCTCGCAGAAGTACGCCGTTTCGTCGTTATTCAGCTTTTTTACAGCCATAAAATTATCCTTCCTCAATAGTAAAACATTGTATTGTAATTGCCGTTGTCGGTTATAAATTCCGAGATTGTCTGCTTGTTGTTTGCGGAGGAATAGAACGTTGCGTCAAGGCGGTTGTAGCCTTTTTTCGCAAGCAGCAGCTCGGGAGTAATCCAGCCCGTTTCATCAGTCCAGACCTCGTTCCACGCATGGTAAATATCGGTTGCATAGCCCACAACAATTCTTGTGGGAATCCCCTGCGAGCGCAGCATTGCCGCAAACAGCGAGGCGTAGTCGAAGCATATTCCCGTTTTCTTCGCAAGAGTATAGTCGGGATTGGGTACATAGTTTGAACCAACCGTTGAAGCAAGCTCATGGTCGTATGTAACATTTGCCGTTATCCACCCGAAAATCGCTGCCAGCTTATCCACCGTGCCGCTTTTTCCCGCGCACAGCTCCGCCGCCTTTGCAACGCTTTTGGAATCCCTTTCAAACATACAATATTTGTTCGGATAAAGGTACATTCCCACATCATCTGTGATATTCACACTCATAATCTCGCTGAACATCAGCGCATAGGATTTGCCCTCTATCCTCTCATACAATTCGGCGGTATATTCACCGTTTCCAAGCGTAAGCGGTATATACTCCGTGCCGCTGACATCTATCGTATGGTCGCTGTTTACGCCGTTACAGGTAAGCCGCAGCTTGAGCCTGTCGCTGCTGCCGCTGTAACTTACCGATATGTAGCCGAGCGAGGAATTGCTGTAATCCAGCACCCCACCGTAGCCCTCAAACACCGCGCTTCCCGGCGAAGTCGGCTTTTTCACCTCGGGTATGATAATCTCCGCAGGCTTAACGGGCTCGGGTGTTGTGGCGGTCGTAGTCTGAACGGTTGTTGTTTCGGCAGAGGACTCAACCGACGTAGCGGGCGCCGTCTGTTCCAAGGGCTCGCTTGTGTGCGATTGAACGGGCTGCGAGCTTTCGTCGGTTATTACGCTCTCGGGCGGCTCTTCCGATTCATACAGCGGCGGCTCTGACGATTCCTGCAGAACAGGCTCCGTATCGGTCGGCTGACTGGGTGCGGCGGAGCTTTTCGGCGGTGTGCTCTGTACGATTTCCGATACCGCAGCGCTCTCCGAGCTTGTCTGAACGGAAGATGACACAGAGGGCTGCACCGAATCACACGCGCAGGTGCCAAGCATCAGCAGCAAGGCTGCCATGCAGGCGATTATTCTATATGAATTACGCTTCATGTAACACGCCTCATCTCCCTTTCAAACAAAATTTCCGTCTTTATTCGGATTCCTCTCTGTTGAGCTTCAAATCCCGCAGCAGCAGGTAATTTGCGTCAACTCCGCTGAAAACACGCTTGTCCGTACCCAGCAGTATTTCGCTGATGTAAACGCCTGCCTGACGGTAAAACTCCTCCTCAAAATGCACTATATGCGCTCCGCCCAGCGGAAAACGGTCGGAGGAATGAAAATGCTTTGAAATATCAATAACATAGCACTGCGTAATGCTTGCAAAGCTTTCCTCACACAGCGAGATAAACTTCATCTTAATATCGAACATCTCATCATCCTCAAGCTTTGCCAGCCTGTCATCCAGCGTGATATAGCTGTTTTTCGGCTTCGCCTTGATAAGAATGATATGCTCTCCGTATTCCGCCATAACCGCCTCGGCAAACCGTGTAACCGCCTCGGCGCAGTACTTCATATCGCGCTTTTCAAACAGATAGCATTCCGTGCACTCGGACTTGATGCTTTTGTAAAAATCCGTCTTGCAGATAAAGTCGTCAACCTCGAACAGCCCGCCGCGGTACTCGTTCATCTTGCAGATTACATCGTAGAAATCCACAAGAATCCAGCGGCTGTCACTCTCCTTTATCACATCCGCGCCCGTTCTTTCAAAAGAATCACGCAGCGTACGCATACGCCAGCGATTGCCGCAGAAAGCCTGCACATCCTCGGGGAAATCCGCCTCTACGGGCGGCTCAAACGCAAGAATCTGCGACTGCTTGAAGATATACCTGCCCACAAACGCTTCCTTGCTGCGGTTTATGGATTCGCGCGAAATACAGCTTCCCCAGATATCAACGGTCTTTTCATACAAGCCCTTGATATATGTGTCAAGCTCGGGTTTTCCGCGCAGCAAAAACAGCAGCTCAACGCTGTCAATATTCGCGGGAGCACCCGTTTCGGCAGCCAGCAGACGAACCATTGTTTTAAGTATGTTGAATTTCTCGCGGAATGCAAGCGCAAAGAAATCGTACGGTCTGTCAAGATTGCCGCTTTTTAGCTCGGTGATAATCTCTGCCGCCCTTACTAGCTCCGCGGCGGCAGGCTCACCCGCGAAAAATTCCTTTACATACGCAAGGTCGCTTTTTCCCGCGCGCTTAAGCCGTATTATACGCTCGCCGTTCTGCGCCGCAAATTCCGCAGAGGTGTGCGCAATAAGATTATCGGCAGCGTTTTCCATATCCAGCAATCGGCTCTGAAAGGAACGCTCGGTCATGTTGTCGTAGTACTTCATCACCCTATCGAACCAAATCCGCGTATCGGGCGAGCGCACAGACCTTACGCCGCCGTAAACAATCTGCTTTGCAGCCTTGAACGCATTCTGATAATACAGCTCTTCATAGCTGCCGTTCTGCTCGTCGGTCTGAAAAAAATACTCCGAGATATCAACAATCGCAGGGTTAACCAGCGATATAAAATAGTCCTCCATTGCAGTCAGAAACCCTGTAATTTCACTGCGGTCGGAAGCGTTGCGAAGCTCTGCGCCCTTTGCACAGTATATGCCGTATCTGCTGCGGAACAGAATTATTCTTTTCGATGGCACAACGCTTGTAAGCCTCTCGGCATAGCGCTTTATCAGCGGCTTCCAGATGCTTTCACCAAACGGCGCACGGACTCTTGAAAGCACACTCTTGCGCTGCTTGAAAAAATCGGTTTTGCGCAGGCTCTTCGACGCTGTAAAATAGCTCGCCGCTTCGCCCTCGCCGCCCGTAAGCTTGTAGCAGGGTACAAATGCCGCTGTGATAAAATCCACTGCGATATAGTCGGGCGAAGTCTCTGCGATGTATTCCGCAATGCTTCCCTGTGTGTCAATCGTAAGACGGCGGTCAAGCTCCTCGCTTGTCTCAAAGCGTTTCTCCTTGCCGACAGAAAGCTGCGACAGATTCATTGCGTTGGAATCCGTGCGGAATCCGCTGCCCGCTGAAAATATCTTTTTAAGATTTGAAGAGCCGCTTAACAATACCCGAGGGCGATAAACAAAGCTGTTAAGCGATTTTCCGATTACCGCCCTTGTACGCTCCAGCGAGGCTGCGCTCTCTGCACCAAACGGCGGCAGTACCGGCACAACTGCGGCGCCGTACGGTCGGGTCTCGCTCATGCACGGAATGTACGAAAGCCTGCACATTATGCCGTCATCCGCGCGCGAAAGCTCTGCGCGTAGGATTATGCTGTCGCGGTTTTCGGACATCTCACGCATGGTGGTAAGAAAATTGCCCAGCGAAAAAGCGCACGGCACGCGTCTGCCGTCAGCGGTTTTGATATATGTTACCCTCTGCACAACATGAGGATGCGAGCCTACAATAAGGCTTGCTCCCGCTTCTGCCATAAAACGTGCTTCTTCAACCTGCGATTTTCTCACCTGTTTTGTGTTCATGCCGCCCCAGTGCTGATACGCAACTATGTACTCCGCGCCGTTTGCATAGGCGCGATTGATAAGCTCGACAAAATAGCCGCGGTCGTATCGCCCCGTTACATTCACAATGCCGTTTATATCCGACGTGCCTTCCGATGTGTTGTTGGAAATCATTGAGCAGGCAATAAATCCCACCTTTATTCCCTTTACATCAACAATAACCGGATTATCGCCAAGCGTTCCCAGATTAGTCATGCCGTAATGCCTGATTGCGCCTACGGTTGCGTCAAGCCCCGTGCCGCCCGCGTCACAATTGTGATTGTTTGCGGTTACCAGCATATCAAAGCCTGCGCCCGAAACCGCTTTAAGAAAGCTGCTCGGAGAGTTGCAGTTAGGCGCACCGTTTGACAGACGCAGCTCCTCGCATTCATACGGCGCGCTGTCGCAGCAGCTTGTTTCCAGCACACCCACAGCATAATCCGACTGCGCAATGACGCTCTTTATTCCGTCGAAAGCATCGTGAAAATCAAAGCCGTAACCTGCCGTTGCCCGCTGATGATTCACCGCGCACATAATATCACCCGTGAACATCAGCACCGCGCTGTCGGTTTCAAGCTCCGCAGTACGTTCAACGGCGATTTTTGTGCGGAACATCTGACCCTCTGCGAGAATACGAATATAGGTTGTTCCCCGCGCAACTGCGGTAACAGTGCCGTCGGGACCTACAACCGCTATATTGTCATCCTCGGATTCAAAATCAGCCAGCGGAACAGAGTTTTGGCACTCCCAGACCAGCCTTGCATTTTCGCCCACCGAAAGGCAGATTGTGTTCTGTGCCTTCAGCTTTTCGGAAATCGGGACAAACGGCACCTTTTCGGAGAGCTCGCCCAGCACCTCAACACCATTCTCATATCTGAATGCGCATACCGCCGCCAGATACTCCGTGCCGTTTGTAAACCCCAGAATCAGCTTGCGGTTGTCCTGCGCGTAACGCATTTTGATGCACCTTTCGGGGTCGTCGGCGCAAAAATAGCTTAATCGGTATCCGTCTGCGCCCTCAACGGCATCCCACACCGCAAGCGCAGAGCAGTCTTTGCCGGTCAGTTTCAGATTCTCGGGCGGATTCAGTTTCACGCTCATTTTTCTTCCTCTGCATTTTCAAATGATTTTTTCAATTCAGCCAGCTTTTCGTAATTTCTGTAAAAAGAGTAATACGCGCCGCAGAAATGCTGAATATCGTCTATTCGGATTCTGTAACCGTCATGCCGTACAAAAAACGCTCCCAAAGCAACCTCGGGATATTTGAAATACATCACATACTCGGGGTATGCATAGCCGTTGAGCATATACTCGGCGCGGTGAAAAATTGTTTCAACAAAGAATTTCGTGTTGAATTTTGCAAGATACGAGCATTTCAGCTTCTGCGTCACAATCCGGTCGTACAGCTCAAAGGTAACGCATAGCAGCTCAAGATAAGTATGATAGGTGGTTGCGCGGCGGTAAATCGCCTTTAAATTGACATTGGCATTTTTCAGCCCGAAGCTCAGGTATTTATCGTCATGCACATACTTCGTGAATTCATTTACCGCATAGGCAACCCAGTGGTCGCGATATGCGGTGTAATCCTCGCGGATAAATCGGTCAACAGCAAGCTTTGCCGCATCAAGCCATTTCTGCTCTTTAGTCAGCCCGTACAGCCTGCACAGTGCAAATACGGTTTCACCGTCATAATATACCGTGCGGAATTGGTCCTTAGGCGAAAGATTCGGGTAATTCAGCACATGGAAAAAGCTGCCCGTGCGTCTGTCAAACAGCTCCAGAATACCGTTGCCCAGTTCCCTGCACAGCATTGTGTATTTATCGGAATTAACGGCGCTCATATACTCCGTCAGCATTATTACAGCCACGGCATTGCCGCCGATTTTAACCTCGTTCAGCGTTTTATCCGCAAGATATACGGTATTCTCAACGCCCTTGGTGTGCGGATACTTGTAAAAGGTATTGGATACCATGTACCCTATTGCAGCCTCCGCCTGCCGCAGCGCAAATTTATCACCTGTAAGGCGGTATGCGAGAATCAGGCTCCAGATTGCGGTAGAATGCCGCAGAATATTGTACCCGGGTATCTCTCTGTGGAATATCGGATAGTAGCCGTAAGCCATTTTGCCGTCCAACCCCACCTGCATAGAAAGATATTCCGAGGATGTTTTGATAACGTTCAGCGCGGTTTTATCGTCAAAGCTGTCAATCACGCGTCTGCCGCAGCGGTTTCCCTCGCCGTAAAGCTTGAAAGCCTCAATGTTTTCATCACAGAACGCACACGCGCAGTCGAATACAATCACGTTTTCGGGCAGCGCCGCAAGCGTCGGCAGTCCGATTGACGCAAGATATCTGTTCACGATGTTAAGCTCAATTGTTTTTTTCTTATACGAAAGCACACGATTGCAGTTTATCTCCGCCTCGATAAGCGCGCCTGACATATCGTCACCGAACGCAATTCCGCGGCGGTAGAACTCGTGGAAACCGTTCGCAACCCGTTCGGCTACCTCGGCTAAAGGCACACGCTCGCTTTTTACGGTGATATCGCCCTTTATCCACTTTGGCTCAAGCCGATTTTTCCCGATGTACTCCGCAGCCTTATTCACCGCGCCGTTCCATGCTTCCTCGGGGGTTAAGCCTGCGCAGCGGAAAATCACGGCGCGTTCTTCAATGTTACACACGGATATAAACGCCGCATATTCGCTTAAAATCGCAGGTTTGGTTTCCTCGGTGAATTGCTCAAGGCTGCGCCCCGCAAGTATTTTATTCTTAACCTGCTCTGCCTTTTCGCGGAAAATCTCTGCAAGCTCCATGGCGCTTACCTCCGTTGAAAACTATGAAAAATATACTTTCTCATTTTCCATTATATCACTTTTTCGTTACTTTGTAAAGAGCGAAAATTTAATTCGCGGTGTGTGATTTTTGAGCGCAAAAAGAGCGCCCCGATTGTTCGGAGCGCGCAATAGCTATTTTGGTTCATACATAATCCCTTTATCGCCGGGATATGGTTTTCTATGGTCAAATTCTCCGGAAAGGATATCAATAGGAATATATGTTGGGACTATTTGTTCCTTATTCCAAATTTTCTTTTCCATAAAGGATTCACACAACAAGTCCATACCCTGCATAGAACAATGCTTACAACTCATGCACAGTGGTTCCCTCATCATACTTACCTCCTCATATAGCAAAGAATATCCGTCAAAACCAATATACCTGTTTTAATCTCACTTACCATTCTTACGCTCACAGCACGAACATTTCGAACACTCGCCGCAATTCCCGCCGCAGCCGTGGCAGCCGCCGCGCGAGGGCTTTATAAAGCCGATTGCCGTGGGAATCAGCACAAGAATCACAATCACAATAACATCAGCAAGCCCCATGATAACCTCCTAACCGACAAACAGCGAACCAATCTGATAAACCAGCAGAGCCGCCACATACGCAAACAGCGTTTCGTAGCCCACCGAGAAAAGCGCGCGCTTTAATCCGATTTCGCGCTTCATTGCCGCAAATGCAGCTACACACGGCATATACAGCAGCGTGAACACCAAAAACGACATAGCCGAAAGCTGCGTGAACATTCCGCAGAACTCTGCCCCTGCAAGAACATTCAGCGTGCTTACAACGCTCTCCTTTGCCGTAATTCCCGTAATCAGAGCCGTGGAAGCGCGCCAGTCGCCAAAGCCCAGCGGCGCAAATACAGGCGCAATCACCGCGCCGATAGACGCAAGTATGCTGTCCGCGCTGTTCTCTACCGCGTTAAAGCCCCAGTCGAAGCTTTGCAGCATCCAGATTATCACGCTTGCAACAAAAATAATCGTGAACGCCTTTACCAGGAAATCCTTTGCCTTTTCCCACATCAGCATTAAAACGCTTCGCGCAGACGGTATTCTGTACGCGGGGAGCTCCATTACAAACGGCACAGGCTCGCCCTTCATCAGAGTTTTTTTCATCAGCAAGCCTGTCACAACAGCCGCTATAATTCCGATAATATAAAGTGATATCATCACAAGCGGCGCGGTATCGGGAAAGAACGCCGCAGTTATCATCGAGTAAATCGGCAGCTTTGCGCCGCAGCTCATAAACGGCGTAATCAGTATTGTCAGCCGCCTGTCACGCTCGCTTGAAAGCGTCCTCGCGGACATTATTGCAGGTACGCTGCACCCGAAGCCCACCAGCATCGGCACAAACGAACGACCCGAAAGTCCCAGCTTGCGCAGCAGCTTATCCATAACAAACGCAACTCTCGCCATGTAACCGCTGTCCTCCAGCATAGACAGGAAGAAAAACAGCAGCAAAATAATCGGCAGAAACGACAGCACGCTTCCAACGCCTGCGCAGACGCCGTCTATCACCAACGACACTACCCACGGGCTTACATTCAGGCTCTCAAGCAAGCTGCCCAGCGCCCCGGAGCCAAGCCCAATCAGCTGCTCCAGAAGGTCTTGCAGCGGCGCGCCGATAACCGAAAACGTAAGCCAGAAAATCATCAGCATTATGCCTATAAATATTGGGATTCCGAAAATTTTATGCGTCAGCACACGGTCTATTTTTTCGCTGCGAAGCTGCTCGCGGCTTTCGCTGTGCTTAAAAGCGCAAAGCGCGCTTACTTCCTCAATAAAGCTATATCGCGTATCGGCAAGCGCGGCTTCCCTGTCTGTACCCAGTGAAAGCTCCATATCCTCAACGATACAGTCAATTATTATTCTCTCGTTTTCGGTCAGATTCAACCGTTCAGCCATGGGCTTATCGCCCTCAACCAGCTTTGTAGCCGCAAATCTCTGCGGTATGCCCTCCTTTATCGCCCTCGCCTCAACAATATGACGGATTGAATGCACCGCCTTATGTACCTCGCCGCCGCAAAAATCCAGCCTCTGCGACGAAGCGCCCTCGCTTACAAGCTGCTTAGTGCGCTCAACAAGATAGCTCACACCCTCTTTTTTTGCTGCTGAAATCGGAACAACCGGCATCTTCAGCAGCTTTGAAAGCTTGTCGGTATCAATATTGTTGCCGCTTGCGCGCACCTCATCCATCATATTCAGAGCAAGTATCATAGGTATATCCAGCTCCGTCAGCTGAAGCGTAAGATAAAGATTACGCTCAAGATTTGTCGCGTCTACGATGTTGATTATAGCGTCGGGCTTTTCGTTCACCAGAAAATCCCGCGTTACCACCTCTTCGGAGGTATACGGTGAAAGCGAATATATTCCCGGCAGGTCCACCAGTTCAGCCTCTCGGTAGCTTTTTATCGTTCCGCGCTTAAGCTCAACCGTTACGCCCGGGAAATTACCCACATGCTGTGTGCTGCCCGTCAGACAATTGAACAACGTGGTTTTGCCGCAGTTCTGATTTCCCGCCAAAGCTATGGTTATCGGCATATTTTCAATCCTCTTTCAGTTCAATTTTCGCAGCGTCGTCAAGCCTGATTGTCAGCGCGTAGCCGCGCAGAAAAAGCTCAATCGGGTCGCCCATAGGCGCGCGCTTTCTTACCTCAACATGAGTTTTGGGAGTAAGCCCCATATCCAGCAGACGTCTGCGCAGAGCGCCCTCGCCGCCTACCGCTGTGATTGTTCCGCCGTTTCCCGGCTGTATTTCTGCAAGTGTCATTCTTTTGTTCCTTTCAAGTTAGTCTAGTTTAACTTGTTTTCTAAGAATACTATAACCCAAATTCGGAATAAAGTCAATCGGCATTTTCAACAAGATTAGTCTTGTTTAACCGGCTCATTTTTGGAGGTCGGCTTGTCTGTAAAAATATATTCACTGCTGCGAACAATCAGAACGTAAAGCAGCTGGAAATCCGTGAGAATTTAAAAACCAAAATCCGTCGGCTTGTAACCGACGGATTCCGGAATTGGAGGATGATTTATCATTATGAATTGTTCTTCTTGCTTTGTGATTACATTCTAGCACGAAAAAAATCAAATTGCAAGCATTATGACAGAATTGTAACCCAAATCGGAATATTGTTATTTTTCAGTAACCATTGGACGGTAATTTGTAACCTGTTTGTAACCTTTGTAACACTGCCGTAACCATGTGAAATAAAGATGAAAAATTTCAAAAAAGGCTTTTCAAATCAAAGAAAATGTGCTATACTATTAGGAGATATTGTTATTGTGATTTGGGAGAATACAGAGTATGGTATATTTGGACAACGCTGCCACCACAAAGCCCTGCCCCGAGGCGGTCAGCGCTATGGTAAGCGTTATGGAAAACAGCTTCGGAAATGCAAGCTCACTTTACAGGCTCGGTATTACGTCAGAGCGGATTATGATTTCGGCAAAGAAAACACTTTTGTCTAAATTCGGCGAGGGTGAGATTCTGTTTACATCAGGCGCGACGGAAAGCAGCAGCACCGCTATTTACGGAGCTTGTGAAACCTATAAGCGAATCGGGAAAAAAATCGTTACAACCGCAATCGAGCACCCTTCTGTTGCAAGAGTAATGGACAAGCTGGAGCAGCAGGGCTATGAGGTAATACGTCTTGCGCCAAAGGATTATGCCGATTTTGAGCAGGCGCTCACAGACGCAGTTGACGAAAACACTTTGCTGATAAGCTGCATGGCGGTCAACAACGAAACCGGCAGAAGGATTGATGTAAAACGGCTGTACAAGCAGGTTAAGAAAAAAAATCCCAAAACCATAGTACATATCGACGCGGTTCAGGGCTTTTTAAAAGTGCCGCTGGACGGCGATTTGATAAGCATTTCGGGTCACAAAATTCATTCTTCAAAGGGAATCGGCGCACTGTATATAAAAAAGGGCATTCGCATTGCACCGCTGCTTCTTGGCGGAGGTCAGCAGAAAAAGCTGCGCTCGGGCACAGAGCCCATTGAACTGATTGCGGGACTTGAAGCCGCAGTAAAAAACTATCGCGGCAGCGAGGAGCATTTCACAAGGCTGAAAAATCGGCTGCTTGCAAGGCTCGCCGCAATGGATAACATAGGAATTAACTCCGGGGACGATTGCGTGCCTAACATTATAAATTTCAGTGTGCGCGGCGTTCGCTCGGAAATCATGCTGCATTCGCTGGAGGAGCAGGAGATTTATGTTTCAAGCGGCTCTGCCTGCTCAAAGGGAAAAACAAGCGGTGTGCTTTCCGCGCTCGGAATTTCCGACAAGGATGCGGACTGCGCTCTGCGCGTTTCGCTTTGCGCGGAAACAACAGAAGAAGATATTGATTTTCTGTGCGACAATATAGAAAAAGGAATTGAAAGGTTCAGAAGGTAATTATGAGAGAAATAGTAATGGTAAAATACGGCGAGATTGCGCTCAAGGGTCTCAACAAAAACTCTTTCGAGGATATTCTTCAGCGCAATATCAAGCGCCGCTTAAAGCAGCTCGGGCATTTCGACTACTTCCGCAAGCAGTCTACAATTTACATCACGCCCGCGGAGGATATCGACATCGACGAGGTTGTAAGACGGCTGACTTACATCTTCGGAATCGGCGCAATTCAGCGCTGTGCCGTTTACCCAAAGGATTTTGCGTATGTTGCGCAGCACTGCGCGGAGTATCTTACCGAGGCGCTTGAAAACGCAAAGACATTCAAGGTTGAGTCAAAGCGCTCGGATAAGGCTTTCCCCATGACATCGCCCGAAATTCAGACGGAGCTTGGTTCGGTGATAATAGACGCATTCCCGCATTTGCAGGTGGATGTTCACGACCCCGAGGTCACCGTAAGGCTTGAAATCCGCGATAACGGCGCGTACTTAAGCGCACAGCGAATAATCGGCGCAGGCGGTATGCCTGTGGGAAGCTCGGGAAAGGCGCTGCTTATGCTCTCGGGCGGCATTGACAGCCCCGTTGCGGGCTACATGATGGCAAAGCGCGGACTTATTGTTGACTGCATTCACTATGTCAGCCCGCCCTATACCTCCGAGCGAGCAAGGCTCAAGGTTGAGGCGCTCTGCGCTAAAATGACCGACTACTGCGGCGACATCAGATTCTTCTGTGTGCCGTTCACGGAGCTTCAGGAAGCGCTGCGCGACAACTGCCCCGAGGAATACTTTACCGTGCTTATGCGCAGACTTATGGTGAAGATTGCAAACCGAATCTGCGCCGAGCATGATTACGGCGCGATAATAACCGGCGAGAGCGTTGCACAGGTTGCAAGCCAGACGCTTACCGCGCTTTACTGCACCAATGCCGCAGCGGAATATCCCGTATTCCGCCCCGTTATCGGTATGGATAAGAAAGAAATAATTGATATTGCCCGCAAAATCGACACCTTCGACATCTCTTCCCTGCCATACGAGGATTGCTGCACGGTGTTCTCTCCAAAGCACCCGCGCACCAAGCCAAAGTATGAGGATATCCTTGCTGCGGAGGCGTCGTTTGATTTCAGCGAGCTGATTGAAAAGGCAATCGCGGGTACCGAGATGAAAAAATTCAGAATCGGCGACGGTGAAAATGCAGCCATTCTGGACTGAACGGAGTTTTATATATGACAGAAGCTAAAATCACCGAAACAGCGCAGCGGCTGGTAAAGCTCTGCACCGAAAAAGGAATCAGGGTATCAACTGCCGAAAGCTGCACGGGCGGCATGATTTCAGCTGCCATTACCGCAATACCGGGAAGCTCGGCGGTTATTGAGCTTGGCTTCTGTTCTTACTCGAACCGCATAAAGCAGGAATTTCTCGGCGTAAGCGCCGAAACCCTAGACAAGTATACCGAATACAGCATTCAGTGCGCAGCAGAAATGGCGCAGGGTGCAAAAAATGCCGCAGGCTCGGATTACGCCGTATCCACCACGGGTGTGGCAGGTCCTGCCGGAGGCAGCGAGCGGCATCCTGTCGGCGAGGTGTGCATTGGAATCAGCTCGCCCGCAGGCGCACACGCGCAGCGCTATGTTTTCGCCGGCGGCCGAAACGATATTCGCGCACAGGCAGCGCTTACCGCCCTTGAAATGCTGATTGCGGAGATTACACGCTGAAATCACACTACAATATTCAGCACATTTACAGCGAAAGGTGATTACACATGGCAAACTATACCGAAAAACCAAAAAAGCGTCAGACAGCGTCAAGAGATATCGCGCTTGACAAGATGGATATGCGCAGCCAATCATCGCCGCGCAAAAAGATAGACAAAATCAAGGGCAGACCAAAAAACGGTTTGCAGCGGTTCTGCATTGCGGCATTCCCGCAGACAGAGGACAGCGGCATTGAGAAAATGCGCAAGATAGTTCTGCTTGCCGCTATTGTGGTATTTGTGGCTACAATCGTTATTCTGCTGCTTAATCTCAAGGACTTCAGCAACGCCCGCGAAACTAACAGCCAGCTTGCGCAGCTTGCGGGAGTTCCGCAGGGTACAATTGATATGGATATGGACTATGTGCCGTTTGGTACAACGGTTTCCGGTTCGGAACCCGAAATCAACCCCGACGAGCCCGAGGAGATAAATGTTACACCGGTTGTCAATACGCCGCTTACCGTTGATTTCCCCGCGCTGAAAGCCGTGAACCCCGACACCAGAGCGTGGATTAAGATTACCGGCACTTATGTAAACAATGTTGTGTGCCAGTCCAACGACAACAGCTACTACCTCAACCACGATTTCTACGGAAAAGAATCAATAACAGGTACGGTTTTTGCTTCGTACAAGAATAAATTTGACGGAACAGACGACAATATCGTACTGTATGGTCACAATATGCTTGACGGCACTTACTTTGCGTCGCTGGGACACTATGTTCCAAACGACACCAGCCGCGAGCCCGTAGCATTCTACAAGGTTCACCCGACTATCATGCTCTCCACGCCTAACGAGGGCTGTCAGGTTTACAAGGTTTTCGCAGGCTGTCTGCTGAATACGCAGGACAAATACGGCGATGTGTTTGAGTATGTTGATAAGACAAAATTCAAGAACAAGGATGATTTCAACAATTTCATCATCGGCGTTATGGACAGAAGCTGGTTCTTCACGGATGTTGACCTTGACTACGGCGACAAGCTGCTTACTCTTTCAACCTGCTACTGGCCTATCGGCAAGAATGTTGATACGCGCTGGGTTATTTTCGCCAGAAAGGTACGCCCGGGCGAGTCTGAATTTGTCGATACCACAGTTGCAGAGCGAAACTTTCAGGCAAGACTGTTTGACTACTATTACGAACTTATCGGCGGTCAGTGGTACGGAAGCGTCTGGGATAAGTCCAAGCTCAAGAGCTATGACGGTTAACATTACAGAAAAAAATAAATCCTGCTTCATAGGGGAAACGGAGCGACAATATGGCTAATTTTGTTGAAAAGGAAAATATATGGCTGCGCATAGCAAAGTATCTGTTACCGTGGAAAGGCGACAAGCCCACGGAGGTATTCCGCAAAATTCTGTTTCTGGGTGCGGCAATTGTGCTTGCGGTTTCTGTTATTTCGCTGATAATCAGCGGCACACAGAAGATTGACGATACGCACGACAACGAGCAGCTAAGCGAGCTGTTTCACGGCGGCACAGGCAGTACCACGCTTAATATAGATACCTCCCGCACCGAGCAGATAAAAAAAGAGAATCCCGAGGTGCTGGATGAGTTTTTGCCGCTGCTGGATATCAACGAGGATATTGTAGGCTGGATTACTCTCGGCGATGAGGAAAATCCGCTGATTGACTACGTTGTGGTACAGGGTGACGACAACGAGTTTTACCTTAACCACAATTACAAAAAGGACGAAAGCATTTCGGGCGCTATCTTCATGGATTACGTTGAGCCTCTCACAGCCGAAAAACAGCCCGCAAACATAATTCTCTACGGTCACAATATGCAGTCGGGCGAGTATTTTGCGAAAATCACGCGCTACTTCAACTACCGACCCTCCAACAACTACGGCATGGAATTCTATAAAGAGCACCCTACGCTGACATTCAGTACGCTGTACAAGAAATCCACCTACAAGATTTTCGCGGGAATGCTGGTAAATACCCGCGAGAGCGAGGGCGAGGTTTTCAGATACATTGATTACCTCAATTTCAATAACAAGACCGAGTTTAATGATTTCTGCGCAAATGTGCTTGACCGCTCAACATTCTATACGGATGTTGACCTCAAATACGGCGACCAGCTGCTTACACTGTCTACCTGCATATTTGACTACAACACCACCAAAAACCTGAATCTGCGCTGGGTGCTTTTCGCGCGTGAGGTACGCGAGGGAGAAGACCCCACTGTGGATGTTGAAAAGGCATATCCCAATCCCGACCCGCTTTATTTCGATTACTACTACCGCATTTACGGCGGCGGATGGGGCGGCAGAAAATGGGATGCCTCAATGATTCAAGGCTTTTCGTATTAAATATATTATAGTGAGCAATCGAAAGGAATGATACCATGGCTGAAATGGATATGGGTATCGGGCAGAACCAACCCCCAAAGAAAAAGAGAAAGAAGAAAAAGCAGAGCGTTTTTATGAGCATAGTCACCGGACTTATCCCATGGAAAGGCGACTCAACAGGAGAAATTATCCGCAAGATTATCTTCCTCGGCTCGCTTGCGCTGCTTGTTACTGCGGTGATTCTGCTGCTTAACAACGCATTAAGCTATGTCGCGCCCGACAACCAGATGGCTGTTGATGAAAACGGCAACCAGCTGGCGACGGAATCGTACATAGTTGAGCTTAAAAATCAGACCCCCACCAAGCAGCAGCTTGAAAATCTCCCCGAGGGTACAATCAACGAGGAGTACGCTGCCTTGTACGAGGCAAACAACGATTTTATCGGCTGGATTTCCATAAACGGCACGAATATCGACTACCCTGTTATGCAAGGCGAGGACAACGAGTATTATCTCCATCACAACTTTGACAAGCAGGATGAATTTGCCGGCACAATCTTCACCGATTATGAAGGAAAGTTCAGCGCAACCGAGATGCCCAACAACACCATTCTGTACGGTCACAATATGCTGTACAAGTACAAGTTCAGCGCGCTTTCCAACTACCGCAACAACATTGATTTCTTCAAGTTCTCCCCTGTTATAGATTTCAACACGCTGTACCAGAAGAACAAGTACAAGATTTTCTCGGTTTTCCTCACCAACACACATGAGGAGCACGGCGAGGTGTTCAACTACACCGATTATGTCTACTTCAAGAATCAGAGCGAGTTCTACAACTATGTTCTCGAGTGCATGGACAGAAGCCTGTACGATACCGGAATTGATATCGAATACGGCGATGAGCTGCTCACACTCTCCACCTGTGATGCTTCAACCGGTCTTTCGGATATGAGACTGGTAATTGTAGCTCGAAAGGTTCGCGAAAACGAAAGCCCCGATTACAATACCGATAATATTACGCGCAAGAAGAGCATAAAATACTGTGACGCCTACTATCAGGCATTCGGCAACAAGTGGAAGGGCAGAACATGGGATATCGACCTTGTTAAGGGTATGAGAGAATACCTTGAGGAAAACGGTCTTATGGATGAGCCCGAGGAATGAGGTTTGAATGAGTAAAGCATCACTGGGAAAGATTATTCTCGCGCTGTTGATTTGCAATGTGTACGCATTTTCAACAGGGGTTGTGGGCAGATTCGGCACTACTCCCGTTGAAGTAAGCGCGCCCGAACAGCCCGCAGAGAACGACGAAATCGACGAGGGCGCAGAGGGTCAGGGCACGGTGGATTTTTTCTCCGACAGCACCGAACAGACGGTAATAAATGTTGATACACTGCATTTTGCAAGTCCTTCTCTGTCAGAAATGATGGTGTATACCACATTTTTTGAGCGCGAAAGCGACACAGAACCAACAGAAGCTGATGATATCAACGAGGGCGCATTTGAGGAAGAATCCTTTAACATAGTTGATACATACGAGCCCGAAGATGAGGATACATCAGCCGAAACAGAGCCTGTTCACACCACCGCGGCAACCACTGCAGCAACCAAGGAAACCGCACCGCCCGCAGATGAGGATATTCCCGACGAGGAAGAACCACCCAAGCAGACTACGGTACCAACCACAACCACAGCAGCAACTACAACCACAACTACAACCACCGCAGCAACCACTACTGCAACAACGAATGATACTACCGATAATCAGGGAGGAATCCCTGTTGAAAATGATAACCCTGCGGTGACAACGACTACCACGACCCAGCAGTCCGAGGAACAGCAGCCCATAGAGATAATCACCGACGCCAATGCCGCAAACGAGCTTCTGACCGTAAACAACGGCGGCAGTATGCTTACGGGTACTGCACTGGATATTATTGCGGGAATTACCCAGACAGAGGTTGGTCACACGTTTGCGCCCGAGGCAATAAAGGCGCAGGCAGTAGCTGCGTATTCGTATGTTAAGTTCTGCAACGCGCATTCCATTAACCCCAATGTTATTGTCAGCAGCAATGTAAGCGACTCTGTTCGGGTATTGGTGGCTTCGGTAATAGGTCAGGCGGTTTATTACAACGGCAGCATTATTCAGGCAACCTACACTGCTTCTTCCGCAGGAAATACAGCCTCAAGCGAAAATGTATGGGGCACGGACTACCCCTACCTGCGCAGCGTATACTGTGAGCTTGACGCAAAATACGACCCGAATTACGGCAAAACCAAAACATTCTCTGCTGATGAAATCAAGCAGCGCGTTTACGAAAAGACAGGCATTTCCCTTTCGGGCGACCCGTCGGAATGGTTCAGCATTGATTCACGCTATGACGGAAAGTATGTTGCGCAGCTTAATATCGGCGGCTATCACAGCTATACCGATTCAAGCGGCAGCACGGTCAAGATTACAGGCAGAACATTCCGCGAGAAAATTATGAGCTTTGACATACGCTCCAACGCATTTGATATTGAGTACGACGCTGATTCGGACAGCTTTACGATTACTACATACGGCTACGGTCACGGCGTTGGTATGAGTCAGAACGGCGCAAATGCTCTTGCTACCTATTGGGGTTATACCTACAAGCAGATTTTGCAGTTCTATTATTCCGGCACAGAGGTTTACTAAAACAGAAAAACAGCGGTGATTTTCGATTTTCACCGCTGTTTTTGATATAGTTTACTGTCTGATGTAAATTCCCTGTTCTTCTATATAATCTTCCATCTCCTGCTTCATATCCTCGCACCAGCACTCGGCGGGTTCTGTATGCTCAACAGTTGCCTCGGACTGCTCTGCGGCAGGCTGAACCTTTTTCTTATCATCCATAATTATTTCTCCTTTCGGCTTTGTTTATATTGTATCACATTGTTCAAAATATTGCAAGCGTATAACAAAAAAATCGGACAGCGGCTGCACTCAAGCGCCATTGCCCGATTTTTTATCATACTATCAGTTTACTGACGGGCGCAGAACGCTCCCAGCTTACCAGCTCCAGCATACGACTGTCCATAAGCGTATAGCCATGGTGGTAAAACTCCATGATTTTTCTGCTGTCCTGCTCAAACTTTGAAATCGCAGGTACCTCGGGGCGTATTATAAACGCCGTTCCGTCACGCTCCATTTCGTCCATGAGTGCCGCTGTGTGCATATAACGCTCTACGCGATTCATGCAGGCTTCAACAAACGCAGGATACTGCTTATACATTCCGCCGATTACCGATTTGAATTTGCGATAATCGGTAGGATGAACACTGCCGGCAGGCTTTGTCAGAACTATTACCAATTTATCGCAGCCCTCGTCAAGCGCGCGCTCAATCGGAATAGAATCAGCAATGCTGCCGTCAAGGTAATGCTTACCGTCGATTTCAACGGAGTCGCACAGCATGGGAATTGAACAAGTTGCCTTGATTATCGTCATAAGACGCTGCTGGTCGCTGTCCTCGGTGAGATACTCTGCTTCACCGGTTTCAAGGCAGGTAACAGCATACTCGGTCTTTATTCCGCTTGAAAAATATGTATCAAACTCAAACGGGAATTGCTTATATGGATACTCAAACGCCATCTTATCAAGATTTATCATCTTCTTGGTTTCTAACAGCGTTCTGATTCCGTAATACGAATCCTCCTTCGGGGCGTTGATAAGTCGTGCGGTTCTGCCAATCTGCCGCGAGCAGTAGCTCATAGCATTGCCGCCGCCTGCGGATACACCCATAACATAAGGATAATATACACCGCTTTCCATAAGCCTGTCAAGCACACCCGCCGTGAATATTCCGCGGACCGCGCCGCCCTCAAGAATAAGTCCTGTCTTCATTGGTAACGCCTCTTTTCCTACACATACTAACAAAAGATATACCTATAATTATATTATAAGTATAATATCACAACATCAATTTTTTGTAAACTTTTCTTATTCACAAGCGCATACTCTTTGGTTTGATGTTCCATACTCCTACAAAAATCATCACCCTGACAATAATAATCTTGTCGTAATAAACAAAAATTGCTGTATAGGTTTTATCCCACTTGAAAAAAAGCTCGCTTTATGTTATAATAAAAACAGTTTAATTTTGTGCGAATTGCACCGATTACAAGCATAAGGAAGGTAAGAAATATGGCTCATGAGCTTGTTTTAGTTCTCGATTTCGGCGGTCAGTACAATCAGCTTATTGCGCGCCGTGTCCGCGAACACAACATTTACTGCGAGGTTAAATCCTACAAGACACCTATTGATGAAATCAAGGCAATGAATCCTAAGGGTATCATCTTCACGGGCGGTCCCAACAGCGTTTACCTTGACGACTCACCCAGAATGGACAGAGAAATTCTGGAGCTGGGTATTCCTGTTCTCGGGATATGCTATGGCGCTCAATTCATGGTTTACGCACTGGGCGGCGTTATTGAACCTGCTCACGATTCCTCGCTTTCGGAATACGGCAAGACAGAATGTGAAATTGACACATCTTCGCCGCTTTTTGACGGTATTGATAAGAACTCCATTGTCTGGATGAGCCACAACGATTATATTTCGCGCGTTCCCGACGGATTCAAGTCAATCGGTCACAGCGTAAAATGCCCCTACGGCGCAATGGCGGACGAGGAAAGAAAGCTGTACGGAGTTCAATTCCACCCGGAGGTAAATCACACGGTTCAGGGCTTTGA
>JBJESB010000167.1:0-6545 GCA_051882575.1 Oscillospiraceae bacterium
GTTGCCTCTGTAAAGGACACGGTAAAGGCGGTTAAGGTAGGCGGCGTTGAAGCTACCGAAGCAACCATAAAGGACGGCAGCTACATTGTTCAGAGACCCTTTGTGCTGGTGACAAAATCGGACAAGAAGCTGTCTGCATCCGCACAGAAATTCTTCGACTATGTAACCTCCGACAAGGCAGCGGCTGCGATTGCTTCCGCGGGCGTTGTAGCGGCAAATTGAGGAGTATATGAATAGGAACAAAATTCTGGAAAGAGCTGTTCACGGTGTGTTTCTGATTCTCGGACTGCTTACCGTGGGCAGCGTGCTTCTGATAACGGTGTACCTGATTGCTGCGGGCATTCCCGCGATAAAAGAGATAGGTATCGTGGATTTTCTGTTCAATGACAAATGGGCTTCAACCGCCGCAGAGCCCAGCTTTGGAATATTGCCGTTTATTCTTACAAGCGTATACGGCACAGCGGGAGCAATTCTTGTAGGCGTACCGATTGGCTTTTTGTCGGCGGTGTATCTTGCAAAAATAGCGAAGCCCAAGGTCAAAGCCTTTATGGAAAGCGCGGTAAGCCTGCTTGCGGGTATTCCGTCGGTTGTATACGGTTTGGTGGGTATGCTGGTGCTTGTGCCGGGCATAAGAACACTGTTCGGCGTACCCGACGGCGCAAGCCTGCTGGCGGCGATAATCGTGCTTGCAATTATGATTCTGCCCTCGATAATCAAGGTTTCCATGACCGCGCTTGAGGCAGTACCCAAGGAGTACGAGGACGCTTCGCTGGCGCTGGGCGCAACGCCGATTGAAACCTATTTCAGAGTCTCCGTGCCTGCGGCGAAAAGCGGAATTGCGGCGGCGGTTGTTCTGGGCGTAGGCAGAGCAATCGGCGAAACTATGGCGGTTATGATGGTATCGGGCAATGCGCCGAATATGCCCTCGCTTTTTGAGAGCGTGCGCTTTCTTACAACGGCGGTTGCAAGCGAGATGTCCTATTCAAGCGGCTTGCAGCAGCAGGCGCTGTTCTCGGTTGCGCTGGTGCTGTTCCTGTTTATCATGCTGATTAACGCCACATTGAATTTCTTTCTGAAAAAGGAGAAGAACTGATGCTTGGCAGGAAAAGAAAGCTGTATATCGGCGCAATGAAAGCGGCTATGTATATCTCTACGGGGCTTACTGCGGCGCTTGTAATATTCATAGCGGCGTATGTTTTTATAAAGGGCATTCCGAATATATCCTGGGAGCTTCTCTCTACAAAGCCCAGCTACATTAGCGGCAGGATAGGCATACTGCCCGATATTCTGAACACTGTCTATATCGTGCTTGTGACGCTGATGTTTGTGCTGCCTCTGGGCGTTGGCGCAGCGGTTTATCTTACGGAATACGCGAAGAACAAGCGGCTGGTGGCGGTTATAGAATACGCGGCGGAAACGCTTTCGGGAATACCGTCAATAATTTACGGTCTGGTCGGAATGCTGTTCTTCTGTCGGTTTCTGGGCTTTAAGACCTCGATTATGGCAGGCGCGCTGACGCTTACGATTATGAATCTGCCCACGATTATGCGAACCACGCAGGAGAGCCTTAAAACCGTGCCGCAAAGCTACCGCGACGGAGCCTTCGGGCTGGGCGCGGGCAAGTGGCGGGTTATCAGAACGGTTGTTCTGCCGGGCTGCGTTGACGGCGTAATTACGGGCTGTATTCTGGCGGTGGGACGTATTCTGGGTGAATCGGCGGCGCTTTTGTTTACCGCAGGCTTCGCCCACGCGCTCAACGGCATTGCCGAGGGACTTACAAGCCCCGGCGCGACGCTTACCGTTGCGCTGTATTTCTACGCAAAGGAACAGGGTGAATTCGGCGTTGCGTTTGCAATTGCGGCGATTCTCATGGTGCTGACCATGCTTATAAATCTTTCGGCAACACTTGTAAGCCGTTACTTCAGCAAAAAGCGCAGTCTCTGACCCGAAAGGAAGCATAAAATGAGCGATATATTGACAGCAAAAAATCTCAACCTATGGTACGACAAAACCCACGCCCTTAAAGACGTGAGCATAGATATTCCCGAAAAGAGCATTACTGCGTTTATCGGTCCGTCGGGCTGCGGAAAATCCACCTTTCTTAAAACCCTCAACCGCATGAACGACCTTATACCCTCGGTGAGAATCACGGGCGAGGTAAGCTATAAGGGCAGGAACATTTTCGACAGCTCGGTTGATGTCAACGAGCTTCGCCGTGAAATCGGCATGGTATTTCAAAAGCCCAATCCCTTTCCGATGAGCATATACGACAATATCGCCTACGGACCGCGAACCCACGGAATCAAGAGCAAGGTCAAGCTGGATGAAATCGTCGAGCAGTCGCTGCGTGACGCGGCAATCTGGGACGAGGTAAAGGACAGGCTTAAAAAGAACGCTCTGGGAATGTCGGGCGGACAGCAGCAAAGGCTATGTATTGCCAGAGCCTTGGCGGTAAAGCCCGAAATTCTGCTTATGGACGAGCCGACCTCTGCGCTTGACCCGATTTCAACCTCAAGGATAGAAGAGCTTGCAATTCAGCTTAAAAAGAGTTATACTATTGTTATAGTCACTCATAATATGCAGCAGGCTGTCCGCATTTCCGACAATACGGCGTTCTTTCTGCTGGGCGAGCTGATTGAATACGGCGAGACCGAAAAGCTGTTTTCGCAGCCGAAGGAAAAACGCACCGAGGACTATATTACAGGAAGGTTTGGATAATGAGAAGCAGATTTGATGAACAGCTTGCCGCCCTTAACACAGGGCTTATCGAAATGGGCGCTTTGTGCGAGGAGGCAATTGCGCTTGCCTCGAAGGCGCTTTCTGCGGGAGATGTTGTGCTTGCCGAGCGAGTTGCCCCGATTTCCTCGGACATTGACCGAAAGGAACGGGAAATCGAATCCCGCTGCCTTAAGCTGCTGCTTCAGCAGCAGCCCGTAGCAAGCGATTTAAGGCAGATTTCGGCTGCGCTTAAGATGATAACCGATATGGAGCGCATAGGCGACCAGGCGGAGGATATCGCAGAGATAATTACCTATCTTGACGGAAAAACCGCCCGCGAAGCTATTCATATCAGGGATATGGCGTCCGAAACGATTACAATGGTTACAGACAGCGTTGACGCTTATGTCAGACAGGACATTGAGCTTGCAAAATCGGTAATTGCTCACGATGATACGGTTGACGATTACTTTGCCGAAATCAAGAAAAGCCTTATCAATATGATTGCCGACTGCCCCGAATGCGGCGAATACGCGCTTGACCTGCTGATGATTGCCAAATATTTCGAGCGTATAGGCGACCATGCGACCAATATTGCAGAATGGGTGATTTTCTCCGTGACAGGTGAACACAAGCTATCATAAGGGAGTTGATTTTATGATATGGTGCGTTGAGGATGACGCAAGCATTCGTGATATTGAGATATATGCGCTGGAATCGACGGGGTTTACCGCGCGCGGCTTTGAGGAGGGCGACAGCTTTCTTGCGGCACTTGAAACCGAAACCCCCGAGCTTATTCTGCTGGACGTAATGCTGCCGGGCAAGGACGGAACCGAGCTTTTGAAAATGCTTAAAAGCAATTCAAAATACGCCGATATCCCCGTGATTATGGCAACCGCAAAGGGCGCAGAGTTTGATAAGGTGCAGGGGCTGGATTTGGGCGCAGACGATTACCTTGTAAAGCCGTTCGGCATGATGGAAATGATTTCACGCGTTAAGGCGGTGCTGCGCCGCTGCCGCCCGAATGAGCCCGCCGTGCTTACCGCGGGCGATATCTCGCTGAATGCGCAGGAAAGAACGGTATCCGTATGCGGCAGCAGAATTTCGCTTACCTACAAGGAGTTCGAGCTGCTTGCGCTGTTTATGCGAAATCCGGGCAAGGTGTTCACGCGGGACAATATCTTCAATGAAATCTGGGGTACGGAATACGTCGGCGAAACGAGAACGGTGGATGTGCATATCAGGACGTTAAGGCAAAAGCTGGGCGCTTGCGCGGATATGATAGAAACCGTCAGAAACGTGGGATATCGCATGGAGGCAAAGCATGACAAGTAAGATATTCCGCTCGATAATGACAACGTCGATAATCGTGCTGGCGGCAGCGCTGGTTATCATCACAGGTTTTCTGTACAGCTATTTCACCTCGCTTGAGGTAAAGCAGCTCAAGGACACGCTTTCTGTTGCGGCGGCAGCAGCGGAGCAATCCAAAGAGGATTATCTGGGCAGTCTGGATTCGCAGAGCTTTCGCTTTACATGGATAGCAGCGGACGGCAGTGTGCTTTTTGATTCCGCAGCCGAAAAATCGCAAATGGACAATCACCTTGACCGCGAGGAAATCGCGCAGGCATTTGAAACGGGGCATGGCAGCAGCTCCCGCCACTCTGCAACGCTCACTGTGGAAACCCTGTACGAGGCAACCCTGCTTTCAGACGGCACGGTGTTGAGGATTTCAACCGAACGAGCGGGCGTTATTTCGCTGCTGCTTGGAATGCTCACGCCCGTAATCGCGGTTATCTTTATTGCGGCGGTGCTTTCCGCTGTTCTGGCATATAAGATGTCCAAAAGGATAACCGAGCCGCTTAACAAAATCGACCTTGACAATCCTATGGAAAACGAGGTTTACGAGGAAATCTCACCGCTGCTGCTGCGTATTCACAGGCAGAATATGAAAATTGAACAGAAAGCGGACGAGCTTAACCGCAGCAAGGAAGAATTCGGTTTGATTACAAGCAATATGCGCGAGGGTCTGGTGCTGCTTGACAGGAACAGAAGCGTTATCACAATCAACCCCTCGGCAATGGAGCTTTTCGGCGTAAGCTCGGACTGCATCGGCAGGGATTTTCTGACCGTAGAGCGCCGCACCGAAATCAGCCATGCTGTTGAAGCGGCGGCAAGAGACGGACACAGCGAGGTTAGAATACAGCGCGGCGACCGCGAATATCAGTTTGACATTAGCAGCATACAAAGCGGCGGCGAGATTGTCGGAACGGTAATTCTGTGCCTTGATATAACCGAGCAGGCGGGCGCGGAGCGTATGAGGCGGGAGTTTTCGGCAAATGTGTCGCACGAGCTTAAAACGCCGCTGCAATCCATTTCGGGCAGTGCGGAGCTTATTGAAAACGGGCTTGTAAAGCCCGAGGATATGCCGCGCTTTGTCGGTCATATCCGCGAGGAAGCGGCAAGGCTGATAAGGCTGGTTGAGGACATCATCAGGCTGTCGCAGCTTGACGAGGGCGGCGAAATGCCCAAGGAGCAGGTGTCGCTGCTTGCCCTGTCAAAGGAGGTCTGCGGAGTAATCGGCGACAGCGCGTCGCAAAGGGGAATAACGCTGAATGTCAGCGGAGCGGACGGCACACTGACGGGAATAAGGCAGCTGTTGTTTGAGATTATATACAATCTGTGCGACAACGCGGTAAAATATAACCGCGACAACGGCAGAGTGGATGTAATAATCTCCGAAACCGAAAAAACCGTCACGCTCACCGTAAGCGACACGGGCGCGGGAATCCCCGCCGAGCATCAGCCGCGTGTTTTCGAGCGGTTTTACAGAGTTGACAAGAGCCACTCCAAAAAATCGGGCGGCACGGGTCTCGGGCTTTCGATTGTAAAGCACGGGGTAATGCTCCACAAGGGAAAAATCACCCTTAAAAGCGAGGAAAATAAGGGCACTGAAATCACGGTGGTATTCCCGAAAACCGAATAAAAAAATATCCGCAGGGACTTCCAGGAAGAAGCGCCTGCGGATTTTCTTTGCTTTTCAGAGCCCTGCGGCGTCTGTATTCTCTTTCACAAACTGCATAATATCGTCATATATGGCACGATAGCCCGCCTCGTTTATGTGCAGACCTTCAATGGTAAACTCTGCGCGGAGTCTGCCCTGTTCGTCCTTGAGATTGCGGTTGATGTCAATGTACCGCTGACCGTGCCTTTCGGCAAGCTTTTTCACTTCGGCGTTGGCGGCGGTTATTTTCTCGTTTGTGCGAATTTTAAGGCATTCCTTCATTTCCTCCGAGGCGGCTTCAAAATTCACGGGATAATATGCCATGAGATAAATTCTGACCCCGGGAACGGCGCTTTCTATTGCGGTAATTATCCTGTCGTAATTGTCAATAAGCTGACTTATGGGGATACTCGACCGGCTCAAATCGTTTGTGCCGATATTGATAAACACCTTTGACGGCATAAGGTCTATGGCGCACACGTTGATAACCGCAAGCAGCTCATCGGATATAAAGCCGCCGATTCCCCTGTTGTAAATTATTGTGTCATCACCGTGCTCCCGAAGAAGCTTATTTATCGGAAACATCTCCATAAGGGACGAGCCTGTGAATACTATCTGTCCCTTTTGTGCGGTCTTGTTTTCCTCTCGGTATCGTTCGATTTTTATTTCCTTGTCTGTCATTTTTGCTTACCTCCGCAATAAATACAAAGCTATATAGGAAAGGATTTTTTGAGCTGTTACGGTTAATCATTCCCGCCTTATCGCCCGACTGCCGCTATCTTCCCTTGCTTAATACGCTGTCAAGCACCTCGATGATTTCTTCAAG
>JBJESB010000168.1:0-24941 GCA_051882575.1 Oscillospiraceae bacterium
TGCGGCGGTCAGCTGTCGCTGACTATGAGAACTCCGTTCTCATAACATATATTATGAATTTGTCAATGGACTTGGAACCAATAGGCAAAACCCGTAACGAAAAGTTTCCTAATCATGGAACGAATGGGTTTTCGTTACGGGTTTAGACAGGTTTTATTCCATCATTTTCCTTAAATACATAATAACTGCCTTTTCAGCCATAGTTGTTTCGCCCGTTATTCTCGTTTCCGATATGTCAAAAAGCAGACAGCCGCAGTGCCCCTTAAAGGTCGGGAAACAGATTATGCGAAGATATTTGTCGATTTCGGGGCTGTAATCTATAAGCTCCAGCGTTTCGCCGTAAAGCACCGCCTGTTCGTAACTCCGAAGCCATTTCTTGTCCATATTAGGGAAGATGCTGCTGAAGGTATTGCCTATCATCACTTCCAGCGGGACATTCTCAACCCTTGCCAGAGCCTCATTGCCGTAGCGGAAAATCCAATCCACCGCCTGACTTTGCTCATCAAATATCATCTCAATGTCCGCAAACGCAATCGGGATTGTGTCAAAGCACATATAATGCTTGTGATAATCCTCGTTTTCCGTGGGGTTGTCGTTGTCCGCAAGTGCGTCAATGATGACGCGCTGTTTCTGACGGAATTTCTCCATTATTTCCTCGCGATGCTGTGCGGAGTATTCGAGAGAGTCGCCGTTGCTCAGCATGATAAGGCTGTTTACGCCGTGTATCGCCTTTGCCGCAACAAGGCAGCCGCGGTGTATTCTGATAAAATCATCGCCAAGCTCGTCCTGAAACTCTGCGAAAGTCATCCGCGTTTTGAGTACGCTCCCGTCTGACAAATGAACATAAGCGTCCTGCTTTTTCATAAGCACATACAATATATCGCTTATGGGGATAATATAATGCTTTCGGTCGGATATAAAGGATATTGTTTTGTCTGTCATTTGTGATACCTCGTTTCGTTATTCCGGCAGGAGTATTCTGCTTATTATAATTATAGCACATCTTTTCAGAATTGCAATTACCTATCGAAAATACCAATGTATTCACGAAATTTTAATGCAGTGGTAATATGATTCTATTGCATATAGCATATCCTTGCCTCCACAAATTCCGAGTTGTATTCGGTTTTCTTATGCATATATACGAGCGCAGTATTTCTCCGCCTGAACATTCCACATCTCGGCATATCTTCCGCCGTTTTCAAGCAGCTCGGAATGCGTTCCGCTTTCGGCAATCTGACCATGCTCAAGCAGGATTATCCTGTCGGCGTCCTTTGTAGTGGAAAGGCGGTGGGAAATAAGGATAACCGCCTGATTCTCCGCATTTTGCAGCATACTTTTGTTCAAGCGATATTCCGCAATCGGGTCAAGCGCAGACGAGGGTTCGTCGAGAATTGCAATAGGCGTGTCGCGCATAAAAATTCTTGCGATTGCCGCTTTCTGCGATTCTCCGCCCGAAAGCATTGTTCCGCTTTCGGAAAACTCCTTTGTAAGCTCGGTATCAATACCGCTCGGCAGCCTTGCAAGCTTTGCTCCGAGGTCTGCTTTTTCCAGCGCGGCGACTATCCTCGCCCTGTCGCTTTCGGTTACAAGCCCTGTCTTTACATTCTCCGAAAGCGTCGCGCCGTAAATCTGAAAATCCTGAAAAACCGTGCCTATTTTGCGGCGGTATTCCTGCGTGTTCAGTCTGCGTATGTCAACGCCGCCGAATGTAATCTCACCCTCGGTAACGTCATAAAGCCGCATAATAAGCTTGATAAGCGTGGATTTTCCCGCGCCGTTTTCGCCGACAAGAGCCAGCTTCTCGCCCTTTCTGACGGTCAGATTTACGTTGCGGATAACATAATCTTCGCTGTCCTTGTACTTAAAGCTTACGTTTTTCAGCTCAAGCGTGCAGTCGTTTTCGGGCACGGGAACATCACCCGCGCAGCCCTCGATATTCACCTCGTTGTCCATAAACCGGCGGAATTTCTCCGCATACTGACCCACCGTCTGAAAATCAACCAGCGCATAATTCATGCCGTCAAGACGGCTCTTGATGTCGTTTGAAGCATTTTTCAGCGAAGCGACATCACCAAGCGCAATGCTCTGCTTTTCAATCGCAAGGTACGCAAGGTACACGGGCACGGCGAAAAACTGGCAGACGGTAAAGGTGCAAATCCAGTTTATCAGCGTGGGCGGCAGAATTTTCAGAGAGTATTTCAGTGCCATTTTCCGCTCCTCACGGATTGCCTCGTCATACTGCTCCATAAGTGCGTCCTCAATGCCTGTCAGCTTAATTTCCTTTGCGTATTCGGGCTGATAGAATACGCGCTTTGAATAGTCCGCCTTGCGCCCGATTTTCGCCTTTTCTACGCTGTATTGATATTCCAGCTTCGTTATGATGAATCGGGTGATGATATTGATTATAAAGCCCGTTACGGGGAATATTGCGATAATGGGATTCATTGTCAGAATCAGAGTACCCGCAATAAGCATGGCAAGCAGGCTTGCGGCAATACGCGCAACGCTTGTAATTGCCATAGTAACCATAATTTCCGACTGCGAAGCTGCGATAACAAAATCGTCGTAATATTCGGGAATATCGTAATATTTCAAATCCATAAGCCGCGCCTTTTCCATAAGCTCGCGCTGAATTGCTCCGCTTACGCTTACCAGCCGAATCTGAAAATAATTCTCCAGCCCGATATGAATGATAAGCCCGACTGCGTCAACAACGGCTATCACTGCAAGCACCCTAACAACGCTTAAAATATCCGCGCCTGCCATGAGAATATCTATTATCTCTTTTAGGAGAAACGTGTTGATGACCGTGCGGGCGGCATTGTCTGCGCACAGACTTACGATATACGCAGCAGCCATTTTTCCGTCATATTTGCAGGCATATTTCATAACATAGCCGACGTTTGAGATAAGCCGCTTCATGCTTATTTTGTCTTTACTTTTGCTCATATCGCTGCCTCCTCCGCTAAATAATTCTGCGCCTGCACTCGCCACATTTCGGCGTATTTTCCGTTTAATTGCATAAGCTGCTCGTGGCTGCCCTGCTCGACAATCGTGCCGTTTTCAAACATATAAATGCGGTCGGCGTCACGCGTTGCAGACAGTCTGTGGCTGATGAAAATCACCGTTTCGCCCTCGGCTGCGGTGAGCATATTTTTGTACATATTGTACTCCGCAATCGGGTCAAGCGCGCTTGAGGGCTCGTCAAGAATAACGATATCGGGCTTCCTTGCGAACACTCGCGCAATGGCTATCTTCTGCGCCTCGCCGCCCGAAAGACCTATGCCGTTTTCGTCAAATTCCTTTGTAACCATGGTGTCAATGCCATTTTCGAGTGTATCCAGCTTATCGCCGAACTGCGCCTTTCTCAGTGAATCCTCAATCAGCTTTCGCTCCTCGTCATTCTTCGGCTTACGCATCAGAACATTCTCGGATAAAGGCAGCGCAAACACCTGCAAATCCTGAAAGACCGTTCCGAAATGCCTGTGGAATGACTTTGGTTCGTATTCGTTGATATTTGCGCCGCTGATTGAAATCTCGCCCTCTGTTACGGGATAAAGCCCCATTATCAGCTTTACGAGAGTGGTTTTTCCTGCGCCGTTATGCCCGACAATAGCTATCTTTTCGCCCTTTTTTACGGTCATATTAACATCATGCAGAGTGGGCTTATCCGCACCGTCATAAGTGAAGCTCATATTCTTGATTTCGATGTCATCCAAAGCAGGCGACGGACGTAGGGAGTTGCTGTCCGTTTTCGGCTCATAAGACAGGAACTCGCGGAGATTTGACACGAAAGCGCTTTCCTTTGCCAGAGTTACCATTTGCTCAACCGAATCCGAGGTTCTCCACGAAAGGGTACTCAAGGCGGGTATCATAGCGATATATGCTGCCGTTGGCGCGTTTTCCGTATTCAGCACAAAGGCTATGTACAGATAGGGAAGTATGGTGGAAAGCATATTGTATATTATCAGTTTCGCCACTTCCAGAACAATGATTTTTCTCCTTATTTCACGGGTGCGCTTCTGCATTTCGTCATAAGCCTTTTCGTGGCGATTGAGAAGAAGCTTACCTATCCCGAATAGCCGCAGCTCGCCTGCATATTTCTTCTCGTAGAACACACGCTTTGCATAGCTGCCTGTTCTTCCGTCACGGGTGTTTGAGAAATCCAGCTTGTAGTACATATCGCCCGTTTTCTTGCCGAAAATCAGCGAAACAATTACCATTGGCACAATAAATATCAGCAGCACAGGGTCAACCTCCGCAACAATAAGCGCCGCTGTAACTATTGACGCTATTCCCGCAAGAAGATAAGCTGAGAAATACAGTATGGTGCTGCCCCGCTGCTGACACTCGTTCAGGGCGCGGGTGTATTTGTCGTAAAAATCGGGCTTTTCAAACTGCGCGTAGTCCATTGAAATGGATTTTTTAATCACACGCTTGTAAAAGCTGCGGTAAATTTCGGGCAGAAACTGCTTTTCGCACAGCTGGTGAATCGCTGCGCAGATATGTATGCAGATATGCCCGATACACATTGCCCCCACAAACGACGCAAGCATTGTGAACGGTGTTTTATTCTCGATTGCAATATAAATCCACTCGGTAAGATACACCGAAAACACCGTCCAGAAAACGTTCTCGACAAACTCTTTGATAAAGGTGTACAGCACATACCCCTTGCAGCCCTGCCACATGATCCCCAGCATATAGGTGACATTTGACAGTGCTGACTTTTTCTCTTTCTTTTCCATTATAACCTCTTTTCAATTCTGCATAAGAAATGCTTACAAATTCACAATAATATGTTCAGGAACTCCTTCTTTTTTTCAATATGTATCCCATGCCCGCACTTGAAATGAATGACAGAAAAGTCGGGAATTAACTTGCTTAATCTATCAACATCTTCTTCTGTAAGTGCGCACATCTGTAATCCGTCGTCACCGATATTTGTAACCGCTTTCAGAAATACCGTAGGGCAGGTGATTTCTTTCAGCAGGCTGTCGTAATCAATATGGTCGTGGAATGAATCGGTGTAGAACGCTTCGCCGAAATTCGGGTCATAATCATTCATTCCCCGGAACGCCTCCAATGCAGATTTAGGATAAAAGATAACCTTCAACGGTTTTTCGGGATATTTCTCTCTGTACTTCTTTGCATTTGCGGTGAGTTTTCTGCGTATTTTTTCTCTGTCCTTTTCGGGGAAGAAATTCCATGAATACTGGTTTTCGAAATAATACAGAACAAAATCCTTCTCATCGGTCTGATTGAGGAAGCTGTGACAGATTGTGGATAAATCAACATAGTTGTATGTCTTGAACCTGCGTTCTCCGAAGCTGGCGAAGAACGGCGGGTCCTCCGGAATCAGCCTTTCGCAGCAATGATACTTAGCTTCGATATAAGCTGCAATCAAGCCGCCCGAGGAATGTCCCACCAAGGTAATCTTTTCATTTGTAAGGCTCTTTATAGCGGAATAAACATCGTCCCCGATAATATCCAGCTTATATAATTCAGCCTTGTGAGTGCTTCCGCCGTGCCCGTAGTAGTCTATCAGAATTATTCTTGCTGACTTTGAAAGTTGTTTTGCTGCTTCAAAATAGCTCTCGGAAGAAGTTCCCTGTGCATGAAGCATTACAATCGTACGCTCTCCCTCTCCGAAAACATAATACCGAAGCTTATTTCCTGCCGAAGTTGTAAAAATGCTGTGTTCTGTCATATAATTATCCTCCATAATAGTTTTTACAAAAAGAAACCTGCAAAAGGTATTGCTTCAGCCACACCTACATAGTAATTATTGTTTTTCGATGAAATCGTACACTGCTTTTTTCACTTCCTCGGAATGTCCCGTCATAAGATGTCCGCCCGTTTCAAAGGAAACAAAAGTGCAATTCCGAAAACGTTTAAGCGCATTTTCCACATCTTCATAGCTTGCCAGCTTATCGTCCTTTGAATGCAGGATAAGCACAGACGCCTGCATTTCCTCGATTTTGTAATCGTCAAAATTTCTCGCCATATCCGGATTTGTCACGCCTGCGTCAAGAACAACGCCGTCCTTTCGCTTACCGACAGGGAGCATACCGAAAATCGTTGACGGCTCCATTCCCATAATCGGCTCAAATAACGGGCTCATCAAAAACATAGCATAATCATTGCAAAGAAAAGCAGGCGGACCTGCGTATTCGGCGAATTGTTCGGGCTTTTCGGCAGGCGGCATTGCGCAGCAGTACAAAATCAAGCCCTTTGTTCTTTCGGGATAATCGAGAGCAAACCGAATGGCAATACTGCCGCCTGCCGATGCAGCAAGCAGATACACCTTGTCAATGCCCAGATTGTCAAGTAATTCCGCATAAGCTTCAGCCTGTTCCGCAGGAGTTCCTTTGCCCGAAATATCGCTCCCGGGATAACCGAACCTTGACGGAGCAATAATTCTGAAATCGGAAACAAAGTCCTTACAGGTATCGAATGCTTGGTCAAACCCTCCGAAAATGCCGTGAACGGACAGAATTACCTCGCCGTCTCCCTCGTCAACATAGGTCATTTTTCCATAGCTCAAATCGGCGGTTTTGGCGTTATAAGACAAGAGCCGATTTTCTCCCTCTTTGACAGCAATTCCGCACCGTATTCCCTGTATGACAAGATATAAAGCAATCGCAAAAAGAACGGCAAACATAACAATCAAAGCAGGACTCATACTCTTTTCCCCTCTTTTCCGACTACATTTCCCCATTTTCTTTCATCTCCCGAAAGCAGTCCTCCAGATACCCGAAGCCCTTCATCATTTTACCCGACAGGCGAAAATATTCCTCAATCTCACTGTCTGTAAAATCTCTGAATAACGACCGGTGTACCTTTTCTTCAAGATTTTTGCTGTTCTCAATGATTTTCTTTCCTTTATCAGTAATCTGAACGCATAAGCTCCGTCCATCTTTTTCGGAGGGATTAAGAGCCACATATCCTGCCTTTTCAAGAGAAACCGCCAGTTTTTTTATATTCTGCCGTGTACATCCCAGCGTTTTAGCAACAGTCGATAAATCGGGCGAGGCGTCAAAAGCGTCTGCCACGACCATCACCAGCCATTGCTTGCAGGTTATCTCTTTCAGGTATCTGTCCATAATGGCATGAAGTCGGTTTTCCTGCACAAACACGCCCGAAAACAACAGCTTCTTTTTCCAAACTATATCAATATTGGTTTTCATAAGCAGTCTCCTTATACAGCTTGCGCAACTTGTTGCGCTTTATATTATAGCAACTTGTTACTCATTTGTCAAGGAGGTTAAGGCAATACCGCACAAAGATTGTGCGCATATTGCGATGTCAGATTTTTCGTCAGATTGTACAAAAACGACGCAGGCGGGCTGCCGCCCGTCAAGGAGTTTTTGGGCGATATGACGGAAAAGATGCAAGCAAGATGCGTACAAAATCCAAAATATGGTCTTTGTGCGGTGTTGCCTTAATATATTTTCATTGATAGTTCCATAGTTCATGGTTAAGGCACGGATACAATAAACGCTTAATTACGCACAGGCTTTTCGAAAAGAAACGCCTTTTTTATGCCGAATAGTCATAAACTTAACAGCCTATTTTCCGGTTTGTATAATTTAATTAGAGCGTTACTGCTTTTCGGCGGTAACGCTCTTTTTGATGTTAAACTGCCTGCTGATGATAGCCATATTACGATGGCTTCCCTTATATCAGATTATATACATTCACCATTGGCTATACACCTGCGTACAATTGTTGTCAAAATTTTTTGGCAATATTCATATTGTTATATAATAATAATATCGGATATTGTCAGGCAAACAAAAAAATGCTATAATAAAGAAAAAACCGATGTTCGGGCAAAGCCAGACACAGGCTCAAAATCACCATGAATCCGACGGAGGGCAATATGATATCAGACAAAATACTTGCATCAATAGTGCCGCATGAACGGCAGCTGAAATTTCAGCAGCTTGAATTTTACGCGTTCATTCACTTTACCGTCAATACCTTCACCGACCGTGAATGGGGCGACGGAAAAGAAAATCCCGAGATTTTCAACCCCGCAAGGCTGGACGCCGAGCAGTGGGTCAAAGCAGTTAAATCGGCGGGAATGAGAGGGCTTATTCTCACCTGCAAGCACCATGACGGATTCTGCCTTTGGCAGACAAAGCTCACGGGGCATTCCGTGGCGGCTTCGCCGTGGAAAAACGGCAAGGGCGATGTGGTGAGAGAGGTGTCCGACGCTTGCCGAAAATACGGCATTAAATTCGGCGTGTACCTTTCGCCGTGGGATATGAACTGCCCGCTTTACGGTCAAGGTAAGGCTTACGACGATTACTTCGTGGGGCAGCTTACGGAGCTATTGACAAACTACGGCGAGGTATTTTCGGTATGGTTTGACGGCGCCTGCGGCGAGGGACCCAACGGCAAAAAGCAGTATTATGACTGGGAGCGCTATTACAGCGTAATAAGAACGCTTCAGCCCAACGCCTGCATTTCCGTCTGCGGTCCGGATATCCGCTGGTGCGGCAACGAGGCGGGCTACACCCGCAAAGCCGAGTGGAGCGTAGTCCCCAAGCGCGCAAGGGACAGCGAAATAATCGCCGAAAAAAGCCAGCACGCCGACAACGAGGAGTTCAGACAGCGCAGAGTAGACGCACGCGACCAAGATTTAGGCAGCCGCGAAATCCTTGCCAACGAGCAGGAGCTGATTTGGTATCCCGCAGAGGTGAACACCTCGATTCGCCCCGGCTGGTTCTGGCACGAGAGCGAGAACGACAAGGTGCGCAGCCTTGAGGAACTAGTGAATATCTATTACAATTCCGTCGGCGGCAACGCAACTTTTCTGCTGAATATCCCGCCGACAAGCGAGGGGCTGCTGCACGAAAATGATGTAATACGCCTTACAGAAATCGGCGAATATCTTGCAAAAGCGTTCGGTGAAAATCTTCTTGAAAAAGCGCGGCTTACCACCGATGGAATCGGAACTGAAAATGTTCGCGCGGACAGCTATGACGATTATTTCACCGCCGGAAATGGCAGAAACACAGCCGAAATCACCGCCGAATGGGACTCACCTGTTTCGGTGGGAAATATCGTGCTTAAAGAGAACATCCGCATGGGTCAGCGCGTGGAGAGCTTTACCGTTGAAGCGCGGTGCAACGGGGTTTTCAGCGAGGTTTACAGCGGCACGGTAATAGGCTACAAGCGGATTGTACCGCTGAAAAATATCACAGCTGACGCGGTAAGAATAAGGATAACCGATTCCCGCACAGAGCCCGTGATTTCGTTTATGGGAGTATACAAGGGAGAAAGTACATGATGAGAGGGAGAAAAATGTTACAAAGTCTGATATCTGCGCTGCTGTCGCTGGTAATTCTTATGACAAGCAGTTCGTGTGAAATTCCAAAGGATTCCAAGCCGATTACGGCAACGCAGGCGGCGAAATGTATGGGCATGGGGCTTAATCTGGGCAACACCATGGAGGCATACAACGCCGCAGACTGCGAGAAAATCACCTACGAATGGATTCCCACCGTGGGTGAAAACCGCCCCGTTGATTACGAAACCTGCTGGGGCGCGGTCGAAACAACCCAAGAGGTGATTAGCGGCATTAAGGCAGAGGGCTTCGATACCGTGCGCATTCCCGTTTTCTGGGGCAATATGATGACGAATGACGGTACATATACGATAAATTCGGAGTATATTGCGCGCGTTAAGGAAATCGTGGACTACTGCTGCAACGCAGGGCTGTATACTGTGGTAAACATTCACCACTTTGACGAGTTTGTAATCCGCCGCAATTCAACCGAAAAATGCGCCGAGATATTCACCCGCCTCTGGACGCAAATTGCGGAGTATTTCAAGGACTACCCCTACACGGTGATGTTTGAGGGCTACAACGAATATCTGGGCGGAAATCAATTTGATAAAAGCGGAAAGCTTGCCGAATTGAGCGAAGAAGAAGCATTTCGCATGACAAACACGCTCAATCAGACCTTTGTTGATGCGGTAAGAGCGACGGGCGGCAGAAATGCCGAGCGTGTGCTGATTGTATCGGGCTACTGGACGAATATCGACAAGACGACCTCTGCGCAGTTTGTTATGCCTACAGATACCGTTGACGACAGGCTTATGGTTTCCGTGCATTACGTTGACAACGCTATGTACTGGATGAACAAAATCGGCGGCGCTGACTGGATGAGCTATATCGACAATCAGATTGAAAAGCTGAACAAGGCGTTCACCGAAAAGAACATTCCCGTGTTTGTGGGCGAAACCTCGGTGAATTACCCCGCGGGCAATTTTGACCGAAACGCCGTTTACACCGAGTCCTCAAAATGCGTTGACTATGTGCTGCGAATGCTGCTGGTAAACGGGTTTATTCCCGTAATCTGGGATACAAACGACAACTTCTATTCGCGCACGGAATACCGCATAAAGTCGGGCGCGGACAGAAAGGTGATACGGCAGATAGCAAACGAGCTTCACGGAGCTGCCGAGAATATGGACGAGAGTAATTTTTCGGATGTTGAGGACGCTGTTCCGCTGCTGGATATGGGTACGCGCTCAACAATGGAGTTTGTGCGTGATATGGGCGTCGGAATAAATCTCGGCAACACCTTTGACTGCACGGGCGACTGGATTACCGCAGGCACAGGCGGCACGCCGAGTGATGTTGAAAAGGCTTGGGGCAGCCCGATTATCACCCGCGAGATGATTCAGGGCTACGCAGACGCAGGCTTTGGGGTGATGAGGCTTCCCGTTTCGTGGAATACCCTTATGGACTCCGACGGAAACATTGACCCCGCGTTCATTGACCGAATAGACGAGGTTGTGGGGTGGATTCTTGACAGCGGAATGTACTGCATTCTCAACTCTCACCACGACGGCTGGTCGGAGAAGTCCCCCGAGGACTACGACAAGGCAATGCGCGTTTACGAGAACGTCTGGACGCAGATTTGCAAGCGGTTCAACAAGTACGGCGAAAAGCTGATGTTTGAATCCATGAACGAGGTCGGCTTTGACGGGCTGTGGAATCAGTACGCGGGAACAAAGGGCAAGAAGGAAGCGTATGAGATATTCAACGCGATAAATCAGAAATTCGTTGATGTTGTGCGCGGTTCGGGCGGTAACAACGAACGCCGCCACCTGCTGATTGCTTCCTACTGGACATCGGTTGAGCGCGCCTGCGACCCGATGTTTGTTATGCCGAATGACCCCTCAAACCGCATGGCGGTTTCGGTGCATTATTACGGACCTTCAACGCTTACGCTGCTTACGCAGGACGCAGAGTGGGGCAAGGCGCGCACCGACTGGGGCAGCGAGGCTGACTACGAGGAGCTGAATATGTGGTTTGATATGCTGACGGAGCATTTCATCAGCAAGGATATTCCCGTAATAGTCGGCGAGTTTGGCTGCTTTGGCTCAAACAAAACGCGCGAAACCCGCGAACAGTGGATGATGGATGTTGCAAATGCCGCATACAGCCGTCAGATTTGCCCTGTGCTGTGGGATACGCCCGGCGGTGAATATATGAGGTCTATGTGTGTTTTCAAAAATCCCGAATTTATCGCTTCGCTGGTTGGAATAGCAAATTAACTGCGCGGAAGATATTACACCTTTTTTGGAATTTATGTACTTTACAAAAGTTAAGTAATAAGGTATAATAAAGTTGGCGTTAATGCTATTAAGGAGGTAAACAATCACAATGAAAAGAATTAAGCAGCTTACAATCGCTGCGCTGACAATCTCAATGGTTGTAGGACTTACAGCCTGCGACGAGGAAGTGCCGCAGTCCAACGCGGAAACATCAAGCGCAAACGGCGCGGTTACAACAACCGCTCCCGCAACAACCAAAGACCCCGATGAGAACGCCGAAACCGACGGCGTAGTAAAGGATGTACACAGCGATTCGTTTGTACCCAGCGGAAATGCCGGCAAGATTACTTGGCTTGGCTACTACGACCTGAGTACGGACGGCAGCTCGGCTGAACAGTACAAGATTTTCACTTCCGAAACCTACGGCGGCGAGATTGAGTATGTAAACTCCGGCAGCGGCACGGCTTATTTTGACAAGCTCGGCACAATGATTGCTTCCGATGAATCCCCCGATATCGTAAGATACGAGTGGATGTCGTTCCCGTACGGAATGAGCAAGAATATCTATGAGCCGTTGGACGGTCTGATAGACGCAGAATCCGCTCTGTGGGCTGATATGGCGCCTATCGCGGAGAACTTTGTATACAAGGGCAAGCACTATTACTACCCTTACAGAATCGCCACCAACTTTGCGGTAAACTACAACCGCAAGACGCTTGAGGAAGCCAGCCTGCCCGACCCCTACGACCTTTACCTTGAGAACAACTGGACATGGGATACATTCAAGCAGATTCTGACAGCTTGGTGCGATATGGACGAGGATAACATAGGTTATTGCGGCACAAACGCAACCAGCCTTATTGCTACAACAGGCAAAACTCTTGTTGATGTTCAGCCCGACGGTTCTGTCAAGAACAACATCAACGAGCCGGAAATCACAAGAGCTATGGAGTTTGCCTCCGACCTTTGCCGTGAGGGACTTACCTATCAGGGTGAGCTTGGTGACTGGGTTCCTCCGGAAACATGGGCAACCGCAAGCAATCGTATTCTGTTTCTCGGCATGGGACCCGAGTGGACTTATTCTGCGGCTTCCGAGAAGATTCAGAATCCCGGCGGCGTAGAGAACGACATTTTCGATACTCCTTCAGATTTCGCATTTGTTCCGTTCCCGCGCGACCCGCAGTCCGATAAGTACACAATCGCGTTTGATACCTTCGGCTACATGATTCCGAAGGGTGCAAAGAATATCAGCGGCGCAGTAGAGTGGATAAATCTTGTAAGAGTATATCAGATTGACGAACAGCGCATTGCAACCGAGCGCGAGGAATACATTCACCCTGTACGCGAGCTTTACACAAAGGGCAAGTATGAGGGTATGCAGAAGTGGAAGCTCACATGGGATGAAAAGGTTTACGACCTCTGGCAGGATATGATGAATCCCGATAAGTTCGACTTTGTGTTTGATGACTGCTTCGGCTTCACAACAGAGATGGAAACCGTAGTTAACGACATTCTCAACGAACCGATGTTCCATAACGGTTCATGGACGCAGCTCCGCGCTGAAAACGGGCCTGTTATTGACTACATCATCTCCGAGTTTAATGCAGGTTGATTTTTAATCGTATACCGCCGCCTGAATTTCATGGCGGCGGTATTTTTGTATAACGAAAAAGGGGCGAAAATATCGTCCCTTTTGATTGTCGAAAATACTGATTATTTCAGAGTACTACTGTCTGATTTTCGTTACTGTCGCTTAATTTGAATCTGCGTACCGAACCGCCCGCCGTCAGCTCGTATTCGCCCGTTCTCGTCTGTTACAGCTGAAATCTCCGTTGAACACTTATCTTTGATAAGCGCTTTCAGCATTCCGTAAGGGTACTTGTAACAAACAAGGTTGGTAAAACAAAATACTGTGCAGATATAAGCGTTATTGACAAGCTAATCAGTGATACTAATGTCACATAACCTGTAACGAAAAACGTTTCAAAAGCAATAGGATTTTTGGGTATAGATTTACAATGGAAAAGGGCGCTTAAAAGTGGTATACTGTGTACATAAAGGAAATACGTTCCTTTACAGAAAAAATCACAGCAAAGGAGAACACTATGCTTATTTATTCTACCAGATTCAGAGTAGCCCCTGCATTCGATAAAAAGCGCTTTGTAAGCAGCGTCATTGAGTGGAACAGAAACGGACAGTATTCTATTGATGATATAGAAGAAAACTCGTTTTCGTTCATTGCGGGAGACGACAGCAACTATCTTGAGGTCAACGACCTCGAAAAGGAGAGCGTCATCGCTGCAAGAATGCACATTGAAAACAACGGCGGCGTGTGGAATACAGACATTGTCTTAAACTACGGAGAAAGCGTTCTGTCTGTTTATGTTAACAGAACCGTCAGCGAGAATACTTATAATCCGTCAGCCAAGGCATTTGTACCGCTGTTTGTAACACAGATTATTGACAATGGCTATGCCGATAAGAGCATGGGTATTGCTATCACAAACAAAGCGGTTAAGCTTAATAGCAGAGCTTCAATTCTCAACGCAATCAACACGTCCGACAGATTCTCTCTGCCTATGGTTTATCTTTCCTCGCGTTCCGAGCTCAACGCTGATTTGCTTGCTTCAAAGCTTGGGGGTCTTGCGCTTGTTGTAAGCGATTGCAGCGACAGCATTATTGATGAATACCCCGAGCCAATCTATGTGTTCTTCCCCCACAGGAACATGGCACCCGCTGCATTCGGCTCATACCCATATCATAGGGATATTCAGGCGTGTGTTGTAAACTATCTCAATGGCAGAGAATACAGAAAGCTTGAAACCTGGGACGGTATCCGGAACGAAAGAACAAATCTCGCAAATGCGGAGCTTCTTCGCAGATACAGAAACGCTTCCTCGGAGAATGATATCCTTACAGAGATGTACTCCGAGCTTGAAGCAAAGATGAACGAGGAGGCGCGGTTAAGGGACAAGCTGAGCTATGAAAACAACCTGCTTGTCGCTGAAAACGCAAGACTTATGATGGAAAACAAGCGCCTTTCCGGCGGCGGAGTACCGCTTATCATGCGCGGAGCAGAAGCCGACCTGTACAGCAGCGAGCAGTATGAAATCATCATTTCTGTACTTAGAGAGTATCTTGCAAAGTCTGTCGCAGACGGAACACGCAGAGCTGATATCCTGCGCTCGGTAATTGAAGCGAACCCCGCCAACGGTACGCCCGAAAAGTGTCGGGCAGCAATCAGGGCTGCGCTTGACGGCTACAAGGCATTTGAAACCGCAAAGATTACAAAGGCGCTCAAGGAAACCGGTATCGAAATTATCGAGCACACCGGTCATTACAAGATTGCATTGGGCGGGGACCACCGTTATGTCTGCGAGGCTGCGGCAACCTGCAGCGATAACAGAGGCGGTCTTAACCTGATTTCGGAAATCAACAACATCATGTTCTGAAGCCTACATATTAAATAAAGCCTGAGGTTTTTCCTCGGGCTTTTTTTGTTTATACGGATAAAAACATAAAGCCACAGCCCTTGCAGAAATGCAAAGGCTGTGGCTTTTTGTGCATAAAACTACACCCCTGACATTCAACAGGGGTGTAGTTCGTATGGGTGGCGCCTACATATCTACTTACTTGCAAGTTTTAGACCCCTGCAATTTAACAGGGGTGTAGTTCTTATCCACAGCAAATCTATTTTATTAACGAGTTTTAGACCCCTGCAATTTAACAGGGGTGTAGTTCTCTTTGAGTGGGATATGGATGACATCATAAGTTTTAGACCCCTGCAATTTAACAGGGGTGTAGTTCCTCAAAATACACAAGGGTGATTTTGAATTATCTATATTATATATCACTTTTGCACAAATGTCAATAGGTTTTTTCATAAAACCAACTTTTTCGTAACATTATTTTGAGTGATATCTTCTGACGGCGGATGAAAATGTTCGATAGATGTAGTCGTACAGTTCCTCGTCATATTCAATGCGGTCAAGCGGGAATCTCGGTTCAGGTAATACCCTTGCATATCTTCCCAGCGAAAGAATATCCGCAGCAATCGTGTCACGGCGATATATGCGCTTGCCCTCGGAGTATGCAACGCTGATATCCGGCTCATAGTATACCACCGCTATTACATACTCTTTGTTTTTCAAATCCGTCCATGTGTATCTCTCAAAAGCGCCGAACAAACGCAAGGCTCTTTCAAACACATTTCTCTTTTCGGCGTCCTCGTTCTGCGGGATTGCGATTTCTATGTATTTCTTTCTGTAATTGAGCCGGTCGAACATCTCGTTATCCGAAACCGACGGCTCATCAAGCGCAGCTGCGCCTTTTATATCACTCACATTAAGCTGCATTACCCACTCGCCGTCATACACCATAATGCGGTGCTTGCGTTCTCGCAGAGAGTATGTGAACCGATATGCCGAGCAAATAATATGCCTGTTCTTATACTCAATGTCGAGCTTTCTGTGTTCGCGGATTGCGCGCATTATTATCTGCAAAACATCGCTTTTATCCGTAATAGGCTTTTCGGTGAGGTTTGCGTAGCGCGTTGTGAAAGTCCTGCTCAAATCATTATCGGGAGCGCCGAAATACTCCGAAAGCTTGTCACAGTAGTCTTGTCCGATTATCGCGCGGGCATCTGAATCAGCCAGCATAAGCCGCATATACTCATACTCGATATTGGTCAGGATTTGCCTGTGAGCGCAATTCATCGAAACACAATAGCTATTGTCCGTAACCGAAATCCACGGCTTATATATCGCGTCGTCATTGCTGTTTACATCATCAACCGTCTGAACAAACCACTCCATGATTTTGCATGAGGCTTCATTACAATTATCAAAGCCATAATCATCAAATGTTCTGCTAATCATTCGCTGAAGCTGAACGGAAGTATATACGCTCTGCGAAATTCCGCGCGTTTTACGGTTTTGGGCTGAATCATCGCTGATTTGCTCCGCCAGTTCCTCGGTAAGAATACTTATAAAGCTGCCGAATTTATTGAATAATCTGAGCGTGGGGCAAGGCTTGTAGGTCTTGGCTTGCGCTGAAAGCGGCTTCTTGACGGAATCGGTTTTTGATTCGCTGACTGACGTATTCAAGCAGACCTCAAAAGTGTTGTCCTTATACATTTGTCTGCCTGCCAATGCGTCACTCGCAAACTCCGCATATAATCTCGGATTATCCTGTTGAGATATTTCCGCGGAATTTCCGAGAATACGAATGAACGGCTTGATATCATCTGCTTTGCGAATGCTGAATGTAACGGTATTGTTATCCTTGTCCACAGCATAGCACGAAGCGTATTTCTTAATCAGCGACATTGCCTGCGGCTGAACATTTTTCAGGACGATTTTGCTCGGGCTGTTTCTTTTTGTATAATCGCTCGAGAACCATATCTCGTTTTCAGCGTTTTCAAGGCAGGAATACAGCTTTGCATAGTCAATCTCAAAATCAGGATTATATGCTGCTACTTTATACAGCTTATCAAGACGAATGCTCCTTATGATATTATCGGAGCCGACCGGGCTGTAAAACAGATAGCCCCTGCCCAAATTGTACTCGTACATTATCTTGAGCGGAATAACATAGTTGATTGCTTTTTCGTTTGTGCCGACTTTCAGGTATCCGATTAGCTTTTGGTTTTTTATCGCCTGCCGGATAATGTAGACAGCTTCATCATAGAGAATCCTGTCGTAATTATCATACATAAACGACCACAGGCGCACGGATTTACATTCAGCATTGCAAAGCTTCATCAGCTTGTGGCTGATACTGTATGCGGGAACAGAATACGGCGCTTTTCTGCCGAACACAGCCAAAGCGTCGCATATAGAGCAGATTAACATATCTCTGTCAGCCGCTGCGGTTTTGTCTATTACATAGCCCAAATCCTGCGAGCGGCCTGCATTCCTGCTTCTTTCCAGAAACTCGCTGAAATACGGATAGAACTCGTTTATCTGATTGTCCAAAGCAGATTTCGGCAAATCAAAAAAATCTTCGGGGCATATTCTGAAACGAGAATATGTCCACATCTGTTTTTTCACAATTTTAGCCCACAGATAGATGTTGTACAGATAGTTCTCGTTCAGAGAAAAACGGTCATAGCGAAAATATTTGGCTCCTGTTGGGCGGCCTTTGGATTTTTCCGCAAAGGTGTTTTCTTTTTGAGCTATGTACGGTTCCAGACAAAGATTATAGAACACCAGTGCTTTCTTAACGGTTTCCTCAGAGCACTTGCATTGCTGAGCAAGCTGTTTTCTGTCAAAGCATCCATAGGTATATATGTTTTGAATTACGGCTCTGTATTTATCAATTCTTTCAAGGAAAAAGTTAAACTCGTCATTATCAACTTTCATTACCAATCATCTCCCTCTTATAACATCCGATTATGCCTTAAAGTTGTAGATGGTATGCGCAACACACTCAATCTCTGCCGTATCAGCAATGCTCTTAATAATCATGTCAGAGGGCTTATACGCCATGGGGCACTCATCAATGGTGCTTTCGCTGACAGACCATGTATGGATTCCTGACATTTCTTCGGCGTATTCTTCAAGAGAGAAGCTGCTTCTTGCTTCGGAACGGCTGAATGCACGCCCCGAGCCATGAGGCGCGGAACGATTCCATTCCTCGCTGCCCTTTCCGCGCGCAATAATTACTCCGTCGCGCATATTCAGCGGGATTACAACGCGCTCGCCTGCTTGGGCTGAGATTGCTCCCTTTCTGATGACGATGGAAGTATGCTCCTCGTCGTACCAATCAATATAGTTGTGTACCGTATCAAATCTGTCAGTGATTTCAGCGCCGAATTCTGCTGCCAGAAACGACATAATCTCATCTGAAATTACTGCTCTGTTTGCCGCTGCAACCGCCTTTGCGCCAAGCATACAATCAATGTACATATCATATCTTTCGCCGGTGATAAATGCTAAATCTCTGCTTACAGGAACAATCCCGTTGGCGCGGCGGTCAATCGCTTCGTGCTCCTCTGAGGTTGCTGCATTTCTGTGTTCGGCGAGAATGCTGCGTCTTAATTCCATATCAATTACGCTTGCTCTGCCCTGAAAATAGTCGCAAATCCTCTTGCCAAGATTTCTGCTTCCCGTATGGACGGTTAACGCATACAAATCCCCGCCGACGCGGTCAACCTCGATAAAGTGATTCCCGCCGCCAAGAGTGCCAACGCTGCGCAGATGATAGTCTGCGTTTTCCGATTCATTGATAATATCGCAAATATGTCTTACAGTATCTGTTATCTCATTATTTTCTGCTACACGGGCGACAACACTGTCATGGATGTTCATTCCCGACGGAATGCTGCTGCGAATGAAGCTGTCAAGGCTGTGAAAATCAATCTCTCTGTCTGCCCTGAACAGCGTGGTGAGGATTCCGCAGCCGATATCAAAGCCGACAATGTTCGGCACAATCATTCTCTTGTCGGTAACTGCGGTAAATCCGATTACACAGCCCTTCCCCGCATGGCAGTCGGGCATAATCCTGATACGCGCGCCTTCAAAAGCGGGGTGTCCGCAAATTTCTTCAATCTGCCGAACGGCGCTTTCATCCATGAGTTCGCCGAAAACCACCGCAGTGTTTCTTTCTCCGATAATCTCCAGTGTTATCACCTCCGATTTCTGTTTTTATTATACACTATTTTTTTGGTTTTGTCACTATCCGATTAAAAATAATTACTCAATGAAAAAACATTTCCGAAAACCGATTCAAATGTGTTCGGTATTTACCGGTGGGGAGCGCTCCAAATCGCAGAGCCTGCATACTCTCATGCAAGCCGGGCGTTCGGGCTCTTCCAACGCATACGGAATAATGATGTTGCTTAACATATCCATGTTCTTACCTCCTTTACAAGGTGCCGTTAGCCCTTAAAAAAGCGCTGTAAAAGCTGTCTAAATAGCAATTCAGCTCTACATTTTCTACCGTAAGCTCGGGATACGGGTAGTAGATATATGGTGTTTCAAGCATAATGATTACCTCCTTGGCTTTGTAGATTCTTTTCCGAATTTCCGCCTTGATAAGGCGAGGCTGTTACTCGCTGAACAGCCCGCCCAATGCGCCGATGATAGTGCCTGCCATGCCGCCTACCGCAGAGCCCACGCCCTTACCAACGGCTGCGCCGAAGAAAGTGCCTGCAGGACCTACGACCGAGCCGCTCATGGCGCTCACTCCCGAAACCACCGTTCCGCCCAGCTTTGCGCCGAGTGCGCCGCCCGCAACTGCTCCCGTGCTCATTCTTGAAAGAGTGTTGTTAAAGTCTGACATATTGATTACCTCCTATGTATTCAGTTGTTCGTTTGTGGTGCTGCTTGCTTATCAGACATCAAGGATATCTGCGATTACATCAATTACCTCTTCGAGAATTTCAATGAACATCATGCTTCACCTCCTTTATCTGTCGTTTAACGGCTCAATCCATTAAAGATGAATGTGAATGTGAATGAAATCGTCCATGCTATCACCTCCCTGCAATATTATTATCGCACATCTTGTGCTCTTTTTCCGGAGAAGAACTGTACCCTGAATTGTTCGCTTATCATTAAGCAATCGGCGGGAATGTTGTTCTGGGGAACTCATAGGGCGGGGTTACAAAGCCGCTCATTTTATCACCTCCCTGCAATATTATTATCGCACATCTCGGACAATTTTTCGAGAGAAGAACTGTACCCTAAACTGCTTGTCTTATCAATAAACAGCTCCGGGAACCCGCTCTACTTCAGTTAAATCGGGATTTACAATGTAATACATAATATCACCTCCTTTCGTTGTCAGTGGTTTTCAGTGAATTACAGATGAATGTGAATGTCTGTCGTGATATCACATCCGCAAGTCGGATTATGTCTGCGTCACCAGCGAACAGTGCCGCCAAACGGACCGTCAACGCGGTCATTTCCGGGGTTTACGAATTCGTCCATACAAACACCTCCTTTCAGAAAATCTTGCTGATGACCGAAATTACTCGTCATCTCCAAGCAGAATGCCTGTGATAACACCAATAATGAAACTATCGCGGTTATCCATAATCCTCACCTCCTTTCAAGTATATTCTTGCACATTGTGTGATTTTTTTCGAGAGAAGAACTGTACCCAAAACCTTGTTTCTTCTGCCCGTTCTCTCTTTGGTTTGGTGTAAGTATATTCTACACCATTTTGTCTACAAATGGAATCCAATTACTGTACCCAAAAATGCGCCGCTCGTTCCGGCTCAAATAACACAAGCAGCCACAACCCGAATTGAGTTGTGGCTGCTGTTTTTATAACGAAAAACGCCCTGCCAAATCCGACAGGGTGTTTTTCGTAAAGGTTAAGGAGAACCAAAACAATGGGTTTCAGACCCCTGATAAAATGCAGGGGTGTAGTACAAAATACCTAGACCTTGCGTGTGACACTAGGTTTTAGACCCCTGATAAAACGCAGGGGTATAGTTCATGCCTAACGCCAAAGAATTCATATTCGATGTTTTAGACCCCTGTTAAAACGCAGGGGTATAGTTCAAAGCTCCTAAGCTTATTCTGTTCACCATCGTTTTAGACCCCTGTAATTTATCAGGGGTGTAGTTCCGCCGTGGGGTAATTTATGCGGCTGGATTGCGTTTTAGACCCCTGCATTTTAACAGGGGTATAGTTCTGGCGTGATAGGCTTAAAGGATTTCCCCGCGTTTTAGACCCCTGTATTTTAACAGGGGTATAGTTCTCAGAATGCTGATCCTTTTACGCTGTTAGAGTTTTAGACCCCTACATTTTAACAGGGATATAGTTCTTCGGAAAAGACATGATTGACTCCGAAAACGTTTTAGACCCCTGTATTTTAACAGGGGTATAGTTCACTAGGGAGGCGATAATATATAAACCTAGTTTTAGACCCCTGCATTTTAACAGGGGTATAGTTCTATCTTCAAAGCGACCAAAAGGTATAAATAGTTTTAGACCCCTGCATTTTAACAGGGGTATAGTTCCCTATGAATAAGGACGAGTACAGGAACAGCGTTTTAGACCCCTGCATTTTAACAGGGGTATAGTTCCTCAAAATACACAAGAGCGATTTTGAGTTACCTATATTATATATTACTTTTGCACAAATGTCAATAGATTTCTTCAAAAAATACTATTTTTCCAAAGGTGCGTTTCTGTCGAACAGACCGTCAACAGTAAGGTTTTTGTATCTCACCAGATTATAAGCAAACGGTGTGCAGTATGCCTTTATAAAATACTTGCTGGGCGTGTGGAACTTTTCAAGATTGCTTATGTATTCCGCAGAGAAAGAATTAAGGCTTATCTTCTTACTGCTTATATGCCTCTGAATAAGATAATGATACAGCGTGAAATAATTCTTCACATACCCGATACCCTCGATGTTTGTATTGATATTTCTTATGGCGTTAAGGTGGCAGACGCTGTTTCTGAATTCGTTTATGACATTTCTATCAGCTTGTTTCAGGTTGCTGAAAATCTTCACATACCAATACTTTTTCCGCAGATGCCTGTTTGCGGCGTTTGCTGCTCTGCTTAAATCGCAGTCAGCGACAATTTCACCCGAGGGGTCTCTGTCCGCTGAGGTGATTCCCATAATTGCAGCAGTAAGAAGCGTGCGGTTTTTATCGGTATTGCCCTCAATGGCAAGCCCGTTCAGCTTATACAGCTTGGCGTCTCTTTCTACACAATGAAAGGCTATGACATATCTGGAGTTTACATTCACAAGGTTCTTGAGCATAAGATACATTACCGCAAGATACAAACGAATAATAGCCTGATTCTTTCGCTTGATTTCCGCCTCGTGCGACCTTGATTCAGAGTTAACCCTCTGAACCTTTCCCGCGTCCTTAAACCAATCAAAGCTGATGTTTGAAATCATCTCTGCCAATGCCTTTCGCTTTTCGTCTGCGGCAGACTCTGCGTTATTATGCGGGAAGCATGACTTATAGTATCTTTCAATCTGAGAATCGGGTATTCCGTCAAGTACAAATTTTACGGCAGGCGTGCATTTTGCGGTTTCTCTGATTTTCTTGGGATTTCCGTAGCGCACCAGATACTTGAATCTGTTGGAATCAATGACGTTGCTTGCTATGAAGTTGCGCAAACCGTTTTTCCTTTGGTTCTTGCTTATTCTCTTACCATTCTCGTCAAGCTGAAGAATATCGTTAATCATACTTTCCGATAAATCATCACGAACACCGAGAATATCAAGCGCGTCACAGTACATGATTCTCTTTGCGCTGATGTCAAAGGAGCAGGACTTTGCGAAGGAGTTCAGTTCAACAAGCTCCTCAAGATACTTTTTGCTGTCCTCAAAGAAGCGATAATTCTCTGTGAATGTTCGCTCAAGACCCAGCTCTTCCATGGTTTCAAGGAAGCTTCTGATATTGTCAAACTTGTTGATAAGCGTTGTGAGCAGGTCGTTGATTTCTTTTCCGTTGATAAACCGAGTAAGCAAATAAATCAGCTTTGTGAAATTTGAAACCCTCTCCGCAGGCTTTATAAAGCAGCTTTGCAGTGCGCTGTCAGAGATTTTCGGATTGTTCTGCCGGAGCGCTTTGATATTTGCGCCATTAAGTGATTTCGCAATAAGCTCAACTGCGCCCTTGTGCCTGCCCAGGAGATATGCTGCTTCTGCATTATAAACAGCTTCTTTTTCTTCGTCGGTGACAGAGCTTCTAAGGCTGCTTACCAATGCATCAACTCTGTCGCTGTATTCATTCTGATAACCCAAGCAGATAATAAAGTCAATCAGTTGATATAGCTTATTGCGCACAGAGTTTAGTCTCTTATCAAACACTAAATGATTCGGATTTTCGTTGTAAATTTCAGCAAGCATCTTTTCGCGAAGCAGTTTTATCGAAAAGCCCTTATTCTTATGCTTCTTTGTAATAAGGAACTCATAGTAAGCCTTTACCAAAGATACCGGGTCTGTATTTTTGCAAACCCTTTGCAGAATCTGAATATTGACCTTATTGGTTTCAACAAATCCTCTGTTTATTTCATTTACCGAGCGGTTGTAAAGAATATCAAGAATATCCGTGAATTCGCTGTTGAGGTTGTCCAGCTTATAAAGCCAGTATTCCGCCTCGCCGCTTTCGCTGTGAACGCACCAGTGGCGCAGTTTTCCCAGCATTGCCAGAATAGAATAGATTTCTTTGTCCGAACGTTTTCCGTTGTCTTTGCCTTTTTTTTCATAAAATGCATCCGAATAATATGCCAGTCTTTTGTTCTTTACAAAGGCATTGAACGACTTTACAATTCTCTCACTGCGACCCAGAAATTCATCATAAGTATAATCCGTGGTCATGTTCTGAAACAAATCGGAGCTTTCATCATCTTCATCGGCAATCATATTATTAAGCGCATATACCGCATTAGTGGAGTATACCGCAAGAATCTTTTCAATATCGAGAATATTATATATCAGCTGAATATGAAGATTATCGTCAAAGGGTTCACCGCAGTTCTCGCCGAAGAACGCCTTTTCAAGCGCTGACTTCAGGCAAAGCATATCCGTAGGAACGGAGGAGCCGCCGTCGTGATGCAGAGGGTTATCGGCAGTAGCGCATACTGTCTGTCCTCGGTGTCCTTCTACCGAATAATTTACAGATGAAATATCGGTAATTGCATACGCTGGGTTGTCTGTATTGATGTTTTCAGGGGATTCATCAACTATCTTCTTTTCAAGAACAGCGTCGTTTCCTTTGCCGAACGAAGTCATATATACGGTTTCGCCCACAGCGAAAACCGATTTAACACCCGCAGCCTTAGCCATGGATTTTTTTCCATTATCGTTTTTTGCAGATACAGCTGTGTCGGGTTCATCCGAAACAGAGGCTTGGTTTTCCTGTCTTGCAGTTTGTGTTTCACACGAACTTGGCTTTTGCAGTTCATTTTGGGAAAGTATATTTGCCATAATGAATACCTCTTTCTTTAATGTTTATTAAAGGGTTTCTTTGTCGATATTATACCATATCGGTCACAAAATGTCAATAGTTTTGTAGCAAGTTGCCGAAACAGGCTACAGGAAATGACAAATTGGTTTTAGGGTACAGTTTCCGAGTTCCAAAAAAGAAATCCGGTGGTATAATAAATGTTTTGAGAACGGAGTTCTCATAAATCGGCGAAGCCGATAGCTGCGCAAGCAGTGTACATTTATTTCAAGGTTCTCACAGCCGTCCAAATTTGAGTGCGTGCGGTTTTGCGCCAGCAAAATTTTCTGCCAACGGCAGAAAAAGGCTGCACATCACGCACGTAGTGCGCTCTTTGTTATTGATTTGGGAAACGGCGTGAGGTTCTTATAATAATATATTACGGGAACTTGTTCCCGTATGCAGCCGCTAGGCTGCGGCTGCGCAGCAGCCA